>DASTPC010000001.1:0-8477 GCA_035720085.1 Gaiellaceae bacterium
CGCGCGCGCGGCGACCAGGGCCGCTACCGCCGGCCCGCCGAGCGGCCCCAGGCGCAGCTCGATGCAGCGGCCGCGGAGGCGGAGCTCCTGCGCAGACTCCTCGACCGCGCTCGCGGCGCGCGCGCTCTCCTCCGGCCGATAGGTGCCGACGACGAGCAGCCGGGCGGGCTCGTCGCGCCGCGCGAGCGCCCCGAGCAGGTCGACCGTCGAGGGATCCCCCCACTGGAGGTCCTCGAGCACGAGCACGAGCGGCCGCTCGGAGGTGAGCTCCTCGAGCGCCTCCAGCATCTCGCGCAGCATCCGCTCGCGCGTGGCGCCGAGCGTCCGCTGCTGCAGCGCCTCGACGTCGGCCGAGCCGACGAGCCGCGGCAGCTCCGCGAGCCAGGTCGGCGCCCGCCGCCGGAGGAGCGGCAGCACCTCTCCGTCGGCGGTCCGCGCCAGGCGCCCGAGCGCGTCGAGCACGGGCAGGTACGCCTCGCCGGCGCCCCCCTGCTCGACCGCCTGCCCGCGCGCCACGAGCAGGCCGTTCTCCCGGCCGGCCTCGGCGAGGAAGGCATCCACGAGCGCCGACTTCCCCACTCCGGCCTCCCCGCTCACGACCACGAGCCGGCGCGAGCCGGCTGCGGCCGCCTCCAGCGCGCCATGCAGGACGTCGAGCTCGGAGTCTCTCCCGACGAACCTGGACGGCGCGGCGGCCGCTGCGGCGTCGCGGGCGTGCTCGGACCTCGCCGGCGCCTCGAGCGCCGGGTCCTGACGCAGGATCCGCCGCTCGAGCTCCCTCAGCGCGGCAGAGGGCTCCAGCCCGAGCTCCTCGTCGAGCAGGCGCCGGTGAGCCTGGTAGGCGGCGAGCGCCTCGGCCTGCCTGCCGCACCGGTAGAGGGCGAGCAGGAGCTGCCGCTGCAGGCGCTCCCGCAACGGGTGCCGCGCGGCGAGCGCCTCCAGCTCGCCCGCGACCTCGGCGTGCCGCCCGAGCGCGAGGTCGGCCTCGAGGCGCTCCTCCACCGTCGCGGCGTGCAGCTCCTCGAGCCGGGGGATCTCGGCGCGGGCGAACGGCTCGGCGGCGAACTCCGCCAGCGACGGGCCGCGCCAGAGCTCGAGCGCGGCGCGGAGCGACCCGGCCGCCTCCTGGGGCTCGCCGCGCGCGAGCGCCTCGCGCCCCGCGGCGAGCAGCCGCTCGCTGCGCGCGACGTCGACCGACTCGCCGTTCACCCGGAGCAGATACCCGGGCGGCCTGGTCACCAGCGTGTCCGGCGGCAGCGCCTTTCGCAGCTGCGAGACGTAGATCTGGACCATCTTCGCCGCCGTCTCCGGCGCGTCCTCGCCCCACAGCTCCTCGACGAGCCGCGCGGTCGAGAGCGTGCGCCCACCGTGCAGGGCGAGCAGCGCCAGGAGGGCGCGCTGCTTGCGCCCGCCGAGCGGCAGCGGCCGCCCGTCGGCGTAAGCCTCGAACGGCCCGAGCAGACGGACGTCCATCCACTCCATGTATCACTGCCCTTCGCCCGATTCGGTACGGCTAGCCGTCCTTTGGCGCAAGGTCGGGATCTGCACACCTGTGCAGACCCCGACCGCGCAAACATCCCTGAAGGCGTCGGCCTCCGGCCGCCGCAAGAACCTCCTCAAGGCGCAAGGTCGGGATCTGCACACCTGTGCAGACCCCGACCGCGTTTCTCGGCGCGGCAGCCGGCCCGCGAATGCGGCTAGAGGTCGATCCCCGAGACCGGATGGGGGACGTACGGCTCCTCGAGCCGCGCGAGCTCGTCGTCGCTCAGGGAGAGGGCCTCGGCCGCGAGCGCGTCCTCGACGTGCCCGAGCTTCGTCGCGCCGACGATCGGCGCCGTCACGCCGGGCCTGTGCAGGAGCCAGGCCAGCGCCACCTGTGCGGGCGGGACGCCGCGCGCGGACGCGACCTCGGCGAGGCGGTCGACGACCGGGAAGTCGAGGTCGGGCCGGTACAACCTGTCGAGGAAGGGGTCCGTGTTGGAGCGCGGCGTCAGCCGCTCGCCGGACGCCGTCCGCGTCCCGGCGAGGAGCCCGCGGGCGAGGGGGCTCCACGGGAGCACGCCGACGCCCTGGTCGAGGCACTGCGGGATCATCTCCCGCTCCTCCTCGCGGTAGACCAGGTTGTAGTGGTTCTGCATCGAGACGAAGGGCGTCGGCGCCACGCGCTGCGCCTTGGCGAACTGCCAGGCGTACATGCTGCTGGCGCCGATGTAGCGGGCCTTGCCGGCCCGGACGACGTCGTGCAGCACATCCATCGTCTCCTCGATCGGCGTCGCGTCGTCCCAGCGATGGATCTGGTAGAGGTCGACGTAGTCGAGCTGCAGCCGCTGGAGCGACGCGTCGATCGAGGCGAGCACGTGCTTCCGCGAGAGGCCCCGGCCGTTCTCGCCCGGCATCGTCGACCCGCGCACCTTCGTCGCGACGACGTACTCCTCCCGCATGCCGAAGAGCCTGCTGAGCAGCCGGCCGGTGACGACCTCGCTCTCGCCGCCGTTGTAGACGTCGGCGGTGTCGAAGATGATGATCCCGCCCTCGACGGCGCGCCGGACGATCGGCTCGGCGGCTGACTCGTCGATCGCCCACTCGCGGCTCTCGTGCTTGCCGAAGCTCATCATCCCGAGGCACAGGCGCGAGACACGCAGGCCCGTGCTGCCGAGGTTCACCGCCTCCATCTCGCCTCCACGCCGCTCAGGCCACGTCTACTTTGATGACGTTCGTCGTGCCCGCGATGTTGACGGCCGTGCCGGCCGTGATCACGACGCGATCGCCGGCCTCGACGAGGCCGCTGCGGCGCGCGACGTCGAGCGAGCGCACCCAGAGGTCCTCCACGTCGTCCGTCTCTGGGATCTCGAGCGGGGTGACGCCCCATTCGAGGGCCATGCGCCGGAGCGAGTCGTCGTCGTGCGTGATCGCGATGATCGGCCGCCGCGGGCGCAGCCGGGCGACGGCCGACGCCGTCCGGCCGGTGAACGTCGGCACCAGGATCGCCTTCGCCGAGAGCGCCTCCGCGATGTCGCAGGCGGCGTTCGACATCGCCTGCCCGATCGTCGGCTCCTCGTCGGCGCTCGGGATCTCGTGGCGGTAGCCGAGGCTCGGCTCGACGGCGAGCGCGATGCGGTCCATCGTCTGCACGGCCTCGACGGGGTAGTCCCCGACCGCCGTCTCCCCCGAGAGCATCAGCGCCGACGTGCCGTCCAGGATCGCGTTGGCGACGTCGGAGGCCTCCGCGCGGGTGGGCTCGGGCAGGTGCATCATCGTCTCGAGCATCTGCGTGGCGGTGATCACCGGCTTCCCGCGCTCGAGCGCCTTGGCGATGATTCGCTTCTGGAGCAGCGGCACCTCGGCGACGCCGATCTCGACGCCGAGGTCGCCGCGCGCGACCATGACGCCGTGCGCCTCGGCGAGGATCTCGTCGAGGGCTGCCACCGCCTCCGCCTTCTCGATCTTCGCGATCACGTAGGCGTGCGAGCCGGACGCCTCGATCAGCGTCCGCAGCGCGCGGACGTCGGACGCCGAGCGGACGAACGAGAGCGCGACGAAGTCGGCGCCGAGCTCCACCGCGAGCTCGAGGTCGTCGAGGTCCTTCCGCGTCAGCGACGGGATCGGCAGCGGCACGCCGGGCCGGTTGACGCCCTTGTGCGAGGAGACGGGGCCGCCGACGACGACCTGACAGCGCGCGCGCCCCCGCTCGACGGCCTCGACGCGCAGCCGCACGTGGCCGTCGTCGATCAGGACGTCGTTGCCGGGCTGCAGCACGGAGCCGAGCACGGCGGGGCTGATCGGCAGGTCGCCGTCGCGAGCGGCGTCCTCGCCGGCGATCACGACTGACCCACCCCGCTCCAGCTCAACGGTCTCCGCCAGGTCGCCGACGCGGAGCTTCGGCCCTTGCAGGTCGGCGATCAGGGCGACCGGCCGGCGGCCGTCGTGCGCGGCGCGGACCCGCCGGGCGAGGGTGGCGTGGTCCTCGGGCGTGCCGTGCGACATGTTCAGCCGGGCGCCGTCCATCCCGGCCTCGATCAAGGCCTCGAGCACGGCCATGTCCCCGGACGCGGGGCCGATCGTGGCGACGATCTTCGTCCTGCGCACCTGGGCGGCCACGGCCCCAGGCTAGCGACTTCCCTGGCGCGAGGGCCGCGGCGCGCGCCGCGGCCCTCCGCCCGGGGATTAGCCGAAGTTGAAGTTCAGCCGGTGGACGAGGCCGTCGAGCGGCGTCCGGAACGACAGCTGCTTGCAGCCGGTCCAGGCCGGGTCCGTCTGCCACGCGAACGCGAACGCCACGCCGGCGCCGAAGCGGCGCAGCTGCCCCACGGCCGGGACGGTGTCCTCGTCGAGCGGCGGGTCACCTGCGGAGCACGGGATCGACGACACCGAGACGACGACGTCGGCCGGGCTCGTGACGCCGGCGGCGAGGAATCGTACGGGCACGACCTCCCCTGGGACTGACGCGTTCACGTTCGGCGGCTCGCCCACAGGGCCGGGAAAGCCGAGGAAACCGGGATCGAGCTTGCAGTCGGTGACCTGGTCGACGGTCCCGCCGTTGACCCCCGAGCCGCCGCTGAACTCGACGCTCAGGTACGTCCCGGGGGCGAGCGTCACCGGGAAGCGGAGCTGGAAGATGCCGGAGTAGTTGTAGTCGGCGAACTGCGACGACAGCTCGGGCACCGGGTTGAAGACGAGCTGCGCCAGCGGCGTGGTCGGCACGATCGTGCGGATCACGTTGGTGCCCCCCGCGTCGGTCTCGAGCACCGTCACGCTGGCGACGCTCGGGCCGAGGTTCGCGAGCGCGAACTCCATGCCGTCGCGGCAGACGCGGCCGCGGTCGTCGTAGTTGAGGTCGTTGAGGCCGCGCCAGCCCGCGAGCGCCGTGCCGGCTGCGAGCACCGACGCGGCGACCACGACGGCGGCGAGGGCGATGCGAATGGAGCGAGATCGGCTCATTGAGTCCCCCTCTCGATGGTCTCGCCCGGATCGCCTTCGGATGCTAGACCTTCGTGAGAACCAGCACAAACGGCGGAGGGGCCGATGCCGGCGGAGCCGCAGCAGCTGCTCGCGTACGTGCCCCGCCGGGTGGCGGGCCGCCTGCGCGCGGGCGGAGACGCGATCGGCACCGAGGACGCGTTCGAGAGCTCCGTCCTCTTCGCCGACGTCTCGGGCTTCACCCCGCTCAGCGAGGCGCTCGGACGTCACGGGACGCGCGGGACGGAGCGGCTGAGCGGGATCCTGAACACGACGTTCGAGCCGCTCGTCGACCTGGTCGAGGCGCACGGCGGCGAGGTCTGGAAGTTCGCCGGCGACGCGCTGCTCGTGCTCTTTCCGGGTTCGAGCGCGGCCGGCTGCCGGGCGTGCGCGCTGGAGCTGCAGCAGACGATGCGGCGGCTCGCGCTCGTCGAGACCGAGGCGGGTCCGTTCCGGCTCTCGTTCAAGGCGGGCGTGGCGCACGGCCGCGTGTCGACGGCGATCGTCGGCGACCCGGCGCGCAGGCTGGAGCATGTCGCCGCAGGCCCGGCCGTCGAGTGGGCGGTCGCCGCCGAGCGCCGGGCGTCCCCCGGCGAGGTGGTCGTTCACCCCTCGGCCGCAGGGGGGAGCCACGAGCACGTCGGCCCGCCGCAGCAGGCGCCGGTCGCGCCCCAGCGCACGAGCCGGGCGCTCGCTGCCTTCGTGCACCCGGCCGTCGCGGCGCGCGTCCGGGCCGGGCATGGAGCCTTCGTGGACGAGCACCGTCGCGTCACCGCCGTGTTTGCAAGCTTCGACGGCGACGGTGCCCGCCCAGCGGCGCTGCAGCGCTACGCACTCGCAGCGATCGACGCGGCCGAGGAGGCGGGGGCGCACCTGCGCCAGATCGACCTGGCCGACAAGGGCGCCACCGTCGTCGCGCTGCTCGGCGCCCCGGTCGCGCACGAGGACGACGAGCCCCGCGCTTTGTTGCTGGCCGGCCGGCTCGTCGGCCTCGGCGGCGACGGAGCCCGCGCAGGCGTGGCGAGCGGCCTCGCCTTCTGCGGCCACGTCGGCTGCGAGCGCCGCCGCGAGTACGCCGCCGTCGGCGACGCCGTCAACCTCGCCGCCCGGCTGAAGGCGGCCGCCGCCCCGGGCACGACGCTCGTCGCCGCGTCGGCCGCGACGCCGCTCGCGGCCGAGCGCTTCCGGCTGGCACGGGCGCGCGCGCTCCGCCTGAAGGGCAAGTCGGCCCTCGAGCGGCCCTTCCGGCTCGAAGGCGAGCGCCGCACCCGCCGGCGGCCGGTGCGCTCGCGAGCCGCCGAGGCGCCGCTCCTCGGCCGCGAGGACGAGCTGGCGCTCGTCCTCGGGCTCGCCGAGCGCGCGCGGCGCGGCGAGGGCGCGCTGCTCGCCCTGCACGGCGAGGCGGGCATCGGCAAGTCCCGGCTGGCCGCCGCCGTCGCGGAGCGCGCCGAGCGGCTGGGATTCCGACCGCTGCGCGGGGCGTGCGTCTCGCACGGCACGCTGACCGCCTACCTCGTCTGGCAGCAGCCGTTCCGGCGTCTGCTGGGTGTCGAGCGGGGCGCCGTCCGGGCCGAGCGTGAGTCGCTCGTGGAAGGGCTGCGCCGGCTCGGCCCCGATCTCGTGCAGCGAGCGCCGCTCCTCGGGCCCGCCGTGCGGCTGCAGCTAGCCGACAACGAGCTGACGGGCGCGCTCGACCCGCAGCTCCGGGCCGGCCTGCTCGACGCGCTGCTGCTCGAGTGCGTCCGCCGCTCCTGCGCCCAGCGGCCGCTCCTCGTCGTGCTCGACGACTGCCAGTGGCTCGACCCGCCGTCCGCCGCGCTCCTCGCCGCGGTCGCCCGCGCGGCCCGCGGGCTGCCGCTGCTCCTGCTCGTGCTCTCGCGCGCGCCGCTCGACGCGCTCGCAGGGGTGCGCCGGCTGCGTCACGCCGCCGAGCTCGAGCTGGGGCCGCTGCCGGCGGACGCCGCCGCGGAGCTGGCGCGGGCCAGGCTCGCGACCGCCGGAGACGGCGACCCGGCGCACGTCGCCGCCGTCGTCGCCCGCTGCGGCGGCAATCCGCTCTTCGTCGAGGAGACGGCCCGCCTGCTCGCCGGCGGGGAGGCCGCCGGTGAGGTGCCGGAGAGCCTGCGCCAGGTCGTCACGGCCCGCCTGGACGGGCTCGCGGGCGCGGACGCGACCACGCTGCGCGCGGCGAGCGTCGCCGGCGACCGCTTCCCCGACGCGTGGCTCTGGGGCTCGTGCCCGGAGCTCGGCGAGCCGGCCGCCGTCGTGGGCAGGCTCGACGCGCTCGCGGGAGCCGGCCTCACGATCCGCGTCGTGCCCCCGCCCGACGACGCGCACGCGTTCCGGCACGGGATCGTGCGCGAGGTGGCCTACGAGGGCCTGACGCACGCCCTGCGGGAGACGCTCCACGAGCGCGTCGGCAGCCATCTGGAGGCGGTGTACGCCGACCGCCTGGACGAGCTCGTCGACACGCTCGCGCACCACTTCTCGCGCACCCGGCTCGTCGCCAAGCAGCGGCTCTACCTCCGGCTCGCGGGCGACGCGGCTCGCGCGGCGTACAACAACACGGCCGCGCTCGAGCACTACGCCCGGCTGGCCGACGTCGAGGAAGGAGCCGGCCGAGCCGAGGCGCTCCGCGCGCTCGGGGAGGTGCGGCAGCTGGTGGGCGCGTTCCCTGCCGCCGAGGAGGCCTTCCGCGACGCGGTCGGGCTCGCCGAGGAGACGGGCGACACGCTGGCCGCTGCCCGCGCGCGCGCCTCACTCGGCCATCTGCTCGCGTACACCCAGTCGTTCCGGGCGGCGGAGTCGCTGCTCGAGCACGCCCTTGCGGCGTTCGAGGCCGCCGGTGACGACGCCGGGGCCGTTCGGGTGCTCGAGTACCTGGCGCTGACTGCATGGGAGCAGTCGGATCACGTCCGCTCGCTGGAGCTGTCGACCAGGCAGCTGGCTCTCGCCGAGCAGCTGCGCGACTGGACGGCGGCGACGATGGCGGTGGAGCAGCTCGGCCTCGTCCACTGGCATCGCGGCGCCTTCGAGCCGGCCGAGCGGTCGTTCCTGCGGGCGCTCCGGCTCGCGCGGCGTCACGGCAACGAGCGCGGCGTCGTGCACGCGGCCAACGACCTCGCCGGGCTCTATGCAGACCACGGGCGGTACGCGGACGCGCTCCGGCTGGCAACGGAGGCGCTCGAGGCGGCCGGGCGGATCGGCTACCACCTCGCCGCCGGCGCGATCGTCGGCAACACGGGGGAGCTCCTCCGGCGCCAGGGCCGCCCGCGCGACGCGCTCGCCTGCTACGCCGCCGCGCTCGAGCACGCCGGCGAGCTGGGTGACTGGCCGGGGGTGCTCGCCAACACGGGGAACGCCGCCACGGCGCTCGCCGACCTCGGCTTCGTGCGCGCCGCGACGACGGCGTTCGACACCGCGATCCGGCTCGCCCGCGCGATCGGCAGCGGGCACTTCCTGTGCGAGTACCTCGAGGGGTGGGCTGCGCTCTGCGCGCGCGAGGGGCGGCTGGAGGAGGC
>DASTPC010000002.1:0-10804 GCA_035720085.1 Gaiellaceae bacterium
CCGACGACGAGTGCGAGCGGCTGCTGCGCGGCGTGCTCTCGCCGGCGCTGCTCGAGGCGGGCCTGATCTGCCGCACCGACGACCGGGGCGACCCCGTCGTCCAGATCTCGCCCCCCTTGATCGCCGGCGAGGCCGAGATCGACGAGATCGTCGGCATCCTCGGCGACGTGCTCGGCCGCGTCTCGCGCGAGCTTCGCGGCTGACCGACGCGGTCCGGGGGCCGCGCGACCGGGCCCTCGCAGACGTGTACGGTTAGCCGCACTGCGCCCGACCGCCCCCTCGGGCAGCCTGGCTCGAGGCGACCCGACGAGGAGAGACGATGCAGAACGGATTGACCAACGGCGCCGTTGTGGTGGCGGCCGACCTGACGCGCCGCTACGGCGCGGGCGACACGGCCGTCGACGCGCTACGCGGTGTCTCGGTCGACGTGCCGGGCGGACAGCTGACCGCCGTGATGGGCCCCTCCGGCTCCGGCAAGTCGACGCTGATGCACATCCTCGCGGGCCTCGACAAGCCGACCTCCGGCACGGTCTCGATCGGCGGCATCGAGATCACCTCGCTGGACGACAACGACCTGACGAAGCTGCGCCGCCAGCACATCGGCTTCGTCTTCCAGTTCTTCAACCTGCTTCCCATGCTCGACGCGGAGGAGAACATCAAGCTGCCGCTCTCGATCGCGGGCGAGAAGGCCGAACCGGAGTGGTTCACGGAGCTGATCCGCTCCGTGGGGCTGCAGGACCGCCTCAGCCACCGGCCGGCGGAGCTCTCGGGCGGGCAGCAGCAGCGCGTCGCGCTCGCGCGCGCGCTCGTCTCGCGGCCGACCGTGCTCTTCGCCGACGAGCCGACGGGCAACCTCGACTCGAAGACCGGCGGCGAGATCCTCGAGCTGCTGCGCCACTCCGTCAAGGACCTCGGCCAGACGATCGTGATGGTCACCCACGAACCGCGCGCCGCCGCGATCGCCGACCGCGTGCTCTTCCTCGCCGACGGCCTGATCGTGCGCGAGTCGCGCGGCGCCAGCACCCATGAGATCGTCGAGGCCATGGAGGAGATCGGCGCGGAATGATCCGCTTCACCTTCGGCGGGCTGCTCACCCGCAAGCTGCGCACGGTCCTGACGTCGCTCGCGATCGTGCTCGGCGTCGCGATGGTCAGCGGCACCTTCGTCCTCACGGACTCGATCGACAAGGCCTTCGACACGATCTTCACCGACGTGCGCCAGGGCTCGAACGTCGTCGTCACCGGCAAGTCCGCCTTCGACCTCTCGGACGGGAGCGGGGTGGAGGCGCCGACCTTCAACGAATCGCTGCTGCCCACCCTGCGCGACCTGCCCGACGTCGCCGAGGCGGAGGGCAGCGTCGACAGCGACTCGACCTCGCTGATCGACAAGGACGGCGACGCGATCGTCTTCGGCGGCGCGCCGAACCTCGGCTTCTCGATCGCCAACGGCGACTCGCGGTTCAACCCGCTCACGCTCGTCGAGGGCACGTGGCCGGGCCCGGACGAGGTTGTGATCGACACGGGCGTCGCCGACAAGAAGGACTTCGCGATCGGCGACGAGATCGGCGTCCAGGTCGAGGGCCCGGTGCAGCGGCTGCGGATCTCGGGCCTGGTCGAGTTCGGCTCCGGGGGGCTCTCGATCGGCGGCGCGACCCTCGCCGGCTTCGACCTGCCGACCGCGCAGCGCCTGTTCCGCAAGGAGGGGCAGCTCGACGAGATCGCGCTCGCCGCCAAGCCGGGCGTCACCGACCAGCAGCTGCTCGGCCAGGTGCAAGAGGCGCTCCCGCCCGGCACGCAGGCGCGTACGGGTAGCGAGCAGGCCAGCGAGGACGCCGCCGACACGAACGAGTTCATCACCTTCCTGCGCGGCTTCCTGCTCGCCTTCGGCGGCATCGCGCTCTTCGTCGGCTCCTTCGTGATCGCCAACTCGCTCTCGATCACGATCGCCCAGCGCACGCGCGAGTTCGCGACCCTGCGGACGCTCGGGGCCTCGCGCCGCCAGGTGCTCGGCTCCATCGTCCTCGAGGCGCTGGTCGTTGGCGTGGTCGCCTCCGTGATCGGGCTGTTCCTCGGGCTCCTGCTCGCCAAGGGCCTCTTCTCGCTGTTCGACGCGGTCGGGTTCACCCTCCCGAACGTGGGGCTCGTCTTCGAGACGCGGACGATCGTCATCGCGCTCCTCGTCGGCATTCTCGTGACGCTGCTCGCGAGCCTGCGCCCAGCGGTGCGCGCCACGCGCGTGCCGCCGATCGCGGCCGTCCGCGAGGGAGCGACGCTGCCGGAGAGCCGCTTCGCGCGCTTCCGCGGCGTCGGCGCCGCGCTCACGGCCCTGCTCGGTTTCGCGGCCCTGCTCTACGGCCTCTTCGGGAGCGGCCTCGGCACGACGCAGGTGCTGATCTGGATGGGCCTGGGCGCACTGCTGATCTTCCTGGGCGTGGCGCTCTTCTCGTCCCGCCTCGTGCGCCCGCTCGCGCAGGTGCTCGGCTGGCCGGCGACCAAGATCGGCGGCGCCGCGGGCTTCCTCGCCCGCGACAACGCCCGGCGCAACACCCAGCGCACCGCCTCGACAGCGGCGGCCCTGATGATCGGCCTGGCGCTCGTGACCCTGGTGGCGACGCTGGCCGCCGGCATCGTCAGCACGTTCAAGGGCGCGGTCAACGACCTCTTCACCGGCGACTACGCGATCACGGCGCAGAACAACTTCTCGCCGATCCCGCCCGACGCCGCCGAGGCGGCCGCGAAGGTGCCCGGCGTCACCGACGTCGGCAACGTCCGCACGGGCGAGGCCCGCATCTTCGGGAAGACGGAGTTCACGACCGCTGTCGACCCGGGCATGCAGCAGGTGATCTCGATGGACTGGAAGGAGGGCTCGCAGGACGTGCTCTCCACGCTCGGGAACGACGGCGCGTTCGTCGACGACGGGTACGCGGACGACCACAACCTGCGGACTGGCTCGACCGTCGACGTCACGTTCCCGAACGGCCAGACCCGGACGTTCACGATCAAAGGGGTCTTCGACCCGCCCTCGGGCGGCTCGCCGTTCGGCCCGGTCACCATCTCCGCAGAGGCCTGGGACGCCGAGGTCGAGAACCCGCGCAACCTCTACTCGTTCCTGAACATCGAGGGCGGCGAGAGCGACGCGAACCAGGCGAAGCTCGACAAGGCACTCGCCGACTTCCCGAACGCGAAGGCGCAGGACCGGCAGGCGTTCATCGACAACCAGATCTCCGGGCTGAGCAGCATCCTCAACATCCTCTACGTGCTGCTCGCGCTCTCGATCGTCGTCAGCCTCTTCGGGATCGTGAACACGCTCGTCCTGACCGTCTTCGAGCGGACGCGGGAGATCGGCATGTTGCGCGCCGTCGGCATGACGCGCCGGCAGGTGCGGCGGATGATCCGGCACGAGAGCGTGATCACGGCGCTGATCGGCGGCGCCATCGGGATCGTGCTCGGGGTCGTGCTCGCCGCGCTCCTGATCGTGCGCGTCGACTTCATCGACTTCGTGCTGCCCGTTCCCCAGCTGGTCGTCTTCACGCTCGCCGCGATCCTCGTCGGCGTGATCGCGGCCATCTTCCCGGCGCGCCGGGCGGCGAAGCTGAACCCGCTCGAGGCGCTCCAGTACGAGTAGCCGCGGGGGCACGTTGATCCGGTTCTCGCTGCGCAGCCTCGCCGGGCGCAAGTTCCGGACGGCGCTGACCATGATCGCGATCGTCCTCGGCGTCGCGATGATCAGCGGCACCTACGTCCTCACGGACACGATCGACAAGGCGTTCTCGACCATCTTCGACGAGTCCTACGCCGGCACGGACGTGGTCGTGTCGGGCCAGGGCGCGGAGATCAGCTTCCAGGGCGACTCGAGCGACGACCCGCCCGTGCCGGCGGAGCTGCTCGGCCGGATCCGCGCGCTGCCGAGCGTGGAGGCGGCGATGGGCGGCGTCTACGACGACACGAACGCGAAGATCCTGACGCCGGAGGGGAAGGCGGTCGACACCCAGGGCTCGCCGAGCCTCGGCTTCGGCATCGACTCGGCCCCCGCGTACTCCCGTTTCAACCCGCTCAACCTGCTCGAGGGCCGTTGGCCGACCTCGGGCAGCGAGGTCGTGATCGACGCCGGCACCGCCGACAAGCAGGACTACGCCGTCGGCGACACGGTCGAGATCGCCACCCTGCAGCCGCGCCGCCCGTTCGAGGTCGTCGGGGTCGCCCAGTACGGCAGCCTCGACACGCTCGGCGCCGCCACGTTCGCCGTCTTCGACGTCGCCACTGCGCAGCAGCTGCTCGAGCGGGAGGGCGAGTTCGACGCGATCTCGGTGGCCGGCCGCGAAGGCGTCACCCCCGCGCAGCTGATCGCCG
The DNA here is from genome assembly GCA_035720085.1 of Gaiellaceae bacterium. Classification (GTDB taxonomy): domain Bacteria; phylum Actinomycetota; class Thermoleophilia; order Gaiellales; family Gaiellaceae; genus Gaiella. The sequence goes on from DASTPC010000002.1 coordinate 4,350, forward strand.
ACATCGAGCCGATCCTCCCCGCCGGCGCCAAGGTGCGGACGGGGCTCGAGGAGGCCCAGGAGCAGAAGGACGAGATCAGCGAGTTCACCAAGTTCATCCGCTACTTCCTGCTCGCGTTCGCGGCGATCGCGCTGTTCGTCGGCTCGTTCGTGATCTTCAACACGCTCTCGATCACGGTCGCGCAGCGCACGCGCGAGTTCGCCACCATCCGCACGCTCGGCGGCTCGCGCCGGCAGGTGCTCGGGTCGGTGATCCTCGAGGCGCTCGTGATCGGCTTGCTCGCTTCCGTCGCCGGCCTGTTCCTCGGGCTCCTGCTCGCCGACGGGCTGCAGGCGCTCTTCCGCGCGCTCGAGCTCGAGCTGCCGCTCGCGGACACCGTCTTCGCGACGCGCACCGTCGTCGTCTCGCTGCTCGTGGGCGTGGTCGTCACGCTCCTCGCCGGGCTCTTCCCGGCGATCCGGGCGACGAAGGTGCCGCCGATCGCCGCCGTGCGCGAGGGGTCGACGCTCCCGCGCTCGCGGCTCGCGCCCTTCAGCCCCTACATCGCGGTGGTGGTGACCGCGCTCTCGCTCGCGCTGCTCGGCTACGCGATGTTCAAGGACGACCTCGGCACCGGCGACCGGCTGCTCGCGATCGCCGGCGGCGTCCTGCTGCTCTTCCTCGGCGTGGCGCTGCTCTCGTCGCGGCTCGTGCGGCCGCTCTCCCGCGTCGTCGGCGCGCCGGCGTCGGCGCTCGGCGGCGCCGCGGGCAAGCTCGCGCGCGGCAACTCCGTCCGCAACCCGGGCCGGACGGCGGCGACCGCCGCCGCGCTGATGATCGGGATCGCGCTCGTCTCCTTCGTCGCCACGCTGGCGCAGGGGATGAAGGAGTCGAACCGCGGCGCGATCGAGGACCAGATCGCCGCCGACTTCATCGTCACCTCGCAGGACGGCTACACGCCGTTCGTAGCCGCCGCGGGCGACGCGGTCGCGGCCGCGCCCTCGGCGGAGCTCGTCACGCACGTCCGCTCCGACCTGGCCGAGATCGACGGCCACGGCGGCTACTTGACCGGGATCGACCCGGCCAAGATCGCTGCGGGCTACAACTTCGACTGGGTGCAGGGCTCCGACGCGACGCTCGCCGAGCTGGGCGAGGACGGCGCGATCGTGGACGAGGATTTCGCCGACGAGCACGGGCTCGCCGTCGGCCGCTCGGTGCAGATCCGGACGGGCGAGAACACGAGCACGACCGCCGTCGTGCGCGGGATCTACAAGCCGCCGCCGTTCTACCCGCTCCTCGGCAGCGTCTCGGTCACCACGGACGCGTTCGACGCACTCGTCTCGCGGCCCCGGAACCAGTACACGTTCGTGAACGTCCCCGGCGGCCCGACGGAGCCGACCAAGGCCGAGCTGCAGAAGGCCGCCGCCGGGTTCCCGGACGCGAAGGTGCAGACGCGGCAGGAATGGATCGACAAGGAGGACGCCGAGTTCAACCAGTTCCTGACGCTCCTGTACGTCCTGCTCGCCCTGTCGGTGATCGTGAGCCTGTTCGGGATGGTGAACACACTCGTGCTCTCGGTGTTCGAGCGGACGCGGGAGCTCGGGATGCTGCGCGCGGTCGGGATGACGCGCCGGCAGGTGCGCCGGATGGTACGCCACGAGAGCGTGATCACCGCGCTGATCGGCGCGGCGATCGGTGTCCCGCTCGGCATCTTCCTGGCGGCGCTCGTGACGCGCGCCCTGGACGAGTTCGACGTCCGCTTCTCGATCCCGTGGGGGCAGCTCGTCGTGCTCGCCGTCGTCGCGGTCGTCGTCGGGATCGTGGCCGCGATCGCGCCGGCGCGCCGGGCCGCGAAGCTCAACCCCCTGGAAGCGCTGCAGTACGAGTAGGGGCGAGGCTCGCCTCGCCCGCACCTTCCGGCTCTTGCCGGAGTGCGACTCGTCAGACGGTCCGGCGCGCGACGCCGTCCTTCACGGCCGCCTCGGCGACCGCGGCCGCGACTGCCGGTGCCACGGAACGGTCGAAGACGCTCGGGATCACGTAGTCGGCCGACAGCTCCTCGTCGGGGATGACGGTCGCGAGCGCGTGGCTCGCCGCCACCTTCATCCCCTCGGTGATCGCGCTGGCGCGCACGTCGAGCGCCCCCCGGAAGACGCCGGGGAAGGCGAGCACGTTGTTGATCTGGTTCGGGTAGTCGGAGCGGCCGGTCGCGACCACGGCGACGCGCTCGGCCGGGACGTCGGCGGGGAGCACCTCGGGGGTCGGGTTCGCCATCGCGAACACGATCGCGCGCTCGGCCATCCGCGCGACCGCAGCCGGCGAGACGGCGCCCGGCTGGGAGAGGCCGAGGTAGACGTCGGCGCCCTCCAGCAGGTCGTCGGCGCTGCCGCGGTCGCGTTCGGGGTTCGTGCGCTCGGCGTAGGCGGCCTTGACCGGGTCGAGCCCGTCGCGGCCCGCGAACACCGCACCCCGGCGGTCGCAGCCGACGATCCGGCCGGCGCCGGCGGAGAGGAGGATGTCGGTGACCGCGATGCCCGCGGCGCCGACGCCGGTCAGGACGATCCTCACGTCCTCGATCCGCTTGCCCACGACCTTCAGCGCGTTGACGAGGGCGGCGAGCACGACGATCGCCGTGCCGTGCTGGTCGTCGTGGAAGACGGGGATGTCGAGCTCCCGGCGCAGCCTGGCCTCGATCTCGAAGCAGCGCGGCGCCGAGATGTCCTCCAGGTTGACGCCGCCGAAGCCCGGCGCGACCGCCTTCACCACGGCGACGATCTCGTCGACGTCCTTGGTCGCGAGGCAGAGCGGCCAGGCGTCCACGCCGCCGAACTCCTTGAACAGGACGGCCTTGCCCTCCATTACCGGCATCGCCGCCTCGGGCCCGATGTCGCCGAGCCCGAGCACGGCCGTGCCGTCGGAGACGACCGCGACCGTGTTCTGCTTCACCGTCAGGTTCCACGCCGCCTCCGGCGACTCGGCGATCGCCTGGCAGATGCGCGCGACGCCGGGCGTGTACGCCATCGAGAGGTCGTCGCGCGTCTTCAGCGGCACCTTCGGCTGCACGGCGAGCTTTCCGCCGAGGTGCAGCAGGAACGTCCGGTCCGAGACGTGCTCGACTGCGATTCCGTCGAGCGCCTCGACCGCCTCCACGATCCCGTGCAGGTGCTCTTCCGAGCCGGCCGCCACGGTCACGTCGCGCACCTTGTGGTCGCGCTCGACCCGGACGAGGTCGATCGCACCGAGCGACCCGCCCGCGTCGCCCACCGCCCGCGCCAGGCGCGCGAAGGTGCCGGGGGTGTCGGCGAGTCGCACCCGCAGGGTGGCGCTGAACTGGGCCGAGACGTGGCTCACGGGCGCACCTCCTCTTGGCGCAAGGCCGGGATCTGCACACCTGTGCAGCTCCCGGCCGCGCGTAGATCCCTGAAGCCGGCCGCTGTCGCGGCCGGGGTTCGCACGGCACGTCTCATGCTCGCACCGTCTCTTGGCGCAGGGCCGGGATCTGCAGACGTCTCACGTGCGCACCACGCCGGCGGCGGCGAGCTCCGCGATCTCCGCATCCCCGTAGCCGGCCTCCCGGAGCACCTCCGCGGTGTGCTGGCCAACGTCGGGCGGCGCGCTCGCGAAGGAGGCGCGGTCGCGGTCGAAGGAGAGCGGCAACGCGGGCAGCCGGAGATCGTCGATGCGCGGATGTGGCAGCGGCTGCAGCAGTCCGAGCGCTTCGGTCTGCGCCGAGGCGAGCACGTCGGCGACGTCCGCGACCGGCGCGGCCGGCACGCCGGCGGCGGTGAGCGCCGCGTGCAAGTCGACCGTGTCGCGCTCCCGGAGCCGTGCCTCGAGTGCGTCGGCGAGCGCGTCCCGGTTGGCGACGCGCGCGGGGTTCGTGGCGAAGCGCGGGTCCTCCACGAGCTCTGGGCAGTCGAGCACGGCACATATTCTCGCGAAGAGCCGGTCGTTGCCGCCGGCGACCATCAGCTCGCCGTCCCTGGTCCGGAAGACCTGGTACGGCGCCACCATCGGGAAGCGTGTTCCCTCGGGGCGCGGGACGGTGCCGTCCGCGAGGTAGCCGACGAGGTGGTAGCCGACATAGGCGAGTGCGGTCTCGTACAGCGAGACGTCGACGACGGCCCCCGCGCCGGTGCGCTCGCGCTCGAGCAGCGCCGACACGATGCCGAGCGCCGCCCAGATCCCGGTGCCCATGTCGATCAGCGAGCTGCCGATCCGGACGCCCGGCCGGCCCGGCTCGCCCGTCATCGAGATCAGCCCGCCCGCGGCCTGTATCAGGGCGTCGTAGCCAGGCTCGCGCGCGAGCGGGCCCGTGCGGCCGTAGGCGCCAACCGAGCAGTAGACGAGCCGTGGGTTGCGGGCCCGGAGGACGTCCTCGCCGAGGCCGAGCTCGGCGGCGAGGCCGGGGCGGAGGCTCTGCAGGAAGACGTCCGCGCGGTCGGCGAGCCGGAGCAGCGCGTCGCGCCCCCGCTCGTCCCGCAGCGAGATCGCGAGCGAGCGCTTGCCTGCGTTCGACGTGAGGAACATCGTCGCCTCGCCGTTCCAGAACGGCGGTCCCCAGGCACGGCCGTCGTCGCCCGTGTCCGGCCGCTCGACCTTGACCACGTCGGCGCCGAGCGCGGCGAGGATCTGGGCGCAGTACGGGCCGGCGATCGACGTCGTCACGTCGAGCACGCGCATCCCGGCGAGCGGCTGGTGTCCGGCCATGCCGCAATCATCATCGCCGGTCCGGCAGCGGGCCTTCGCGGTAGCCGGTCGCCGGCCCTCACGTGCGGCTCTGCGAGGATGGCCGGGTGTTCGACCGTGTCGTCGACGCCGTCTCGGGCGGCTGGTGGAGCTACCCGCTGATCTTCATCGTCGCGGCCGTCGACGCGTTCTTCCCCGTCGTGCCGAGCGAGACGCTGGCGATCACCGGCGGCGTCCTCGCCGCCTCCGGCGACCTCGAGCTGTGGCTCGTGATCCTGATGGCGAGCGGCGGCGCGATCCTCGGCGACAACATCTCCTACGCGATCGGCTCCTGGGTCGGCGAGCACACGATCAAGCGCCTGTTTCGCAGCGAGAAGGCGCATCGCGGCTTCGACTGGGCCGAGCGCCAGCTGGAGGAGCGGGGCGGCTACCTGATCGTGATCGCCCGCTTCATCCCGGGCGGCCGCACGGCGGTCACGTTCGCGTCCGGGTACACCCACGCGATGCCGTGGCGCCGCTTCATCGTCTACGACGTGATCGCGGGCGTGATCTGGGGCTGCTACACGGTGCTGCTCGGCTACTTCGGCGGCAAGCAGTTCGAGCAGCAGCCGTGGAAAGGGCTCCTGCTCGCGTTCGGAATCGCGGTCGGCGTGGCGGTCGCGATCGAGCTGTTCCGGCACTACCGCAGCCGCGGGGCTCCGGCGTGAGACGTCCTGTGTCAACTCCCGGCCGCGACAGCGGCCGGCTTCAGGGGTGTTCGCGCGCAAAGGGCTCCGGCGTGAGCCCGTTGCCGCGCCGTCCGGTGTCGGCCTCCGGCTAGCGTCAGGAGATGCGCCCCCCCACCGCCGTCACGGCCCGCGTGGCTGATCCCGGCACGGCCCCGTCGCTCCACCTCACCGGGGCGACCGGCTTCCTCGGCAGCGAGCTGGCCCGCCTCCGCCCCGACGCGACGTCGGAGCGCGTCGAGGTCCGCGACGCCCGCGCCGTCTCGAGCCTGCTCCGGCGGCTCCGGCCCGAGGTCGTGATCCACACGGCCTACCTCCAGCAGGGGGAAGGCGCGTGGGAGACCACCGTCGACGGCGCCGCCAACGTCGCCCGCGCGGCCCGCTCCGTCGGCGCGCGACTCGTCCACCTCTCCACCGACGTCGTGTTCGACGGCCGCAAGGGCCGCCCGTACGTCGAGGATGACCTGCCGAGCCCCGTCACCGACTACGGGCGCGCCAAGGCCGAGGCGGAGCGCCTCGTCGCCGCCGAGCACCCCGAGGCGCTGGTCGTGCGGACGTCGCTGATCGTCGGCGGCCCCGGCCGCGAGCCGTCCCGGCACGAGCGGGCCGCGCTCGACCCGGCGTCCACCTTCTTCGAGGACGAGCTGCGCTCGCCGATCCAGGTGGGCGATCTGGCCGCCGCATTGCTCGAGCTCGCCGAGCTCGGGGTCTCCGGCCCGCTGCACGTCGCCGGCGAGGACGCCGTCTCGCGGGCCGAGCTGGCGGAGCTGGTCGCCGGGCACCCGGTGCGGCGTACGCCGGCGCCCGCGGGCCGCCCGCTCGACTGCACGCTCGACTCCTCGCTCGCCCAGGCGCTGGTCGGGACGAGGCTGCGCGGCGTCCGCGAGGTCTTCGCCGGCAGCGAGCGTGGCAAGCTGCCCGCATGAACCGCCTCGCCGGCGAGACGAGCCCGTACCTGCTCCAGCACGCCGACAACCCGGTCGACTGGCATCCGTGGGGGGAGGAGGCGTTCGCGCGTGCACGGCAGGAGGACCGGCCGTTGCTCGTCTCGGTCGGGTACAG
>DASTPC010000003.1:0-2442 GCA_035720085.1 Gaiellaceae bacterium
GGGCGGACGCCGTCGACCTCGTCGTCCCCGGACGCGACACGCTCCCAGGCGTCGGCGGCGCGTCGCTCCGCCGGGGTCAGCCGTCCCCGCCTGGTGACGCCGCTCACGCGGCCCCCGGTACCGCTCGCCCCACGTGTCGCACCGCTCGCCACCTCCGCCGTGGCATGTCAGCCGGTTCGCCCGATGATAAACCCGGTGAGCGGCGAACGGGGTGTCGCGATCGTCACGGGCGCCGCCGGCGGCCTCGGCCGCACCTACGCGCTCGCCCTGGCGCGCGAGGGCTGGCACGTCGTCGCCGCGGACGTCGCCGACCCGGCGCCGGTGGCGGCAGAGATCGCCGAGGGCGGCGGCTCCGCGCTCGCCCTCGTCACGGACGTCTCCGACGAGACGGCGACGGAGGCCCTCGCCGCCGCGGCGCTCGCGCGGTTCGGGCGGATCGACGCCCTCGTCAACAACGCGGCGATCTTCGCCAGCATCGTCAAGAAGCCGTTCGACGAGCTTTCCGTCGAGGAGTGGGACCGCCTGTTCGCGGTCAACGTCCGCGGCAGCTGGCTCTGCTGCAAGGCGGTCGCACCGGCGATGAAGGCGCGTCGCGCCGGGCGGATCGTGAACGTCTCCTCGATGACGGTGCCGAGCGGGATCCCGCTCTTCCTCCACTACGTCGCCTCGAAGGCGGCGATCGTCGGCCTCACCCGCGCGCTGGCGCGCGAGCTGGGCGAGTGGGGCATCGCCGTGAACACGATCAGCCCGGACTACGTCCCCCACGACGCGGAGTACGCCGGCCGGCAGCCGGAGATGGCGGGGATCCTGGCGGCGCAGCGCTGCTTCAAGCGCGACCTGGAGCCGGACGACCTGGTCGGGACGCTGCTCTACCTGCTCGGGCCCGGGTCGGCGTTCGTAACGGGACAGAACCTCTACGTCAACGGCGGGCGGCTCTTCACGTAGCCGACCCGCGGCGGCGGGCAGCCGGGGGCTTTGCGCGGCGCGGCGGTCCTGGCACCGTTGGGGCAGCCGTGCCGGTGGGCCTCGAAGAGCTCGAGCGTGGGCGTGAGCTCCACGCGCAGCGGGCGTGGGCGAGGGCGTACGAGTCGCTCTCCCGCGCCGACGGCGCGGTGCCGCTCGGTGCGGCCGACCTCGAGCTGCTCGCCACGGCCGCCTACATGCTCGGCCGGGACGACGACTACCAGCGCATCCTCGAGCGCACCCACCACGCCCACCTGCAGGAGGGCGCGCCGCTGCGCGCGGTGCGCTGCGCGTTCTGGGCGGGCCTCAACCTGCTGCCGCGCGGCGAGCTCGGCCCGGCGACCGGCTGGTTCGGGCGTGCCCGCCGGCTCCTCGAGCGAGAGGACGTCGACTGCGTCGAGCGCGGCTACCTTCTGATCCCGGTGCTGCTCGGGCACGTCGCCGCCGGCAACAGCGAGGCTGCCTACGCGGTCGCGACCGAGGCGGCCGCGATCGGCGCGAGGTTCGGCGACGCCGATCTCGTCGCCCTGGTCGTCCAGGAGCAGGGCCATGCGCTGATCCGGCAGGGACGAGTCGAGGAGGGGCTTCGCCTGGTAGACGAGACGATGGTGGCGGTGACCGCCGGCGAGCTGTCGCCCGTCGTGACGGGGCTCGTCTACTGCAACACGATCGCCTTCTGTCAGAGCGTGTACGAGCTCCGTCGCGCACGGGAGTGGACGACGGCGCTCACCCGCTGGTGCGCCGAGCAGCCGGACATGGTCGCGCACACGGGTGTCTGCCTGGTGCACCGCGCCGAGATCCTGGAGCTGCAGGGCCAGTGGCGGGACGCGCTGCAGGAGGCACGGCGTGCCAGCGAGCGCTTCGCGGAGGCGTCGGGGAACCGGCTCGCAGCGGGGAACGCCCTGTACCGGCAGGCCGAGGTGCACAGGCTGCGCGGCGAGCTCGCCGCCGCGGAGGCCGCCTACCGGGAGGCGAGCCGCTCGGGCTGGGAGCCGCAGCCCGGCCTCGCTCTCCTTCGCCTGGCGCAGGGACGCACCGACGCCGCCGTCGCATCGATCCGCCGGGCCACGGCCGAGAGCGACGAGCCGCTCCGGCGCGCGAACCTGCTGCCCGCATGCGTCGAGATCATGCTCGCCGCCGGCAAGCTCGAGGAGGCTCGCCGTGCGTCGGAGCAACTCGGCGTGATCGCGGCTGCGCGCGAGAGCGACGTGCTGACGGCGATGTCGGCACGTGCGCGGGGACAGGTGGCGCTCGCGGCGGAGGACCCGCGCGCCGCCCTGACGGCGCTGCGCGACGCGGCCGCACGATGGCAGGCGCTCGAGGCGCCGTACGAGACCGCCCGCGTCCGGGTGCTCCTCGGGCTGGCCTGTCGGGCGCTCGGCGACGACGACACGGCCTCGCTGGAGCTGGACGCGGCGCGCGAGGTCTTCGTGCGGCTCGGTGCGCGGCCGGACCTCGTTCGGGTCGACGAGCTCGCCC
>DASTPC010000004.1:0-3094 GCA_035720085.1 Gaiellaceae bacterium
GCCGAGGCCTGGGTGCGCCGCGTCCACCCCGAGCTGCGCGTCATGAGCGCCGGGCAGGAGATCGAGATCTACAAGGAGGCCGGCCCGCCGCAGGAGTTCATTCGGACCTTCGCGCTGGCGGATATCCAGGGCAGCCACGCGCTCGGCCACACGCGCATGGCCACCGAGAGCCGCGTCACGACCGAGGGCTCGCACCCGTTCTCCACCGGGCTCGACCTGTGCCTTGTCCACAACGGCTCCCTCTCGAACCACAACCGGCTGCGCGTCGAGCTCCGCCGCGAGGGGATCGAGTTCCAGACCGACAACGACACCGAGGTGGCGGCCGGCTACCTCGCCTGGCGGTTGCGGGAGGGCGCCACGCTCGAGGCGGCGCTCGAAGGCTGCCTCCGTGACCTCGACGGCTTCTACACGTTCGCGGTCGGGACGGCCGACGGCTTCGCCGTGTTGCGAGACCCGATCGCCTGCAAGCCGGCGGTGCTCGCGGAGACCGACGACTGGGTCGCGATGGCGTCGGAGTGGCGGGCGATCGCGGTGTTGCCGGGCGCCGCCGAGGCACGCATGTGGGAGCCGAAGCCCGGCATCGTCTACGTGTGGGAGCGCGCTCCCGCGACGGTCTGATGGCGGTCGACCAGGCGACGGCGGTCGAGGTCGTCGATCTCGCCCGGACGCCGCTGCGCGAGCTCAACCAGCGGCTCCACGACCTCGCTGGCGGGGCTCCCGGCCCGCGCCGCTGGCGCGTGCTCAACCCGAACGGCGCGCACGCGGTCGCCTGCGGCCTCGACGCCGAGGTCGAGGTCGAGATCGAGGGCCACGTCGGCTACTACTGCGCCGGCATGAACACGTCGGCGACCGTGCGCGTGCACGGCAACGCGGGCACCGGCCTGGCGGAGAACATGATGTCCGGCCTCGTCGTGGTCGAGGGCACCGCCAGCCAGTCCGCCGGCGCGAGCGCCCACGGCGGACTGCTCGTCGTCCACGGCGACGCGTCGGCGCGCTGCGCGATTTCGCTGAAGGGCGCGGACGTCGTCGTCCGCGGCTCGGTCGGGCACCTGAGCGCCTTCATGGCCCAGGCCGGCTGCCTCGTCGTCTGCGGCGACGCGGGCGATGCGCTCGGCGACTCCGTCTACGAGGCGCGCCTGTACGTCGCCGGCGAGGTAGCCGGCCTCGGCGCGGACTGCGTCGAGAAGGAGCTGCGCGACGAGCACGTTGCGCAGCTGCGCGGGCTGCTCGGGCGGGCGGGGATCGACGACGTCGATCCCGCGGCGTTTCGCCGCTATGGCTCGGCGCGCCAGCTCTACACGTTCAAGGTCGACAACGCGGGGGCGTACTGATGACGACGTTCGACGTCTCGCCGGCCCTGCGCGAGTCCTATCTCTACGACCGGCGCGTGATCGCCGAGATCCAGCGCGCCGCCCGGGAGGGCATCTACGACATCCGCGGCTTCGGCGCGAAGCGGCGCGTGCCGCATTTCGACGACCTGCTGTTCCTCGGCGCGAGCATCTCGCGCTACCCGCTCGAGGGCTACCGCGAGCGCTGCGACACGGACGTCGTGCTCGGCACGCGCTTCGCGCGCCGACCGCTCGAGCTGAAGATCCCGATCACGATCGCCGGCATGAGCTTCGGCGCGCTCTCCGCGCCCGCGAAGGAGGCGCTCGGCCGCGGCGCGACCGAGGTCGGCACCTCCACCACGACCGGCGACGGCGGCATGACCGAGGAGGAGCGAGAGCACTCGCAGCTCCTCGTCTACCAGGTGCTGCCCTCCCGCTACGGGATGAACCCGCGCGACCTCCGCCGCGCCGACGCGATCGAGGTCGTCGTCGGGCAGGGAGCAAAGCCGGGCGGCGGCGGGATGTTGCTCGGGCACAAGATCTCCGACCGCGTCGCGGCGATGCGCGACCTGCCGACGGGGATCGACCAGCGCAGCGCGTGCCGGCACCCCGACTGGACCGGCCCGGACGACCTCGAGATCAAGATCCAGGAGTTGCGGGAGCTGACCGACTGGGAGAAGCCGGTATTCGTCAAGGTCGGCGCCACGCGCACCTACTTCGACGTCCAGCTCGCGGTCAAGGCCGGCGCCGACGCGATCGTCGTCGACGGGATGCAGGGAGGGACGGCCGCGACCCAGGACGTCTTCATCGAGCACGTCGGGATCCCGACGCTGCCCGCCGTCCGGCTCGCCGTGGACGCGTTGCAGGAGCTCGGGATGCACCGGCAGGTCCAGCTCGTCGTCTCCGGCGGGATCCGGACGGGCGCCGACGTGGCGAAGGCGCTCGCCCTCGGCGCCGACGCGGTCTCGATCGGCGTCGCGGCGCTGATCGCGCTGGGCGACAACAGCCCGGAGCACGAAGACGCCTACCGCGAGCTCGGCAGCGCGGCCGGCTTCTACGACGACTGGCAGGCCGGGCGCGACCCGGTCGGCATCTCGACCCAGGACGACGACCTGGCGGCCCGCTTCGACCCCGTCCTCGGCGGTCGCCGGCTCGCCAACTACCTGCGTGTGCTCACGCTGGAGACCCAGACTCTCGCCCGCGCGTGCGGCAAGTCGCATGTCCACAACCTGGAGCCGGAGGACCTCGTCGCGCTCACCGTCGAGGCCGCCGCGATGGCGCGCGTTCCACTGGCGGGAACGAGTTGGATCCCCGGGGTGGCCGACGCGGGCCGCTAATGCTCCTCTACGACTCACGCGTCTCCGGCAACTGCTACAAGGTGCGCCTGCTCCTGGCCCAGCTCGGGCTGCCGTACGAGCGGGTCGAGCTGGACGTCGTCGACCGCTCGAACCGCGGCGACGTGCTGGGTGGGCTCAACCCGGCGCTCCGCGTGCCGACGCTTGTGCTGGACGACGGGCGCCCGCTCGGGGAGTCGAACGCGATCATGTGGTTCCTGGCGGAGGGGACGGCCTTCCTGCCGACGGATCGGTTCGAGCGCGCCCAGGTGCTCCAGTGGCAGTTCTTCGAGCAGTACGACCACGAGCCGAACATCGCCGTCGCGCGCTTCTGGCTGACGAAGCGCCCGGGCGAGGCCGACCCCGAGCGTCGGGCCGGCTGGCACGCCGGCGGCTACCGCGCGCTCGACGCGATGGAGCGGCATCTCGAAG
>DASTPC010000005.1:0-8047 GCA_035720085.1 Gaiellaceae bacterium
CCTTGCTCGAGAAGCTCCAGCGTCCGCGCGGTGGTCGCGCGGATCTCGTCGAACTTCCCTGGCACATCCGACCCACCGTCATCACGCGTGGCGGTGGCGTGTGCCATGGCCGACGCGAGGAAGACCCCGCGGGTGCGTCGAGATCCCGACGAGAACGTAGGTGGGGCAGAAGGCCGTGGCGGCGGTGGCCAGCATCACGCCGGCGACGACGAAGAGGACCATTCCGGCCGCCGTGCCCGCACCGAGCACGAATGCGCCCAGGATCGCCGTCGGCACGACGACGAAGGCCCGAACGCCGCGATCCACCATGCCCATGTTGCGGATCATCGCGCCTCCTTGTGCTTGGAGTAACGAGGATTGCAGGGGAGCAACATCTCCGCCATCGGGGCGGATTGGCAGGTCGCATCGGTACTTCCTACTGATTCGCAGACGGCGATCGCGGAAACGGTCGACGGAGCGGCCCCGGAGTCGAACCGAGCCAGCGTGGGGCTGCCACACCTCACCGGTTTTGAAGACCGGCTGGGCCACCGGGCCCGTGCCGCTCCAGCGTGAGGCTAGCCGTAACTCTCGCGGGTCGACCGCGGTAGGCTCACGCGCCAGGGAGGGCGGTGGAGAGACGGACACGCCTCGTCGTGGTCGGTGCGGTCGCGGCGCTCGCCGTGGTCGGCGCCGGCGCGGCGGTGTGGGCGTTCGCGCTCCGGGACACGTCGGAGCCCGCCTCCGTCGACGAGGCGGTGCGCCGCTTCCGCGAGGCCGCCGCCGGCGGCGAGACGCCCGTCCCGCCGGGTGTCTACGTCTATGCCACGACCGGCAGCGAGTCGATCAGCGCGCTCGGGGGCACGACGCACCGCTACCCGCGGCGCTCGACGATCACGGTCATGCCGGCGTCGTGCGGGATGACGCTCCGCTGGGACGTCCTCACCACCCGCTCGGACACCGTCACCGTGTGTACCGGGAGCGGCGGGCAGCGTCTCGGCGGCTGGCTCGAGCGGCACCGCTTCTTCGGCCAGGACGACCGCTCCGACTGGCGGTGCGAAGCGACTCCGTGGCTGCCGGCCGCCGAGTCGGGCGCCGCGCTCCCATACCGCTGCCTCTCGAGCGACACCGACCAACGCGGGACGACCCGCGTTCTCGCGGGGCGCACCGTCGTCGTCGACGGCGCTCGCGTCGACGGCGTCGTCGTCCGGGTCGAGGCAGAGGAGACCGGCTCCTCCCGTGGACGGCTGACGCAGGAGCGGGTGCTCGAGCCGACAACCGGGCTGCCGCTCGCGATCGAGTACACGGTCTCGACGAAGAACGACTCGCCGATCGGCGACGTCGACTTCGAGGAGCGCTACACCCTGCGGCTGCTGTCGCTCGAGCCGCGCAGGTGAGCCTCGCCGGGCGGCTGCGGCGGCTCGCGCTCGCGCCCGACGGGCGGCCGCGCCCGGAGGCGCCGTTCGGCCGCGGCCCGCTCGCGGCCCGCCTGCTCGCGCGGGTGATCGACGGCGCCGCCTTCGCGGGCAGCCGGCTGCCGGCGCGGGTCGCCCATGCCGCCGCGACGGCGGGCGGGACGGCGGAGTGGGCGCTGCGGCCGGGGAAGCGGCGCCGGCTGGCGGCCAACCTCGCGCACGCGGCCGGCCGCCCGCCGGACGACCCCGTCGTGCGCAGGCTCGTCCGCGCCGAGATCGCGAACGAGGCCAGGCGCTCCGCCGACCTGCTCTGGGCGCTCGGGCGGCGCGAGGCCTTTCTCGCCGCGGTCGAGGTGGACGGCCTCGAGCACGTCCACGCCGCCGTCGCACGCGGCCGCGGCGTCATCCTCGCGGGCATCCACGTCGGCGGCTGGGAGGTCGCGACCGCCCTCCCGCACGTGCTCGTCCCAGTGCCGACGACGGCGATCGTCGCCGACGACTGGCTCGCCTGGGCGATCGCGCACATGCGGGCGACGGCAGGGCTCGGCGTGCTCTACCGCTCCGAGCCGATGCTCCGCGCGGCCCGCCTGCTCCGTGACGGCGAGGCGGTGCTCGTCCTCGCCGACGACGGCGTCGGGCAGCCGCGCGGCTACGCGGTCCCGTTCGCCGGCGGCGTCGCCGAGCTTCCCGCAGGCGTCGTCGCGCTCGCTCGCCTCTGCGGCACGCCGGTGGTCTCGTTCTACGTCCTGCCGCGCGGGCGCCGCCGCTGGCACGTGCGGATCGACCCGCCGGTGGAGCCGCCCGCCCGCCGCTCCGGTGCCGTGGGCGAGGAGGCGGTGCTGCGGCAGCTCGCGGCCCGCTGGACCGAGGTGATCCGCGCGCACCCGGAGCACTGGGCGGCGGTCTACCCGATCCGCTGGGTGGATGAGGAGAGCTTGTGTTGAATCAACACAAGCTCCGGTTCTCGGGTCGCCGTGAGCTCGCGCTCGGCCTCGGGGCCTACGGCGCGTACCTGCTCGTGCGCCGGGCCGTGCTCACGCCGGCCGGGCGCCGGCGCGCGCACGCGAACGCGCGGCGCGTGATCCGGCTCGAGCGGGGCCTCGCGATCGACCTCGAGGGCCGCGTCCAGCAGGCGGTCGTCTCCGCTCCGCGGCTGGTGCGCGGCCTGAACGCCGGCTACGCGGCCCTGAACGTCGCGTTCTCGGTCGGCTGGCTGGCGCTCCTCTTCGGCCGGCGTGACCCGGCGTTCGCCCGCGAGCGGCGCGCGGCGCTGGCCGCGTTCCTGGGCCCCCTGCCCATCTTCCTCGCCTTCCCGACCGCACCGCCACGCACCCAGGAGGGCTACGTGGACACGCTGGGCGAGGCCGGGATCGACATCGAGCACCCGCTGCTCGTCCGTTTCTACAACCCGGTCGCGGCGCTGCCGAGCCACCACGCGGCGTTCGCCGTGGTCACCGCCGGCGGCCTGGCGGGCCGCACGCGCGGCGCCCGGCGGGCGGCCTGGGCCGCGTACCCTCCGGTCGTGGCCTTCGTCGTCGTCGCGACCGCGAATCACTACGTGCTCGACGTCGCCGCGGGCGCCGCGCTCGGGCTCGCGGCGCGCCGCCTGACGCGATGAGTGCGCCGGAACGCCCTGAGCGCGAGCCGCGCGTGCGCTGGCAGACCGTCGCGCTCGGCACGGTGCTCGCGCTGCTCGTGGCGAGCGGCGTCGTCGCGCTGATCGGGAACGCGGCCGGCTTCGGCGACGTCCGCGCGACGCTCGAGGGCGGGGAGCCGGCCTGGCTGCTCGTCTGCCTCCTCGGCCAGCTCCTCGTCTTCGGCGCCTACGCGCGCGTCTACCGGGCGGCCGTGGCCTTCGAGGGCGGGCCGGCCGTCTCCACGCCGCTCGCGCTGCGCGTGGTGCTGGGCAGCTTCGCGCTCACGCAGCTCGTGGCCGCCGGCGGCGCGGCCGGCCTGGCCGTCGGCTACTGGGCGATGCGCAAGCTCGGCTTCGACCGGCGCGAGTCGGCCGTCCGCGTGATCGGCCTGAACACGTTCGTCTACCTCGTGTTCGGGCTGCTCGGCTGGACGGCGGCCCTGCTTGCGCTGCTCGCAGGCGAGGCGCCGCTCGCGCTGGCGCTCCCCTGGCTGGTGGTGATCCCGGTGCTCCTCCTCGCCGCCCGCTGGTTCACGGAGGAGCGGCGCGTGCGTGCCTGGGCTGCCCCGGTGGGCGGCTGGCTGCGCCAGGGCCTGGCGGTCGGAGTCTCCGCCGCCTGGTGGGTGCGGCGCGCGCTGCCGACGGCGGAGGGGCGGGCGCTGGCCGCGGCCGGCGCCGTCTACTGGCTCGCGGACATGCTCAGCCTCTGGGCCGGGCTGCGGGTGTTCGGGGCGGACGTCGGGCCGGCGGCGCTCGCGCTCGCCTACGCCACCGGCTACGTCGCGCAGCTCGTGCCGCTCCCGTTCGTCGCGACCGGCGGCGTCGACGCGGCGACGACCTTCGCGCTGACCGCCGTCGGCGTGCCGCTCGAGGCGGCGCTGCTCGGCGTCGTCGCACACCGGCTGTTCGCGTTCTGGCTACCCGTGCTGCCGGGCCTCGTGCTCGCGGCGCTGCTCCCGCGCACCGGCCGCGCGCTCGAGCAGGCGGCTGCGAGCAGGCGGCGGGAGGTCGACGTGGCGGCCGCCGTCTAGCGCTTCGAGCGCCAGCTCGTCAGGTCGTAGGCCTCGTTGAGCCGGCGGAGGACCTCGCGGGCGATGATGTCGCCGCCGGCGCGCTCGAAGTGGACGCCGTCGCCCGCGCGCACCTTCTGCAGCCGGCCCGCGGAGTCCTCCAGGTACTCGGCGTAGCCGCCGTCGTCGCCGGCGAAGGTCGTGTAGGTGTCGACGAAGGCGACCTCGCCGGCCCGCTCCTTCGCCTCTGCGACCACGGCCGCGTTGATCACGTCGAAGCGGTAGGACTGCTCCTCGTCGCTCGTAATCGGCAGCCCGATCCAGACGAGGAACGCGCCGGTGCGGGTGACCGTGTCCATCAGGCCGCCGACGCGCCGCCGGTACTCGCGGGTCCAGGCCGGCCCGCCGAAGCCGTCCAGCGCGACCCCTTCCGGCAGCCCGGTCATGTAGTCGTGGTCGTCGTTGGCGCCGAAGCCGAGCACGACCGCCTTCGGCCGCAGCTCGCGGAGCTGCTCGCGGACGTGCGTGAACCAGTTGAACACGTCCGGCCGCTCGAGCCCGGTCGCGATCCGCCCGTCGACCTGGCCGACCGGCTCGATCACCGGGCTCGCCGCGGCCGCGCGCACGATCGAGTAGCCGGGGTTGACGACGAGCGAGTCCCCGGCGATCCAGAGCTTGAGCTTCCGCTCCGGCGTGAACGCCGTGCGCGCCCGTGGCGCGGGCTGGGCCGGGCTCAGCGCGGGCGGCGGGGGCGCCTGCGGCGGGAGGGCGATCTCGGTGTCGATCCGGTCGTCATCCGAACGTCCGAGCGCGTCCTTGAGCAGCGCGCGCGGCCGGTCGAGCAGGAGCGCGTGGCTCACGCTCTCCAGCCCGCCGGTGACCGCGAGCGCGACCTCGCGTTCCGAGCCGGCCGGCTGGTTGTAGGCGGACTTGTGCAGGCCGGGCGCGTTCAGCAGCGCGCCGAACAGCAGCGCGAGCGCCATGATCACGAGCGCGTGGCCCGCGCTCAGCAGGCGCCGCCCGTCCTCCGTCCGCTCGCGCCGGCGCGGCAGGGAGCGCCCTCTCCGGCGAGTGTCGGCGTCGACGGCCATCAGAACTGGAAGTAGATGAAGGGTGCCACGCCCTCCGGCCCCATCGCGTGCGTGACGAGCAGGGCGAGCGCCAACACCGCCGACTGGCCGACGACCGGCAGGCGGGAGAACCGCGCCATCACCTCGCGCGGCACGCGGGCGGGCAGGTACTGCGACCCGATCCCGACGGCGATCGCCGCGAGGACGCCCGCCGTGACGAGCGGCGACGGCTCGCCCCAGCCGGTGAAGAGCCCGGTGATCATCTCCCAGGCGAGCGTGAACGAGTCGGCGCGGAAGAAGATCCAGGCGAAGCAGACGACGTGGAACGTGAGCAGCCGTTGCCGCGCGAGCGTCCAGCCGCGTGCGGGCCGCTCGACGAAGCCCGGCCGTGTCCGCCGCCACCGCTCGGCCGCCAGCCCCAGCCCGTGGATCGCCCCCCAGGCGACGAAGGTCCACCCCGCACCGTGCCAGAGCCCGCCGAGCAGCATCGTGAGCAGCAGGTTGCGGTAGGTGATCGCGGTGCCCCGCCGGCCGCCGCCAAGCGGGATGTACACGTAGTCGCGTAGCCAGCGCGAGAGCGTCATGTGCCAGCGGCGCCAGAAGTCCTGCAGGGAGACGGCCGCGTACGGCGAGTCGAAGTTCTGCGGGAACCGGAAGCCGAGCAGCAGCGCGATCCCGATCGCGATGTCCGTGTAGCCGGAGAAGTCCGCGTAGATCTGCACCGCGTAGGCGTAGACCGCGATCAGGATCTCGAGCGACGAGTGCTGCCCCGGCGCCGCGAAGACCTCGTCGACGATGTTCGCGGCCAGGTAGTTCGCGATCACCACCTTCTTGAAGAGGCCCGTCGCGATCAGGTAGAAGGCGCGGCTCGTGTCCACCCGGCGCGGGTCGCGCGGCGTCTCGAACTGGGGGATCAGCTCGTTCGGCCGCACGATCGGGCCGGCGACGAGATGCGGGAAGAACGAGAGGTAGGCGGCGAACTTCTCCAGCGAGGTCGGCACCGTGTCGCCGCGGTACGTGTCGACCACGTAGCTGATGCCCATGAACGTGTAGAAGGAGACGCCCACCGGGAGGACGATCGAGCGGACCTCGAGCGGCACGTCGACGCCGACCACCGAGAGCAGGTTCTGGGACGACGAGACGAAGAAGTCGTAGTACTTGAAGTAGCCGAGGACGGCGAGGTTGCCTGCGACGGCGAGGAACAGCAGCGACCGCCGCCGGGACTCCGAGCCGGCGCGGTGGATCCGCGTCGCCGAGAGCTGGTTCCAGAGCGTCGAGCCGGCGAGCAGCAGGACGAAGCGCCAGTCCCACCAGCTGTAGAACACGTAGCTGGCGAGCACGATGAACCAGCGCCAGCGGTGCACGGTCGGCATCAGGAGCCACGAGACCGGCAGCACCACCAGGAAGAAGAGCGCGAACGTCGCCGTCGGGAAGAGCACGGCGGCAGCCTAGAGAGCGCCTCCGAGGTCCGAAGGCGCCGCTCGCCCGGTCAGGCCGAGGACGCCGTGCAGCGTGTCGCCAGCGCGGCCAGCGCGCGGGCGCGGGCGCGGTACCCGCTGGGGCCGGCGTGGACGCCGTCGGCCCGCAGCCAGTCGCGGTGGGCGCGCACGAGCGCCGCCCAGTCGAAGACGACGAGGCTCGGATGCAGCTGTGCGAGCGCGGTCAGCGTCCGGTTCAGGCGCCAGTAGCCGGTGCCGGCCACCGGCGGCCGGACGACGTTCGCCCAGATCACGCACCGCTTCGGCCCCGCGAGCTCCAGCACCGCGCGCACGTCCTCGGCGAAGGCCGTAACCGCCGTCGGGCTGCCGTTCGTGCCCGCGCTGACGAGCACGACGCGCGGCAGCCGCTCGCCGAGTGCGGCGACGAGGCCGGGGATCGCGTCCGCCTGGCGGCCGACCCGGACGTCCTGCTCGACCCGCCAGCCCTGCAGGAAGTCGCGCAGGTACAACGCCGTCCCGGAGGCCAGCGAGTCCCCCACGAGGTAGGCGCTGCGGCTGCCGTCGCCCGCCCCGCCGGCGGGGCCGGGGGCGAGGGCCGCGCCGATGACGGCGGCGGCGGCGATCACGAGCAGCGCTCTCACGGCGTGGGAGGGTACCGCCGCGCAGTGGCAGCGGGACTGCCCTGCCGATTCGCGCTGCCGCGCGGCGCTCCTGCGCGCCTAGGAGTGCGGTCGCTGCTCGACGGTCGCCTCGTCGAGCAGCGGCGGCGGCAGCCGCGTGACCGCCGTGGGCGAGTCCGTCGAGGCGCCGCCGTCGAGCAGCGTGTGCTCGACCGGCGGCGAGAACCAGGCCGCGTCGGCGGGCGCCGGTGCCGGCGGCGCCGGCGGCAGCAGCAAGATCTCGCGTCGGCGCTCGGCGCGGCCGGCGGCGATCTCCGCGAGCGCGACGAGCGCCCAGGCGCCCACCATCACGGCCAGGATCAGCAGCGGCTCGAGCTCCGCCGCCGCCGCGAGCGCCGCGGCGGCGGCGAGGAAGGCGCATTCGAGCAGGAAGCGCGGCACCGCCGGCCGTCGCCGCGCCGGCGGCTCCAGCGAGCCGAGCCACGCGTACGAGGGCGCCTCGGCGAGGCGGCTCTCGTCGCGGGCGGCGGGAACGGCGCGAGGCTCGTCGGAGAGCCGGCGCACCTCGGCGGTGAGGGCCGTCACCTGCTCCGTGAGCCGCTGCAGCTCACGGGCGACCGCGTCCTCGCCGACTGCCTGCCTCGGCTCGGGTGCGGCCGTCACTGGTCGCTCCCGGGCTCGCGCATCAGTTCGAGCGCCTCCTGCGCCCGTGCGTGGACGCGCGCGCGCCGGTCCTCGATCGAGGCGGCGCGTGGCACGGCCGGCGCGGGCTCGTCCGGCGGGGCCGGCGGCTCCTCGGCGCGCGCCTGCTCGAGCCTGCGGCGTAGCTCCTCCGCCGGGTCGGCGGCGGGCTGCGGCGGGGCAGGCTGCCGGCGCCGGAG
>DASTPC010000006.1:0-2117 GCA_035720085.1 Gaiellaceae bacterium
GAGCAGCCCCAGCAGCAGCGCGAGCGAGAACGCCACCCGGCGCCCGCGCGAGCGTGGATTCAGGTCTGCCATCCCGAGGGGGGTGCAGGTGTCACGATGAGCGGCGAGGAGAGCATGTCCGTATGCACGACCTGATCCCGCTTCCGCTCGCCCTGCGCCTGGCGCGCCCGGCCGTGGTCGGGATCGTCAACGTCACCCCCGACAGCTTTTCAGACGGCGGCGTCAACCTGCACCCGGCAGACGCGGTCGCCGCCGCACGCCGGCTGCTCGGCGAGGGAGCCGCGCTCGTCGACGTGGGCGGGGAGTCGACCCGCCCCGGCGCGGCGGCGGTCTCGCTCGACGAGGAGCTCCGCCGTGTCGTCCCGGTGCTCGAGGGCCTGTCTGGCCTGCCGGTCTCGATCGACACCGCCAAGGCGGAGGTCGCCCGGCGCGCGCTCGAGCTCGGCGCCGAGCTCGTCAACGACGTGACCGCGCTGCGCGGCGATCCCGAGCTGGCGGGCGTCGTCGCCGACGCCGGCGCGTATCTCTGCCTGATGCACATGAAGGGCGAGCCGCGCACGATGCAGGCCGCGCCGCGGTACGACGACGTCGTGGCCGAGGTCACCGCCTTCCTGGAGCAGCGGCTCGCCGCCGCGGTCGAGGCCGGCGTCGCCGAGGAGCAGGTCTGCCTCGATCCGGGCATCGGCTTCGGCAAGACGCCCGACCAGAACCTCGAGCTCGTTCGCGGGCTGGGAGCGATCGTCGCGCTGGGGAGGCCGGTGCTCGTCGGCCTCTCCCGCAAGAGCACGCTCGGCAAGGTGCTCGGCGACCCGCAGGCGACGCGGGCGACGCAGGACGCGTCGGTCGGTGCCGCCGTGGCCGCCTTCGACCGGGGCGCGTCGATCTTCCGCGTGCACGACGTCCGCGCCCACGTCGAGGCGCTCGCGGTGGCGGCAGCCGTCGAGCGAGGCAGCGTCGAGCCGTGACGATCGAGCTGCTCGGGCTGGAGCTCCGCGGCTTCCACGGCGTGCTCGAGGAGGAGCGCCGCGAGGGGCAGCGCTTCGTCGTCGACGTGTGGCTCGACCCGGAGGGCGACGCGGGCGCGTCGAGCGACCGGATCGAGGACGCCGTCG
This sequence comes from Gaiellaceae bacterium, assembly GCA_035720085.1. GTDB lineage: Bacteria > Actinomycetota > Thermoleophilia > Gaiellales > Gaiellaceae > Gaiella. Next base: position 1,113 of record DASTPC010000006.1, read on the forward strand.
ACTACCGGCGCGTGGTCGCGATCGTGCAGGAGGTCTCGGACGGCCGGGCCTACCACCTGCTGGAGGCGCTCGCGACCGCGCTCGCCGACGCGCTGCTCGAGCAGCTGGGCGTCACGCGGGTGCGCGTCCGCGTCCGCAAGCCGGACGTGCGGCTGGCGGTGCCGGTCGAGCACGCCGCCGTCCTCGTCGAGCGCTACCGCGGCGTCACTGCCAGCCGGTACTCGGCCTCGGCGACCGAGCGCCCGCGCGAGATCGCGACGTAGACCCAGCGGCCGCGCGGCGCGGCCGACACCCGTGCGCGCTCGTTCCCCGTGCCCGGCCGGGCCGAGACGGCGAGCCGCTCCTTCCCCGGCCGCTGCTGGACGGAGAAGGCCGCCTGGCTCCACGCGGCCACGTCGACGTCCTGGGAGGAGCCGGTCGAGAGGACGAGCGACATGCGCGCCGGCTGCCAGACGCGGTAGACGTCGCGCGGGTCCTCCCACGCGTCCACACGCGCCGTGATCAGCGTCTTCGGGACACGCGTCGTCGTCAGGCCGGCGAGCCCGAACCCGGGCCGGACGTCGTCGATGTCCTCGTTCGGCTCGAGCGGGTCTCGCGGGGGGGCCGCGTAGGCGAGCGCGGCGCGGACGTCGAGCAGGCCGAAGCCGCTGTCGAAGTCCCGGCCCTCGGGGCCGATGTCACGTGCCGAGCGGCGCATCACCTCGAACAGCTGGGTGGTGTCGAGGTCCGGGCGAAGCGTCCACACCCACGCCGCCGCGCCGGAGACGAGCGGCGTCGCGAAGCTCGTCCCCTCGCCGGACTCCCAGGTCCGGCCCGGCGTCCAGGCCACCGTCATCTCGGCGCCGGGCGCCGCGAGGTCGACGTACCGCGACTTGCTGGAGAAGCCGGCGACCGCGTTCTGCTTGTTGGTTGCGCCAACGGTGAGCACGTGCGGCAGGCTGGCGGGGTAGGTGAGCGCGTTGCCCCGGTCGCCGTCGTTGCCGGCGGCCGCCACGACGAGCGACC
>DASTPC010000007.1:0-7433 GCA_035720085.1 Gaiellaceae bacterium
GACGGGGAACTGCTCCGGACGCTCCGAGCGTCGTCGAAGGCGCTGCGCGTGGTGGCGTACTCGCCGACCGGCGGCCGGCTGCTGACCGCCGGGGACGACGGTGCGGCACGCATCTGGGAGGCCGGGCCTGAGCCCGTCGCACAGGCCGACCACGGTGCGGGCATCCGCTCGGCGGCGTTCTCGGCGGAGGGCTCGTTCGTTGCCACGGCCGGCGGCGACTCCGTCGTTAGGGTCTGGTCGAGCCGGACCGGCGACAGAGTGGCTGCGCTCGATCACGGTGGGGAGGTCATGTCCGTGACGTTCGACCCGGAGGGGTTCTTGCTCGCGTCGACCGGAGCCAACCGCACCGCGCGACTCTGGCACGTCGGCAGTTGGACGCTCGCCCGCGAGCTCGCGGCGAGCAAAGGTCAGGTCCTCGACGCCGCTTTCGGCCCGCACGGCGGCACCGTCGCGACCGTCAGCTCGGCCGGCGACGGCGCCGTCTATCGCAGCGGTAGCGGCGGCCTGAACGGTCGGTTCCTCCACGAGAACTCGATCCTCGACGTCGCGTACGACTCGACCGGCGCACGCGTGGCGACGTCGAGCAAGGACCGCACCGCCCGCGTCTGGGCATCGGAGGACGGGGACGGGATCGCGATCCTGGCCGGCCACGGGGACATCGTCAGGGCCGTGCGCTTCGTGCCCGGTGGCCGGTACGTCGCCACCGCCGGCGACGACGGCACGACCCGCGTCTGGGAGGTCGACGCACGGCCGCAGCTTCGCCGCACCCCCGGCCCGCGGCCGGACGCGCCCGCGAGAAAGGCGACGAGCCCTGACGGCTCGGTCATTGCGCGCGCATCGGGAGCGGTGGTTGTCGTCGCCGACCAGGGCCGTCGGTACGAGCTTCGCGGGCACCGCGACGACGTGACGTCGGTCGCGTTCAGCCCCGACGGCACCCGGCTTGTCACCGCCAGTCGCGACCACGACGCGATCGTCTGGAACCTCGCCTCCGGCGACTTCGTCCGCCTCACCGCGCACAGCGGCGCCGTCGCCGACGCCCGCTTCAGCCCGGACGGGCGCTGGATCGTCACCGCCGGGCCGACGACCGCAGGGGTCTGGTCGGCCTCCGGCGCGTTCGTCGGCTTCCTCCGCGGCGCGACCGAGCTGCTCGAGGCGGCCGCGTTCACGCCCGATTCGCGCTCGGTCGTCACGCTCGAGGAGGGCGGCGCCCTCCGGCGCGCCGCCTGCGAGGCCTGCGGGACCCTGGACGAGCTCCTGCAGCTGGCGGACGCCCGGCTGGAGGCCACCGGCAAGGCCCTCACCGAGGAGCAGCGCCGCCTGAGCGACTAGCGCCGCGCTCCCTTCGCGGCACCGCCCGGGCTCGCACGGTGGGGATACGCTGAGGCGATGCCCGCGCTGCGCACCGCCGCCGCCTACCAGCCGACGGGCGACCAGCCGAGGGCGATTGCGGAGCTCGCCGCCTCCGTCGAGGCCGCCAACCGCTACCAGACGCTGCTCGGCGCCACCGGCACCGGCAAGACGGCGACGATGGCGTGGGTGATCGAGCAGCTGCAGCGCCCGGCGCTTGTGATCGCGCACAACAAGACGCTCGCAGCCCAGCTCTGCAACGAGTTCCGGGAGTTCTTCCCCGAGAACGCGGTCGAGTACTTCGTCTCCTACTACGACTACTACCAGCCCGAGGCGTACGTCCCGCAGGCAGACCTCTACATCGAGAAGGACTCGTCCCAGAACGACGACATCGCGCGCCTGCGGCTCGGCGCCACCTCGTCGCTCCTGACGCGCCGCGACGTCGTCGTCGTCGCCTCGGTCTCCTGCATCTACGGGATCGGCTCGCCGGAGGAGTGGAACGAGCGCGTGCTGATCCTGGACGTCGGCTCGGAGCACGACCGCGACGAGGTGCTGCGCAAGCTGATCGGCAGCCAGTACGTGCGCAACGACACCGTGCTCGCGCGCGGGCGCTTCCGGGTCAAGGGCGACGTGGTCGAGGTGCAGCCGGCCGCTTCCGAGACCGCGTACAGGATCTCCTTCTTCGGCGACGAGGTGGAGCAGATCACGCACTTCGACCCGTTGAGCGGCGAGGTCTACGCGAAGCTCGACAACCTCGCGATCTGGCCGGCGACCGAGTACGTCACCTCGACGCCGTCGATCGAGCGCGCCGTCGACGAGATCCGCCACGAGCTGGAGGAGCAGGTGGCGAAGTTCGAGGCCGAGGGGCGGATGCTCGAGGCGCACCGGATCCGCCAGCGCACCGAGTACGACCTGGAGATGCTCAAGGAGCTCGGTTTCTGCAACGGGATCGAGAACTACTCGCGGATCCTCGAAGGGCGCCCGCCCGGCTCGCACCCGTTCACGCTGATCGACTACTTCCCGGACGACTTCGTCGTCTTCGTGGACGAGTCGCACCAGACCGTCCCCCAGATCGGGGGCATGTACGAGGGCGACCGCTCGCGCAAGCAGACGCTCGTCGACTACGGCTTCCGGCTCCCGTCGGCGCTCGACAACCGCCCGCTCCGCTTCGACGAGTTCCTGGGGAAGGTGCCGCAGCTCGTCTTCGTCTCGGCCACGCCCGGCCCGTTCGAGCTGCGCAACTCCTCGGTCGTGTCGGAGCAGCTGATCCGGCCGACGGGGATCGTCGACCCCGAGGTCGAGCTGCGCGCGACGAGGAACCAGATCGACGACCTGCTCGGCGAGATCCGCCGCCGCGAGGAAGCCGGCGAGCGCGTGCTGGTGACGACGCTGACGAAGAAGATGGCCGAAGACCTGACCGACTACCTGCTGGAGTCGGGCGTGAAGGCGCGCTACCTGCACTCCGAGATCGACACGCTCGAGCGGATCCAGATCATCCGCGAGCTCCGGCTCGGCGAGTACGACGTGCTCGTCGGCGTCAACCTGCTCCGCGAGGGGCTCGACCTGCCCGAGGTGTCGCTCGTGGCCGTGCTCGACGCCGACAAGGAGGGCTTCCTGCGCGGCCGGACGGCGCTCGTGCAGACGATCGGCCGCGCCGCCCGGAACACGAACGGCAAGGTGCTGATGTACGCCGACAAGCTGACCGAGGCGATCCAGGGCGCGCTCGAGGAGACGGACCGCCGCCGCGCCGTCCAGCTCGCGTACAACGAGGAGCACGGGATCACGCCGGAGTCGATCGTCAAGGGCGTCTCCGATATCGCCGAGTTCCTCTCGCTCGAGTCGCCGAACGTCCCCTCGCGCCGCCGTCGCGGCAAGGCCGAGGTGGAGGGGATGACCCGCGAGGAGCTCGAGAAGCTCGTGATCACGCTCGAGGAGGAGATGTTCGCGGCCGCCGAGGAGCTCCGCTTCGAGTACGCCGCGAAGCTGCGCGACGAGATCAAGGAGCTCCGGCGCGAGCTCCAGGCGCTGGCCGAGTCGCCGACCTAGTCGCCCCTAGATGCTTGGCCGGAAGATCCCGACGGCCCGACGACGCCCACGACGCGGCGCCGGATCACCACCCGTGCGCGCCGAGCAGGCGTCTTACGTGCGGCGCCCGGCCTGGTCGTGAACGTTTCCGGCTGCGTGCGATTTTCCGGCCAAGCATCTAGCGCGGGCGGCCGATGCGCAGGTCGAGCGTCTTCACGGTGCGCAGCTGGCGCCCGTTCAACCAGAGTCGCAGCTCGTCTTTGCGGCCGGGTGAGCCCAGCTCGATCTTCCCGAGCAGGGAGACCCCCGTCACGGACCTGCCGGAGAACCACGCCGTGCGCCGGTTCGGCGACACCCCGAGGGCCGTCAGGCGGGCCGAGCGCACGACGCGGTCCCCCGCCCGCACGCGCAGCGCGCCGCTGACGGCGCGGCCGTCGAAGCGCACGGAGAGCTGGTCGCCGGCGCTCGCCGGCGCGCGCGTAGGGGCGTGGGCCGAGACGACGGCGCGCGAGTTGACGACCCGCAGCAGCACCTTCACCGACGCGGGGCGGTGACCCGCGTCGCCGCGGAACGTCGCCGTCACCACGTGCGCGCCGGGACGGAGCGGCGGGCTGACCGTGGTCGAGGCGACGCCGGTGCGCCTGGTGGTCGCCAGGTAGACCTGCCGCAGGAGGGTGAAGGTGACGCTTCGCGAGCGGAGCCGGCCCTCGCCGGGCGAGGCGAGGCGGGCGGCGAAGCGGGCGAAGCCGAAGCGCGCCGGGTTGCGGGCGGTCCAGGCGATGCGGGTGGACTTGCGCGCGTCCGCCCCGGCCAGCGTCTTGCCGCCGCGCTGGCCGGCCTTCCCGGCGCCGCCCGCGGCGATGAGCTCGGCGAACGTCATGCCCTTCAGCCGCGTGCAGTCCACCGACCGGTTGTTGATCTCGGCGACCACCCGCTTGAACGCCTCGTACGAGCCCTTCCGGGTGCCGTCGGCCCACAGGAGGCCCGACTGCCAGCGCTCCAGGCTCGGCTCGTCGCGCAGCTGGAAGTTGAAGACCGCCTGGACGTGGGGCTGGCAGTAGGCGAGCCGCAGGCTGTCGACGAGCTGGGTGGCCTGGTCGGGCGCCAGGCTGTCGGGCGAGGGCGGCGGCTGGGCGGGCTCGCCTCCGGCTGCGTCCGGGAGCGAGCCGGGCCAGTTCTCGGTGCCCGTGTAGAGCCCCGCCTTCGACGGGTCGGGCACGGTCTGGTAGCCCGTCTCGAGGTACCAGATCGGCAGGCCGGACCCTGGCGCGGTTTGGCCGGTGCCGCCGAACGCCTGCTCGGCGGCGCCTACGAGCCGGTCGAGGTCCCCGATCGAGATCAGCTGGTCGGACGTGTGCGTCCGCCACGGCCGCTCGGCCGACGACGCCGGGTACGGGTGGTGGCCGAGCGTGTCGAAGATCGGCTTGTCCCGTCCGCTCGCGCGGTACGCGGCGCCGAGCTCGAGCAGGAAGCGGGTCGGCGAGTGCGAGACGTTGCTGGCTGCCCCCGGGTCGTCGTTCCCCCACGGCGACGTCGCGGGTGCGATCACGTTCACTCCCGGCCGGAACGCGTGCAGCACGTCCCAGCAGCGGGCGAGCAGCGAGACGTAGGCGGCCGGGGCCGCGCTCGTGCCGTCCGGGTTGAACTGGGGCGTCCAGAAGGAGCTGAGGTTGGGCTCGTTCCAGATCACGACGTCGCGGATCTGGGGGAAACGCGTGACTGCGTCGCGGAGGTAGGTGCAGTACTGCTCCCGATCGCCGGCGGTCGTCGGGGCGTAGAAGGGGGGCCCGTAAACCCACAGAACGACGCGGTTGCCGCCGGCGGCGTTGACGGCGGTCTGGATCATGCCGGCGGAGGCCGCGGAGAGGCCCAGCCGGCCCCGCTGCCAGTCGAGCGAGAGCGAGTAGGCGCGCACCCCGAGGTCTCGGCCGGCGTTCGACGTCTCGACAGGCGTCGCCATCAGGGTGTCATCGGCCAGGCCGACGATCAACCCCGGCTCGGCCCGTGCCCCACCACAGGCGACGGCTGCGGCGGCGAGCATTGCGACTACGCCGCGTCTCACACCGTCCTCCACGCTAGACCATCGACACGGAGACGACTAGGGCCTGGGACGATCTTTACTTCCTCTCGGGAGCCGGGTCGGTGGGCGGCGGTAGCCAGGGTCACCTACCCCGCGACCGCCGCCTCCAACCACCTCGATGTGCGACCCTGGGTGGCATGTGTCGAAACATCCGCACGCTCCACAACTTCGAGCCCCCGGCGACACCGGAGGAGATCCAGGCTGCCGCGCTCCAGTACGTCCGCAAGGTGAGCGGCTCGACGAAGCCGTCGAAGGCCAACGAGGCCGCGTTCGCGCGGGCCGTCGGCGAGGTCGCCGCCGCGACCGAGCGGCTGCTCGGCGAGCTCGTGACCGTCGCGCCCGCGCGCGACCGCGCCGTCGAGGCGGCCCGCGCCCGCGCCCGGGCCGAGGCCCGCTTCGGACGCACCGCCGCCGCCTGAACGCTCAACCGCGCGGCCCCTCGTGCCGATAGGCACGTCTCGTGGGCACCCGTTCGCTCCCGGCGCTCGCCGCCGCCGCAGCCGCGGCCTGCCTCCCGGTGGCGCTGCTGCACTTCGTCGGCCGCGACCAGGTCGCGATCGGTGGCTGGATCCACTTCGGCGGCGTCGCGCTGTCGGCCGCACTCGCAGTGGCGGCAGCGGCGGCGCTGACGGTCGCCGGCGCGCGTCGCCGTGACGGCCGCGCGGTGCTCGTCGGCACCGCCTTCTCGGTCATGGCCGCGCTGCTCTGCCTCCACGGCCTCACGACGCCGGGGGTCCTGGTCGACGGGAGCGGGGTCGTCGCGTTCACGGGCGGGGCCACGCTGCCGGTGGGTGGCGCGCTCCTCGCGCTCACCGCGCTGCCCGCGCTCCGCCATCCCGGCGCCGTCCGGCCGCTGCTCGCCCTGCTCGCTGCGGCGGTGGCGCTGATCGCGACGCTCGGTGCGGCCGCCGTGCTCGAGCCGGCGATCGTCCCCAGCGTGCCCGAGCCGCGCAGCCCGCTGGCGCTCGGCCTGCTCGCCGTCGGCCTCGGCTTCTACGCGCTGCTCGCTCTCCGGGCGCTCCGCACCCACCGCCTCACGCGGCGCGGTGCAGACCTGCTGGTCGTCGTCGGGCTCGTGTGGCTGGCTGCGGCGCTCGTCGCGTCGCTCGTGCTCGACTACCGCAACCTCGGCTGGTGGCTCGGGCACGGCTTCGAGGTGGTCGGGATCGCCATCGTCGGCTTCCCCGTCGCACTCGACCTCCGCCGCTCGGCCCAGTCTCGCCCGCTGGTGGGCGACCTGCGCGGCGCCGACCTCGTCACCGCCGAGGAGGCCTTCCTCGGCTCGCACGTGCGGGCGCTGATGGTGGCGCTCGCAGAGAAGGACGCGTACACCGAGGGTCACGTCCGCCGCGTCGCCCTGCGCGCCGCCCAGGTGGGCGAGGAGCTGGGCCTCTCGGCGGGGCGGCTGCGCGGGCTCGCCGCCGGCGGCCTCCTCCACGACATCGGCAAGCTCTCCGTCCCCGACGAGATCCTGAAGAAGCCGGGCCCGCTCACCGAGTCCGAGTACGAGGTCGTGCGGGCCCACCCCGAGCGCGGCCGAGCGCTGCTTCGCGAGCTGGGCGGCTTCGACGCGGCGGTGCTCGACCTCGTGCTCGCCCATCATGAGCGGCTCGACGGCTCCGGCTACCCGCACGGGCGGCCGGCGCCTCAGCTCTCCGTCGACGTCCGCATCCTGGGCGTCTGCGACGTCTACGACGCGCTCATCTCGCCGCGCGTCTACCGGCCGGCGTGGACGCACGAGCGGGCGCTCGACCTGTTGCACGCCGGCGCCGGCAGCGAGTTCGACCCGCGCGTGGTCGCCGCGCTCGAGCGCGTGCTCGCCCGTGAGCGCCGTGCTCCCGCCGTCGCCGTCGCCGTCTGACTCGAGCGGCTACGCCGCGACCGCGCTCCCGAACTTCGACTCCAGGTAGCGGATGTACGGCTCGGGGTCGATCGGGCCGCCGACGACCCGCTCGAGCAGCTCGCGCGGCGTGAACTTGCG
>DASTPC010000008.1:0-3921 GCA_035720085.1 Gaiellaceae bacterium
CTGCTCGAGCGGGAGCGGCGCGGCACCTTCGGCTACTACCGGCTCGCGCCGGGGTCGCTGGAGCGGATCGGGGCGATCTTCGCGCGGCAGCCGGCTGCCATCAGCGCCGCGTGAACGTCCTCTTCGTCTGCCTGCACAACGCCGGCCGCTCGCAGATGGCGGCAGCCTTCCTCGAGGGCTCCGGCGGCGGTCGTCACGCCGCGCGCTCGGCCGGGAGCACGCCGGGCGAGCGGGTGCACCCGGAGGTCGTCGAGGCGATGAGCGAGCTCGGTGTCGACCTCTCGGCCTGCATGCCTCGCCGCCTCGAGCGCTCGGACGCCGAGTGGGCCGACCTCGTCGTCACGATGGGCTGCGGTGATGCCTGCCCGGTCGTGCCCGGCAGGCGGTACGTCGACTGGGACCTGCCGGACCCGAAGGGCCGTCCGCTCGCCGAGGTGCGCGCGATCCGCGACGAGGTGCGGCGGCGTGTCGAGGAGCTGGTCGGGGAGCTCGACCCCCTTCGCGCGACGCCGTAGAGGCGCGTCACCTCGCGCCGGCGGGGGCTTCTCGCCCCGACGGCGGCGACGGTGCCGCGATCGCCGGCTGCAGCCGCCGCGTCTCCCACCGGCGCGCGGAGAACGCGGCCGCCGCGATCACGCCGGCGAGCACGAACACGATCACGTCGCCGTGCTCGAGCCGGGTGATGAGCTCCATGCAGCCGCCGACGAGCCCGGCGAGGGGGATCGTCATCACCCACGCGGCGACGATGTTGCCGGCCACGCCCCAGCGGACGGCGGAGAGGCCGCGGATCGCGCCGGCGCCCATCACCGAGCCCGAGATCGTGTGCGTGGTCGAGACCGGGAAGCCGTAGTGGGCGGTCGTCCAGAGGATCGCGGCGCACGCGGTCTGGGCAGCGAAGCCCTGGGGCGGGTCGATCTTCGCGATCCGCTGCCCGAGCGTCTTGATGATCCGCCAGCCGCCGACGTAGGTGCCCGCGGCCATCGCGAGCGCGGCCGAGAGGATCACCCAGAACGGCACGTCGAACTCGTCGCCGCCGGGCAGCTCGCCGCCCGCGATCAGCGCGAGCGTGATGATGCCCATCGTCTTCTGCGCGTCGTTCGTCCCGTGCGTGAAGGCGACGAAGCCGCCGGAGACCAGCTGCGCGCGGCGGAAGAACCCGTTCACGCGCGACGGCGTGCGTCGCCGGATCAGCCAGAGGATCCCGAGCATCAGCGCGAACGCGGTGGCCACGCCCAGGAAGGGCGCGAGCAGCGAGGGGATCAGCACCTTGTCCTTGAGCCCCTCCCAGTTGACGACGCCCCAGCCGGAGGCGAAGACCGCCGAGCCGAGGATGCCGCCGATCAGCGCGTGGCTGGAGCTCGACGGCAGCCCCAGATACCAGGTGATCAGGTTCCAGGTGATCGCCCCGACGAGCCCGGCCAGCACGACGTCGAGCGTGATCGCGCTCTGGTCGACGATCCCGTTCGCGATGGTGGCTGCGACCTTGAGCGAGACGAACGCGCCGGCGAAGTTGAGCACCGCCGCCATCGCGACGGCCGCGCGCGGCGTCATCGCCCGCGTCGAGACCGTGGTCGCGATCGAGTTGGCGGTGTCGTGGAAGCCGTTCGTGAAGTCGAAGAAGAGCGCGACTGCGACGACGGCCCATAGTGTGAGCTCCACGGACGGTCCTAGCTGTTCTTGACGAGGATGTTGCCGATCACGGTCGCCGCCGTGTCGCAGGCGTCGAGCGCCCGCTCGAGCGCTTCGTAGATGTCCTTCCAGCGGATCACGATCAGCGGGTCGATCCGGTCGTGGCGGAACAGGGAGGCGAGCGCGTCGCGCAGCACGCGGTCGCCCTCGTCCTCGAGGCGCTTCAGCTCGACGAGCGCCGCCTGGACGCCGCGCATCCCCTTGAGGTTGTCGCACGCGATCGCGAGCTGCTCGACCGCCCGGACGATGATCTCGCACTGCTCGACCGCGTGGCGCGTGGGCAGCTCGACGCCGTAGAGGCCGAGCAGGTCAGAGGCCTCCTCGAGGTAGTCGACGACGTCGTCGATCTCGGTCGCGAGCATGAAGATGTCGTCGCGGTCGAACGGCGTCAGGTACTGCGTGTTCAGGAGCTGGACGATGGAGCGCGTGATCGTGTCGCCCTCCGTCTCCTCCGCCTTCACCTGCTCCTGGGTGACGCCCGAGTTGGGGTGCTCGCGGAAGCGGCGCTCGACGAGGCGGGCCACCTCGAGCGCGTTCCCGCCCGACCGCGCGAACAGCTCGAAGAACTCGGACGTGCGGGGCGTGAGGCTGAACCGCATGCGGGCGCCACCCTAGCCCATGTCCGTCGCGCCGGGACCCGGTGCCGTGCTCCGGCTGGGCGGCGGCGCACCGAGTAGCCTGGGAGAGTGAGGGAGCACCTCGAGCGGGAGCTGAAGCTCTCCCCCGGAGACGGCTTCCGGCTGCACGCGCTCGGCGGCGAGCCGCTGCCGACGAGGGTGTTCGTCACTACCTACCACGACACGCCGGACCTCCGCCTCGCCCGCAGCGGCGTCACCTTCCGGCATCGCATCCAGGACGGCACCGGTCTCTGGCAGCTGAAGCTGCCACGCGGCGCCGCGCGGCTCGAGCTCGAACGGCAGGGCCCGCCCGCCCGGCCGCCGGCGGAGCTGGTCGCCCTGCTCGGCGCCTTCCTGCGCGGGCAGGAGCTCGTCCCCGTCGCGCGCCTGCGCACACGGCGGGAAGGCCTCCAGATCGACGGCGCCGAGGTGACCGAAGACTCGGTCGCCGTGCTCGAGGCCCAGCACGTCACGCGCCGGTTCCGCGAGCTGGAGGTCGAGCTCACGACCGGCGACGAGACCACGCTCCGGCGGCTGGAGGACGCGCTCCGCCGCGCGGGCGCCGAACAGGGACCGTTCCGGCCGAAGCTCTTCCGCGCGCTCGACCTGCCCGCCCCGGCGGAGCAGCCCGGCCTCTCGGCCCGCTCGACGCCGCGGGAGGCGCTCGCGGCCGCCTTCAGCGAGCAGTACGAGCGCCTGCTCGCCCACGATCCCGGGACGCGCCTCGGCACCGACCCGGAGGACCTCCACCAGCTGCGCGTCGCAACGCGTCGCCTGCGCGCCTTCCTGCGCGCGGGCCGGCCGCTGCTCGAGCGGGAGTGGGCGGAGTCGCTGCGGGCCGAACTGGGCTGGCTCGGCTCGGCGCTCGGGCCGGCCCGGGATCTCGACGTGCTCGTCGAGCACCTCCGTGCGGACGTCGACCGGGCCGGGGTCGCCGGGACCGCCGCGGAGAGCCTGCTGGCGAGCTTCGACGCCGAGCGCGCGCAGGCTCGCGCCGCAGTCGTGGAGGCGCTCGGCACCGACCGCTACCTGGCGCTGCTCGACCGGGTCGAGGAGGCCTCGGCGCCGCGCTTCTCGGACGAGGAGACGCCGCTCGCGCGCATCTGGTGGCGCGAGTGGAAGCGGACGCGCAAGGCGTTCCGCTCGCTCGGCGACGAGCCGCCCGACGCCGAGCTCCACGCCGCCCGGATCCGCGTCAAGCGCGCGCGCTACGCCGCCGAACTGGCGGCGCACGAGCTTGGCGACGGCGGCCAGAAGTTCGTCGGTGCCGCCAAGGACCTCCAGGACGTGCTCGGTGAGCACCAGGACGCCGTCGTCGCCGAGGAGCGCATCCGCGCCTGGGCGGACACCGCCCCCGACACGGCCGACGTGGCCGAGCAGCTGGTTCGGCTCGAGCGCGACCGGCGGGAGCGCGCGCGGGCGGACTGGCCCGCAGCCTGGTCGCGCCTCGAGCGGCGGGCGCGGAAGGCGAAGCCCTGAGCGACGTCGTCCGCGCTGCGGGCGGCGTCGTCGTCCGCGGCGGTCACGCCGGCCCGGAGGTGCTGGTCGTCCACCGGCCGAAGTACGACGACTGGACGTTCCCGAAGGGCAAGGCGGAGCCGGGCGAGACCGACGA
>DASTPC010000009.1:0-2897 GCA_035720085.1 Gaiellaceae bacterium
GCGAGGTGCGAGCCCCTGCGAGGGCTCGCACCTCGTGTTCGGCCGGTAGGCGGCTACGTGCAGCTCGCGGTGCGGGCGTAGACGCCCGGCCGCGAGGAGACGTTCCCGGCCGCGTCGACCGCGCGGACGCCGACCCAGTACCAGGTCGCGCAGCGCAGTCCCGTCAGCGTCGTGCTCGTGGCGGCCGTCGTCCCGACGAGCGTGCCCGAGCGGTACACGCGGTAGCCGGCCACGCCGACGTTGTCGGTCGCCGCGTTCCAGCTCAGCGTGAGCGTGGTCGCCGTCGTCGTCGCCCGCAGCCCCGTCGGCGCCGTGGGCGCCTGCGTGTCGCCGCTCGGAGGCGGCGGAGGCGGTGGCGGTGGCGGCGAGGTCGAGCAGGCGGCCGTCGTGACCGCCAGGGACGCTTTCGGCGAGCGGTTGCCGGCCGCGTCGGCCGCGTCCACGGCGAGCGAGTAGCCCCGCCCGCAGGAGAAGCCGGAGATCGTCGCCGAGGTGCCGGTGACGGTGCCGATCCGGCTCGTGCCGACGTAGAGGCCGTAACCCGTGACGCCGACGTTGTCGAGGGCCGCGTTCCAGCGCACCGTGACGGTCGTCTGCGTCGCGGCCGTGACGGCGAACGACCCCGGCGTGCTCGGTGCCTGCGTGTCCCCGCCGGGCGGCGGCGGAGGAGGAGGCGGCGGCGGCGGCGGAGGCGGCGTGCCCCCCGTGACGGTGCCGAACTCCTGCGTCCAGTAGTAGGTGCCCGACGAGCTGCGGGCGACCCCGACGCCGATGCTGCGGTAGCTCGCGTTCTCGATGTTGGCGCGGTGGCCGGGCGAGTTGAGCCAGCCGTTCATGACGGCGGCAGGAGTCGCGTAGCCGTAGGCGATGTTCTCGCCCCAGCCGCTCGACGTCGCCGGGTAGCCACAGGCCAGCAGGCGGTCGGAGACCGAGCGTGCGACCGGCGGCGCCGGGTCGTTGTGCTGCATGTAGCCGTAGCCGGCCATGTGCATCGACTTCCACTCGGCGGCGGCGGTCAGGCTCGGCAGCGCGCCGAGCTGCGTCAGGCCGAGGCCCGCGCGATGCTGGTTGACGAGCGCGAGCACCTCGCTCGCGAACGACCCGTTCAGCGTCCCCCAGGACGCCTCGGTGGTGCAGTTGCCGACGACGGCGCCTGCCCCGCCGGGGAGCAGGACGACGCCGCTGACGGCGGTGACGGCTGCGGCGGCGGCGACGGCCAGCAGCACGATCGGGCGGCTTCTTCTCACACTCGACCCCCTCACGGAGCGACGGCTCCCGTCGAATCGGTCGCCCGCCCGGACGACCCCATCCCTCGAAGCGGGGCATCCTAGCGATCCGTCTCCGAGAGTGGACGGTTCGCGGATCCCGGTGGAAGGCTGCGCCGCGACCCGCTAGCGTCTCCCAGGCGGGGGCGGCCGTCGCCGCCGCGAAGTCGTCTACCGAGGGGGAATCCGGATGCGAGCCGGTCGACTGTCACTGCTCGTCGCCGTGGCGTCGCTCGTCGTGCTGTGCACGGCGGGGCAGGCGCTGGCGGTGTCGCCGAATCTCGTCGTCAGCCAGGTCTACGGCGGCGGCGGCAACACGGGAGCGCCGTACACGCACGACTACATCGAGATCTTCAACCGGGGCACGACGAGCGCCAGCCTCGCCGGCATGTCGCTCCAGTACACGAGCGCCACGGGGACCGGGAACTTCGGCGCGAACAGCGCCCAGCTGACCGAGCTGCCGTCGGTCACGCTCGCCCCCGGCCAGTACTTCCTCGTGCAGGAGGCCAGCACCGCCGCTGTCGGCTCGCCGCTGCCGACGGCGGACGTCGTCGACGCCAGCCCGATCAGCATGAGCGGGACGGCGGGCAAGGTCGCCCTGGCGACCGGGATCGCGTCCCTCGGCTGCAACGGCGGCTCCAACCCGTGTGACGCCACGGCACTGGTCCGGCTCGTCGACGTCGTCGGCTACGGCAACGCCAACTTCTTCGAGGGCAGCGGGCCCGCGCCGACCCTCTCCAACACGACCGCGGCCCTGCGCGGGGCCGGCGGCTGCACGGACACCGACAACAACGCGACCGACTTCGCCGCCGGCGCGCCGACGCCGCGGAACACCGCCACGGCGCTCGCGCCGTGCCCGACCGGCGACGCGGCACCGTCCGTGAGCACCACGACGCCGGCCAACGGCGCCACGGGCGTGGCCGTCGACGCGAACGTGTCGATCACCTTCTCCGAGCCCGTGAACGTGACCGGCTCCTGGTTCTCGATCTCCTGCGCCGGCGGCGCCCACACCGCCACGGTGAGCGGCGGGCCGACGACGTTCACGCTCGACCCGGGAACAGACTTCGCCCAGGAGGAGCTCTGCACCGTCACGGTGGTCGCCGGCCAGGTGACCGACCAGGACGCGGCCGACCCGCCGGACGAGATGGCGGCGAACTACGTCTTCTCGTTCACGACCGCCGGCCCGCCCGTGCGGATCCACGAGATCCAGGGCGCCGCGCACCTCTCCCCCCTCGTCGGCACCTTCGTGTCGGGCGTGGAGGGGATCGTGACGGCGAAGTCCGGGAACGGGTTCTGGATGCAGGATCCGTCGCCCGACGCCGAGGACGCGACCTCCGAGGGCATCTTCGTCTTCACCAACTCCGCGCCCCCGGTGAACGTCGGCGACGCGCTCGCCGTGGCGGGCACCGTGGTGGAGTTCCGGCCGGGCGGCGCCGCCGGCGCGAACCTGACGACCACCGAGCTGACCGGGCCGACGATCGTCGTCCGCTCGAGCGGCAACGTGCTGCCCGCCGCGACCGTGATCGGCGCGAGTGGGCGAACACCGCCGACCGCGGTGATCGAGGACGACGCGACCGGCTCGGTCGAGACCTCGGGCGTCTTCGACCCGGCGACGGACGGAATCGACTTCTA
>DASTPC010000010.1:0-30506 GCA_035720085.1 Gaiellaceae bacterium
CGATACGGCCGCGAACACGAACGCTAGGAGCAGCGTGAGCATGAAGCCGCCCAGCATCCACTCCGCCCCTCCCAGCGCCGCCCCGATCACGGCCGCCAGCGCCCCCCCGTAGCCGGCCAGGACGAGCGGTCGCAGCGAGCGGGCCATGCGGTAGAGCTCGTGCAGCGCCAGGAGCGCGGCCGGGACGACGAGGGCGAAGAGCGCCCAGCCGCCGTAGTAGGCCGCGAAGAGCACCAGGGGCAGGCCCGCCGCGATGACGGCGATGCGGCTGAGGAGGGGGCTCATCGCCCGCCGAAGCGCCGGCGGCGGCTCGCGTACTGCACGAGCGCCTCTCGGAGCTCGCGCTCCCCGAAGTCGGGCCAGAGGGTCTCGACGAAGACCAGCTCCGTGTAGGCGAGCTGCCAGAGGAGGAAGTTGGAGATCCGGAGCTCGCCGGAGGTGCGGATGAGCAGGTCCGGCTCGGGCATCTCGGGTGCGTAGAGACGGGAGGCGATCGCGTTCTCGTCGATGTCGCGGGGGTCGACGCCCTCCTCGACGAGGCGGCGCGCCCCCTCGACGATCTCCGCTCGCCCGCCGTAGTCGAAGGCGATCCAGAGCTGGAGCCGGTCGCAGTCCGCCGTCCCTGTCTCGAGCCGCTCGATCTTCGCGCGGAGCTCGGGGGTCGCGCGGTCGCGCCGGCCGATGAACCGCGTGCGGACGCCCTCGCGCGCCAGGTCGGGCAACTCGCGCTCGATCGTCTCCACGAAGATCTCCATGAGCGCGTCGATCTCGTCCGAGGGGCGCGACCAGTTCTCGGTCGAGAACGCGTAGACGCAGAGCGACTCGACGCCGAGGTCGATCGCCGCCTCGACCGTGCGGCGGAGCGCACGCGTGCCGGCGCGGTGCCCGGCGGCGACCGGGAGCTTGCGCCGGCGGGCCCAGCGGCCGTTCCCGTCCATGATGATCGCGATGGACCGCGCGACGTCGGGGAGCTCGGGCTCCCGCACGGACGTCATGCCCGTGATCGCGCGGATTCTCGTCAGCAGCCGCATCCGCCTCAAAAGTGTCAGAGATCGCAGGGCGATCTCAGACCTCCATGATCTCGGCCTCTTTGTGCTTCAAGAGGTCGTCGATCTTGTGCACGTTCTCGTCGGTGATCTTCTGGACGCGCGTCTCCGCAGCGCGCTCCTCGTCGTCGCCGACGTCGCCGTTGCGGACGAGCTCCTCGAGGTGGCGCATGACGTCCCGGCGGACGTTCCGCACGGCGACCTTGCCCTCCTCGGCGTAGCGGCGGACGACCTTGACGAGCTCCTTCCGCCGCTCCTCCGTCAGCTGCGGGATCGGCAGGCGGATCAGCTTGCCGTCGTTGGACGGCGTCAGACCGAGGTCCGACTCCTGGATTGCCTTCTCGATCGCCTTGATCTGGGTCGGGTCGTACGGCTGGATCGTCAGCAGGCGCGGCTCGGGCGCGCTGATCGAGGCCATGTTCTTCAGCGGCGTCGGCGTCCCGTAGTAGTCGATCGTGATCCGGTCGAGCAGCGCGGCCGACGCCCTGCCCGTGCGCACGGTGTTGAACTCGCCGCGCGTGGTCTCGATCGACTTGTCCATGCGGCGCTGCGCGTCGGCGAGGAAGTCCTCGATCGCCCCCATCAGCCTGCATCCTCCCTTCGTCGTGAGGGAACCGTGGGGGAACCCATGGTTCCCCCACGAGCCCCCTCCGTCGACGCGGCCCACCGACGCCCTCGCTCCTGGGCTCCCGCCGGGCAAAGCCCGGCTCCGCCCACGGACCGAGCAGCGCAGGGGCCACCGACCATCACGAAACCCGCTCCGTCGTGATGATCGTGCCCACACGCTCGCCCGCTGCGACCCGGCGGATGTTTCCGTCCGCGAGCTCGAAGACGAAGATCGGCAGCGCGTTGTCCATGCAGAGAGACAGCGCGGTCGTGTCCATCACCTTGAGCCCCCGCTCGATCGCCTCGCGGTGGGTCAGCTCGGGCAGGAAGCGCGCGCCGGGGTCGGTGCGCGGATCGCCGTCGAACACGCCTTCGACGGCGTTCTTGCCCATCAGGATCGCCTCCGCGCCGATCTCGAGCGCGCGCAGCGCCGCGGCCGTGTCCGTGGTGAAGAACGGGTTGCCGGTGCCCGCCGCGAAGAGCACGATCCGGCCCTTCTCCAGGTGCCGGATCGCCCGGCGGCGGATGTACGGCTCGGCGACCTCCGAGACGGTGATCGCCGACTGGACGCGCGTGATCGCCCCGAGCCGCTCGAGCGCGTCCTGGAGCGCGAGCGCGTTCAGGAGCGTCGCCAGCATGCCGCCGTAGTCGGCCGTGGCGCGGTCCATGCCGCTGTCGGCGGCCGCCGCCAGGCCGCGGTAGAAGTTGCCGCCCCCGACGACGATCGCGAGCTCGGTGCCGGCGCCGCGCACCGCGACCACCTCGCGCGCGATCGCCTGGACCGTCTCCGGGTCGACGCCGTAGTCGCGCTGCCCCATCAGGCTCTCGCCGGAGAGCTTGAGCAGGACGCGGCGGAAGCGGGGGGCCGCCGCGGGGGCGGCCTCCGCCTGCTCCGTCGCCTGCGAGGGCGGCACGGTCGTCACCCGGCGACCGACACCCGCGCGAACGCGACGACGGCCGCTCCGGCCTGCTCGAGCGCCTTGCCGACCGTCTGGCCGGCGTCGTGGATCCACGGCTGGTCGAGGAGGACGCCGCCCGGGGAGGCCGCGAAGAACCGCTTGCCGAGCATGCCGTCCACGATCTTCTCACGCGCCGCCTCGGGCTTCGACTGCACCTCGTCCGAGCTCAGGTAGATCTGCCGCTCGGCCTCGACCACCTCTGCCGGCACGTCGGCGCGGGTCGTCCACTCCGGCGCGGCGAACGAGATGTGCATCGCCAGCTGCCGGGCGAGCTCGTCAGAGCCGCCCTCGAGCTGGACGAGCACGCCGATCTTGTTCGCCGGCGGGTGCACGTACGACGAGAGCGACTGCCCGGCGGCGGCCTCGTAGCGGGCGGCCCCGACGAGGGCGATGTTCTCGCCGAGGCGGCCCGAGAGCTCCTGCCGCTCCTCGTCGAGCGAGGCGACGGCTTCTGCACCCTCCTGCTCGTCGGCGTCGGCGACGCGGGCCACGAACGCCCGGAACTCGTCGTTCTTGGAGACCGGCTCGGTCTCGCAGCCGACGCCGACGATGACGCCGGTCGCCCCGTCCACGCGGGTCTCGACGCGACCCTCGGTCGTCTCGCGACCCGCGCGCTTGGCTGCAGAGGCCATGCCCTTCTCACGCAGGATCCGCCGCGCCTCCTCGAGGTCGCCGTTCGCCTCCTGGAGGGCGCGCTTGCAGTCCATCATCCCCGCGCCGGTCAGGTCGCGCAGCTGCTTGACCAGGCCGGCGCTGATCTCGGTGTTCGTCACGTGGTCTCACTCCTCTCGTCGGCGGCCTCGGCCGGCTCCGGGGTCTCCGGGGCCGCGGGCGCGGCGGGAGCGCTCTCGGGCTCCGCAGCGGCCTCGGGCGTCGCGGCCGGCGCGTCGGCGGCAGGCGCCGGCTCGGCGGACTGCTCTGCCTCGGGCGCCGCTTCGGCCGCGGGCGCCTCGGCCCGCTTGCCGTCGCCGTTCGCGAACTCGCGCGCGCTGACCTTCGTCTTCCCCTCGGCGATCCCGTCCGCGATCGCGCGGACGACGAGGCCGCAAGAGCGGATCGCGTCGTCGTTGCCGGGAATCACGTAGGTGGCCTCGTCCGGGTCGCAGTTCGTGTCCACGAGCGCGATCACGGGCAGGCCCAGCCGCTGCGCCTCGCGCACCGCGAGCTGCTCCTTGCGCAGGTCGACGATGAACACGGCGTCCGGCTGCTTGCGCATCTCGGCGACGCCGCCGAGGTTCGCCTCGAGCTTCTCGAGCTCGTTCTGCATCGCGATCCGCTCCTTGGCGGGAAGCAGCTCGAGCTGGCCGTCGTCCTTCAGCCGGCGCAGGTCGTGCAGGTACGCGATCCGGTCGGCGATCGTGCGCCAGTTCGTCAGCAGGCCGCCGAGCCAGCGGTGGTTGACGTAGGGCATGCCCACGCGGCCCGCTTCCTCGGCGACCGCGTCCTGCGCCTGCTTCTTGGTGCCGACGAACAGGATCGTCCCGTTCCGCTCGGAGACGTTGCGCGCGAAGTCGTGGGCCTCCTGGATCAGCTCCTGCGTCTGCTGCAGGTCGATGATGTAGATGCCGCCGCGCTCGGTGAAGATGTAGCGGCGCATCTTCGGGTTCCAGCGGCGGGTCTGGTGGCCGAAGTGCACGCCGGCCTCGAGCAACTCCTTCATGGAGACGACTGACAAGGAATCAGCCCCTTTCTCGGTTGGTTTCGCTGCGGTGCTGCCGGCGGGCGCGGGCGGAACCGGGCGCAGGGCCTCGGCACCACCGCCCGAGCGTGGTCGCCGGGTCGTGGTTTCCGAACCTGGACATGGTAGCCGCGACGGCCCGGGCCGGCCGTGGCGCGCGTGCAGCGCTAGGCGACGCGGAGCGCGGGCGCTATCTCGAAGCCGTACGACTCGTCGAGGCCGAGGTCGCGCACGATCCGCACGCCGTGCGCGAGCGCCTCGCCCTCGAGGGCCCGCAGCGGCCGGCGGAGGTCGCCGGACGGGAGGCCGACCGCCCGCATCAGCGACTTCAGCGCGACCGGGTTGATCGCCGAGTAGGTGTAGTGCAGGAGCGGCAGCAGGCGCAGGTAGGCCGTGCGGAAGCGGGCGGCCTGGGCGTCGCTCGTCCACGGCGTCGAGATCTCGGCGAGCTCGGCCGGGGCGATGTTGCCGGTCATGTTCGCCGTGCCGTGGCCCCCGAGCGCCATCGTCGGCGTGACGAGGCCGAGGTTCGGCGAGTCGCAGCACATCACAGACACGTCGGGCCCGGCGGCGAGCACCTGGGCGACCTGCCCGACCCGGGCGGTCGACTCCTTGTGCACGACGTAGCGCGGGTGCTCGAAGATGCGCAGCAGGTGCTCCGCGCGCAGGTCGGTCTTCACCCGCGGCGGGTTGTTGTAGAGCCCGAGCGGCAGGTCGGTCGCCTCCGCGACGTCGAGGAAGAACCGTTCCGCGTCGTCCTCGGACGCGCACACGTATGCCGGCGCCGCCACGACCGCGCCGTCGGCGCCGTGCTCGGCCGCGAACCTCACGTTCTCGATCGTCGCGACCGTGTCCCGGCCCGTGGAGCCGTAGAAGAACTGCATCCCGCCGCGCTCGAGCTTCCCCGTCTCGACCACGATCCGCTCGCGTTCCTGGGGCGAGAGCATCGACGCCTCCCCGGTCGAGCCCATGAACAGCACCGCGCGCGTACCGTGGGCGCGCTGGAACTCGACCAGCGTCGCGAACGCGCCGAAGTCGACGCTCCCGTCCGCGTTGAACGGGGTGATCAGCGCGACGAACGAGCCTTCGAGCCGGTCGGGCATGGACTGCGCATTCTACGCACGCCCGCCGCTCGCAGCTCGTCGGAAGGGCGAGCTGTAGCTCGCTGCTACGGAGTTGCGGGGCCGCGTGCGCGTTCGAGCGCCTCGGCCAGGTCCTCCGGCAGCGGAGACGAGACGTCGAGCTCCTCGCCCGTGTACGGGTGTTCGAAGCGGAGCCGGTGGGCGTGGAGGAACTGCCGCCCGAGGCGGAGGTCGCCCTTCACGCCGTACACCGGGTCTCCCGCGACCGGCAGGTCGATCGCCTCCAGGTGGACGCGGATCTGGTGCGTGCGGCCGGTCTCGAGGCGCACCTCGAGCAGCGCATGCGCGGGCAGCTGCTCGCGCAGCTCGAACCAGGTGACGGCCTGGCGTGGGGTCGCCGTGTCGAGCGAGTGCCGCGTGCGGTCGCGCCGGTCGCGCCCGATCGGCGCCTCGATCCGGCCGGTGCGGGAGCGCGGCTCGCCGCGCACGAGCGCGAGGTAGCGGCGCTCGACCTCGCGGCGGCGGATCAGGCGCGAGAGCCGCCTGTGCGCCTCCTCGGAGCGCGCGACGAGCAGCAGCCCGGACGTGTCGCGGTCGAGCCGGTGGACGATCCCCGGCCTCCCCTCCTCCCCGCCCGCGGCCCCGAGCGCGAGCAGGCCGCCGGCGAGCGTGCCAGGGACCGGGCGGCCCGTGGGATGGACGACGACGCCGGCCGGCTTGTCGACGACGAGCAGGTGCTCGTCCTCGTACGCGACGCGGAGCGGCAGCGCCTCCGGCGCGAGCGTCGGCTCGGCAGGCAGCACCACCTCGACGAGCTCGCCGACCTCGAGCCGGTGGCTCTTGGGGCGCGCCCGCCCGTCGACGGCGACGGCGCCGTCACCGATCAGGCGCACCGCGGCCGCCCGAGTCCCGACCTCCGGCCGGGTCGACAGCACCCGGTCGAGGCGCGCGCCCGCGTCGCCGTCAGAGGCGTGAAAGCGGAGGGTTGCCAACGCGCGGGCTCGTGCGGTCGGCGGCGACGAACGAGACGAAGAGCAGCGCGACACCGACGACGATGAACGTGTCGGCCAGGTTGAACGCCGGCCAGCGGTCGAAATCGAGGAAGTCCGTCACGTAGCCGAGGCGAACGCGGTCGAGCAGATTCGACACGCTGCCACCGAGCACGAGCCCGAGCGCGACCGACAGCATCGGGTGGCGCTGCGCCGAATGGGCGAAGAAGGCGAGCATGAGCGCCACCGCGAGCGTCGTGACGGCGATCACGACGGCCGTCGCGCTCGAGAAGAGGCCGAACGCGATCCCCGAGTTCTGGACGTGGTGGATCGAGAACGGCCCGGCCACGGCGACCTCGTCGCCGAGAGGGAGCGCCGACGAGACGACCTGCTTCGTGATCTGGTCGGCGGCGATCGCGGCGCCCGCGACGAGCAGCAGGCCAACCCACTGCACCGGGCCGGCGGCGAGCGAGCGCTTCGCGCTCGAGACTGGCTGCAGCGCGTTCGTCGCCGAGCCCACCCGGATCTCGAGCGGGGGCCGGGCCGCCGGGGCATCCGTGCGGGCGGGCTCGCTCACCCGCGCTCCTCTTCTTCTGCGCAAGGTCGCGAATCCGCAGCAGCGGATTCCCGACCGCGCCAACATCCCTGAAGCCGGCCGCTGTCGCGGCCGGGGGTCGACATGGGACGTGTCACCCGCGCTCCTGCTTGCGACGGTCGTCGATGCAGAGCGTCGCGTACGGCACCGCCGCCAGCCGCTCCTCCGGGATCTCCTGCCCGCACGCGGCGCAGGTGCCGTACGTCCCCTCGTGGATGCGGCTCAGGGCGAGGTCGATCTCCTCGAGCACGTGCTCGGCGTTCTCCTCCAGCGTCACGTCGAGCTCGCGGTCGAAGATCTCGGACGCATGGTCGGCGATGTGCTGGTCGCCCGCAGCCGAGGTGAGCTCGCCGCCGTTCTCGTCGGCGTGCTCGACGTACTCGGCGGCGGCGGTCAGACGTGTGCGCAGCTCGAGCAGCTCCGACTTGCGAGCCTCGAGGTCGACGGTCATCGGCTCATCCCCTTTCCGCCGGCCCGCTCGAGCCGGCTCTCCGCTTCCTCCGTCGAGATACCCGCGATCTCGACGACCTTGTCGCGCGCAGCCGCTCCGGCCACGACGCGGACGTCCGGGCGCGCGAGCCCGAGCGCGCCGGCGAGCAGGTCGACCAGCGCGTCGTTGGCGCGGCCGCGCTCGGGCGCAGCCGCTACGCGCACCTTCCAGGCCGCCCCGTGGCGGCCCACCACAGCCGAACGGGACGCTCCCGGAGCGACGCGGAGAAGCAGGCGGGCGGTCGGGGCCGTCATGACCCCAAGGATATCCGCGCTACCCCGCGAGCCTCCGCACGTCCGGGTCCGTGCGCTCGGCCGACGCCTGTGCAGCGGCCGCCGGCTGCGGCAGCACCGGCCCCGGCCGGGTCGCCTCGGCGGCCTGCTGCGGCGCGTCGCGACGGTCCTTCCGCTCCTCCTCGCTCGCGTCGTCCATCGCCTCGAGCGCCGTCCGGAGCAGGCCGCGCACGCGGTGCGCCTCCTCCATCAGCCGCTGCTTCTCGGCGATCGCCTCGCGCTTGATCGACCGTGCCTCGGCGTGCGCCTCGTTCACGATCACGTCCGCCTCGCGGGTGGCCCGCTCCTTCACCTCCTGCGCTGCGCGCTCGGCGGAGACGAGGGTCTGGCGGAGCAGGCCCTCGAGCTCCTGGTGGCGCTTCAGCTCGGTCTCGAGCGCCTCGATCCGGTCGGCGAACTCGGCCCGCTCCCGCCACACGAGCTCGAAGCTGTCGGCCACGTCGGTCATGAGGCGGTCGACGGCGGGTCGCTTGTAGCCGAACAGGGAGCGTTTCAGCTCCTGGTGGCGTAGCTCGACGGGTGTGAGCGGCATGGTGCCTCCTAACTCCCTAGAAGATCCTCTCGATCAGCGTGCCCACGAGCTGCTGGATGATCACGAGGGCGAAGACGGCCACGATCGGCGAGAGGTCGAGCGGGCCGAGGGGCGGCAGGACGCGGCGGAAGATGCGCAGGTACGGGTCGCACACGTCGTAGAGGAACCGCTGCACGCGGCTCAGCGTCGGCGAGTAGGGAAGCCGGATCCACGACGTGATGATGTACGCGAAGATCAGCAGGATGTAGACCCCGACGAAGACGTCGAAGAAGCGCCGGATCGACGTTCCGGTATCGCCGAGCAGGCCAAGCGTGGCGAGGCTGCCGCCCATGGCAACGAGGTTCTCCGCCATCGGGGAGCTTCCTACCGCAAAAACGGGCGCTGTGCGCGGGAAAAGGGTGCTCCGTGCGGGCCGAGAGCACAGCCGGAGGGCGGCTTTGCCGCCCGGGAGGCCCGGCGCCGGCCATCCGTGCGCAGGCGTGAAGGAGGGGGCTCGTGGGGGAACCATGCGGTTCCCCCACGTCAAGCTTGGTTGAAGAAGCCGCCGCGGTCGAGCATCCGGGCGCGCTCCTCGGCGGAGACCTCGACGTTGCGCGGGGTGAGCAGGAACACCTTGTCGGCGACCCGCTGCATGCTTCCGTCGAGGGCGTAGGTGAGCCCGCTGGCGAAGTCGATCAGGCGCTTCGAAAGCTCGTTGTCGGCGCTCTGCAGGTTGAGGATCACCGGCACCTGGTCCTTGAACTTGTCGGCGATCTGCTGCGCGTCGTTGAAGCTTCGCGGCAGCACGAGATGGACGCGCACCTGGCCCGACGCCGAGTCGACGCCCCGCAGGCGCGTCCGCCGCGACGGGGGCGCCGCCGTGGTGGCTGCCGTCTCCGAGGCCGGCTCGGCGTCCGTCCACTCGTCCTCGCGTCGCGGCAGACGGCGGACGTTCGCCCGGTTGCGCTGCCGGTAGTCGCGCTCGAGCTCCTCCTCGGTGGCGAGGCCGTCCTCGTCCCAGTCCTCGTCCTCGGCGATGCCGAAGTAGACGAGGGTGCGGTTCCAGACGTCGGAAAAGCCCATGACAGCCTCGTATCGTAACCCGCCCGGACGCGACGCCCCGGCAGGGGTCAGCCGCCGAGGACGACGCTGCCGACGCGGATCAGGGTCGCGCCCTCCTCGACCGCAACGCGCCAGTCCTGGGACGTCCCCATCGAGAGCTCGCGCAGGCCGTGCTCGTCCGCCAGCTCGCGGAGGCGGCGGAACACCGGCCGCGACGCCTCCGCGTCACTCGTGAACGGCGGCATCGTCATCAGGCCGCGGATCGACGGATAGCGCTCGAGGTAGCGGGCCACCTCGGTCGCCTCGACACCCGACTTGGACTGCTCGCCCGCCAGGTTGACCTCGAGCAGCGCCGGCACCGTCAGCCGGCGCGCGGCGGAGTCCGAGTCGAGCGAGTGCGCGAGCTCGCAGATCCGGTTCACGAGCTTGACCTTGTTCGACTGCAGGTGGCCGATGAAGTGCCAGCGGAACGCGTCGCCGTACGTCTCGTGCTTGCGCTCCAGGTCCTGCGCGCGGTTCTCCCCCACCACCTCGACGCCGGCCTCGGCCAAAACGGCCAGGCCCGCGACCGAGACGTACTTCGTCGCGACGACGACCGTCACGCCGGGCCCGGCCTCGTCGCAGACCGCGCGGTACGCGGCGCGCACCCCCTCCGGCGTCACGAGAGCTCCGCGCGCGCCCGCTCCAGGAGCGCCTCGCGCTCGTTCCGGCTCGGGTCGTCGACGACCTCCGCGAGGAGCAGCTCGAGGATCCGTCCCACCTCGGGGCCCTCGCGCAGGCCGAGCGCGAGCAGGTCGCCGCCGTCCACCTCGAGGTCGGCGAGGCGGTGGGGGCCTGCGAGCGCCTCCTGAAGCAGCGTGCGCAGGCGCTCGAGCGCCTCGTGCTCCTCGGCGGGCACGTGCTTGGCGAGCAGGTCGGCCTCCTTCAGCTCGACCAGGTCGAAGGCCAGCTCACCGTGCTCGGCAAGGAAGCGCCGCGCGAAGCGGGCGTCGACGCCGTCGAGGGCGAAGGAGTGAGCGCGGACGACCGCCGTCACGCTGCGGACGAAGCGGCCTGGGTAACGGAGCCGCTCGAGCGCAGCACGGGCGATCTCGGCGCCGTGCGCAGCGTGCTCGGCGCGCGTCACGTCGGCCTCGGGCTTGCCGAGGTCGTGCACGAGCGCAGCCAGTCGGACCGGCAGGCCGGCACCGAGGTCCGCCGCGCCCTGGACGACTGCGAGCAGGTGCTCGTCGAGCGCGAGCGGCTGTCGCGGCGAGTCGAGCTCGACGCCGATCACGTTCGCGAACTCGGGCAGCACCGCCACGAGCGCGCCCGTGTCGCGCGCGAGGCGCAGCGCACGCCCCGGAGCGTCGCCGAGCAGGAGCAGCGAGAGCTCGCCGTGGCCGTCCTCCTGGAGGCCGCCGCCGATCCGCTCCGGGGCGACCGAGGCGAGCAGCGGCGCGTCGCGCCGGATCAGCGCGAGCGTCGCTCCGTCCGGGCTGAAGCCGAGCTGCGAGACGAGCCGGAGCGCCCGCAGGATCCGCAGCGGGTCGGCGCGAAGGCTGTCGTCGCTGACGGCCCGCAGCCGTCGCACGGCGAGGTCGGCGAGTCCGCCGTGCGGGTCGGCGAGCTCGCCCGTCTCGAGGTTGCGTGCGATCGCGTCGACCGTGAAGTCTCGCCGGGCCAGGTCGGCGGCGAGCGCCTCCTCCCCGCCGGGCGCCGCAGCCAGCTCGATCCCCGCCGGCGCGAGGAGCCGAAGCGCTCGGTCGGCCGAGTGGAGGCGGACGCCCTTCAGCTCGCCGTGGACGACCATCTCCTCGACCCGGCCGTAGGGAGCGAGCGCGCGCCGCAGCCCGTCGTGGTCGAGGCCCGGGACGACGAAGTCCTCGTCGCGATGCTCGATCCCGAGCAGCTCGTCGCGCACGGACCCGCCCACCGCCCACGCACCGAGCCCGAGCTCGCGAACATAGTCCCTGATCGCGTTCGCCATGGGTGTTTCATAGCCGCCGGCGCGCAGCGCCGGCGGCTACAGGTGCGCGACCGCCTCGATCTCGACCCGCGCCCCTGAGGGCAGCGCGGCGACCTCGAACGTGGAGCGGGCCGGCGGGCGGTCGCCGACGTGCCGCGCGTACACCTCGTTCATCGCCTGGAACTCGCCCAGGTCGACGAGGAAGACGGTCGTCTTGACGAGCTGGTCGAGCGAGCTGCCGGCCTCGGCGAGAATCGCGGCGAGGTTGCGCATCACCTGCTCGGTCTGCTCGGCGACGCCGGGGCCGACCATCGTCCCGCCCGGGTCGAGCCCGAGCTGGCCGGCGACGAAGACGAGGTCGCCGGTCCGGATCGCCTGGTTGTAGGGCGCGCCCTGGAACGGCGCAGGCGCGGCCTCGGTGCGGATCACGGTCTTGTCCATCTCGTCACTCCTCCCGTCGGGGGGCTGCCGTCGCCTGGGCCAGCGCGACGCCGAGCGCCTTGAACATCGCCTCGAGCACGTGGTCGGTGTCCACGCCCTCGATCAGCCGCACGTGGACCGTCAGCCCGGCGGCAGCGGCCAGCCGGTCGAGGAAGCGTGCCGCCAGGTCGGTCTCGAGCCCGCCGACCCGCGACGGGCGCAGGTCGACGTTCGAGGCGACGAGGGCGCGGCCGGACGCCTCCACGACCACGGTCGCGAGTGCCTCGTCGGCGGGCATCGTCCCATGTCCGTGTGCGCCCTCCGCGAGCAGCCCGGCGAGGGCGTCGCCGAGCGCCTCGCCGGCGGCGTCGACCTCGGCCTCCGGGTCGTCGGGCGCGATCTCGAGCGTCAGGTCGAAGCGGCCGGCCCGCGCGAGCCGGCCCAGCAGGTGGTCGAGGACGGGCAGGCCGGTGGCGACGTTCGTCTGGCCGCTGCCGGGGGCGATGCGCGCGGCGCTCACGCTCAGAGCTCCGCGCGCTCGATGCGTGCGCCGATCGCGCGCAGGCGGTCGTCGATGCGCTCGTAGCCCCGGTCGATCTGGCGGATGTTCCCGATCGTCGACGTTCCCTCGGCCGAGAGGGCGGCGATCACCATCGCCATGCCGGCGCGGATGTCCGGGCTCTCGAGCCGCTGGGCGTAGAGGCGCGCCGGGCCGGTGACGACGACGCGGTGCGGGTCGCAGAGGATGATCCGCGCGCCCATCGCGACCAGCTTGTCGACGAAGAAGAGGCGGCTCTCGAACATCTTCTCGAAGACGAGCACGGTCCCGCGGGCCTGGGTCGCGACGGTGACCGCGATCGAGGTCAGGTCGGCCGGGAAGGCCGGCCAGATGCCGCTCTCGATCTTCGGGATCTGGCCGCCGTGGTCGTCCTCGACGTGCAAGTCCTGCCCGGCGGGGACGCGGAGGGACGTCTCCCCCACGTCGAGCTCGATCCCGAGCTTGCGGAAGGCCGGCACGATCGAGATCAGGTCGTCGGCGCGCACGTCCTCGATCGTCACCTCGCCGCCCGTGACCGCTGCGAGGCCGGCGAAGCTCGCGACCTCGACGTGGTCGGGGCCGATCCGGTGCTCGCCCCCGGTGAGCCGCTCGACGCCGGTGATGTGCAGGATGTTCGAGCCGATCCCCTCGATCCGGGCGCCGAGCGCGACGAGGAAGCGGCAGAGGTCCTGGATGTGCGGCTCGCAGGCGGCGTGGCCGACGACCGTCTCGCCGCTCGCGAGGACGGCGGCCATGATCGCGTTCTCGGTGCCCATCACGGACGCCTCGTCGAGGTACATCCGCTTGCCCGTCAGTCCGGCCGTGCGCATCTCGTAGGCGCCGTTCAAGTCGACCTCGACACCGAGCTCGGCAAACGCGTGGATGTGGGTGTCGAGCCGCCGCCGGCCGATCACGTCGCCCCCGGGGGGCGGCACGACGGCGCGCCCGAAGCGCGCGAGCAGCGGCCCGGCGAGCAGGAACGAGGCGCGGATCTCGCGGCACAGCTCGGGGTCGAGCTCGGACTTGTGCACGCCGGCGGAGTCGACGCGCACCTCGTTCGGGCCCGTCCAGCGCGCGTCGGCGCCGATGTCGACGAGCAGCTCGACCATCGTCTCGACGTCGCGGATGCGCGGGACGTTCGTCAGCGTCACCGGCTCGGAGGCCAAAACGGAGGCCGCGAGGATCGGCAGTGCGCCGTTCTTGTTCCCGGCGGCCTTCACGACACCCGACAGCGGCCGGCCGCCCTCGATCACGAACGACTGCATGCGGGGCGGTATCGTACCCGGCCCGATGGAGGTGACCCGCGAGCGCGCCTGGGACACCCTGACCCGCTACACGAAGAGCGAGTCGCTGCTCCGGCACGCGCTCGCGGTGGAGGCGTCGGTGCGGTTCTACGCCCGCCTCTACGGCGAGGACGAGGAGCTGTGGGGTTGCACCGCGCTGCTGCACGACTTCGACTACGAGATCCACCCCACGCTCGACAAGCACCCGCAGGACGGCGCGCCGATCCTGCGCGAGGAGGGCTACCCGGAGCTCCTGATCGAGGGCGTCCTCTCACACGCCGAGCACCTCGCCATGCCGCGCGACACGCAGCTGAAGAAGGTGCTCTTCGCGTGCGACGAGCTCTCGGGCTTCGTGCACGCGTGCGGCCTCGTCCGGCCGAACGGGCTGGAGGGGCTCGAGCCGAAGTCGGTGCGGAAGAAGCTCAAGCAGCCGTCGTTCGCGGCCGGCGTCCACCGGGACGAGGTCTACGCCGGCGCGGAGCTCATCGGCCTCGAGCTCGACGAGCACATCCGCAACGTCGTCGCCGCCATGCAGCCGATCGCCGGCGAGCTCGGCCTGCGGACGGCCGCGGACGTCGCCTAGACGGGCGGGCGCCGCCCGGTCCGGACGGCCGCGACCGGCGAGGGGCGGCTCCGGTTGCCGGCGGCGTCGACCGCACGGACGACGTAGAGGTAGCGGCGCCCGGGCCGAGCGGCCCGGTCGACCCAGGTCAGCCCGCGCACGCTCGCGACCGGCCGGCCGTTCCGCGCGATCCGGTACGCCGCGACGCCCGAAGCGTCACTGCCTGCACTCCAGCGGAGCCGGACCCGCAACGGCCGCGCGAGCGCAGCCGCGCGGAGACGCGCCGGCGGGGCCGGTGCGACGGTGTCTGCAGGAGGCGTCGACGTCGCTGGCGAAACCGGTGGCGCTGGTGGAGGAGGTGGCGGAGACGGCGCCGCCGGTGGAGGAGGTGGCGCGGGTGGAGGCGGAGGCGGAGGAGGCGGCGGGCCTTGGTCGGCCGGGACGGTTACCGTCGCGGGCGCCGACGCCTCGCCGAGGTTGCCGGCCGCGTCCAGCGCCCGGACGGTGTACGTGTACGTGGCGCCCGGGTCGACCGCGACGTTCGCCCACGTCGTGGTCGCGGTCGTGCCGACGTGTGCGGTGCCGCGGAAGACCCGGTAGGACGTGACACCCGTCTCGTCCGTCGCGGCCGCCCAGGCGAGCTCCACCCGCAGCGGCCCCTGTGCGGCCGCAGCCGTCAGGCCGGACGGTGTGCCGGGAGGCGTGTAGTCCGCGCTCGGGCGGCCGCCCTTCAGGGCGCCGCAGTCGGCCGTTCCGCCGGCGGCCTGCGCGAACGCCGAGCGGAACGCGGGCGCCGAGCCCTTCGCGCTGCCGTCGGCCCAGAGCGGCGCCGACTGCCAGCCGGTGAGGATCGCCTCGTCGCGGACGAGGAAGGACAGGTAGGCGCCGACGTACGGCTGGCAGGCCGCCAGCCGCACCGCGTCGAGCACCTGCGTCCGCTGGTCGGGAGCAGTGCTCGTCTCGGCCGGCGGCGGGCTGTCGGGCTCGCCGCCGGCGTCGTCGCGCAGCACGCCCGCCTCGTTCTCGGAGCCGGTGTACAGGCCCGCCTTCTCCGGCGGCACGAGCGTCTGGAACCCGTGCTCCGTGTACCAGATCGCGACGCAGCGCCCGCCCGCGCATTCGCCCGGAAGCGACTGTGCCGTGCCGTCGAACGCGGCAGCGAGGCTCTGCAGCAGCTTGTTCCAGTCGCCGAGCGCGATCGTCTTCGTGCCGATGTGGCGCCGCCAGGGCCGCTCTCCCGGCGTGTCGCCGTACGGGTGGTGCGCGACGGTGTCCAGGATCGGGAGCGTCCGCCCGCTCGCGCGGTAGGCGGCCCCGACCCCGCGGATGAACGCGCCCGGCGAGTGCGAGACGTTGTTCGCCGCGTTCGGGTTGTCGTTCCCCGAGGCCGACGTCGCGGGACCGAGCACGTTCACGTCGGCCCGGAACGCGTGCAGGACGTCCCAGCACCGCGCGAGCAGGGCCTCGTAGGCGCCCGGTGCGACGCTCGCGCCGCCGGCGCCGAACTGCGGCCGCCAGAACGCTGCGACGTTGGGCTCGTTCCAGACGATCACGTCGCGGATCGCCGGGTAGCGGGCGAGCGCAGAGCGCGCGTAGGTGCAGAAGCGGTCGCGTTCGACGGCGGTCTGCGGCGCCGCGTCGGGCGGGCCGTAGACCGCGAGCACGATTCGCAGCCCCGAGGCGGCGGCGACCGCGCGGTCGAGCTCTGCGGCGTCGGCAGCCGAGATCGCCGTCTCGTCACCCGTCCGCCGCAGCGTGAGCCGGACCGCCGTCGCGCCCAGGTCGCGCATCGGCGCGGTCGCCGCGGTGCCGGTCTTGCGCGGCAGGTCGTCCGCGAAGCCGACGAGGAAGGGTGAGCCGTCCGGCGGGGCTGCGCCCGAGGAACCGGCGAGCGCGAGCCCGAGCACCAGCAGGCTCCCGAGAGCGAGGCGCGTCACGACGTTCATCCGTCCAGACCCGCCGCCAGGGTACCCGCGCCGGGCGCAGCGGCAACCCCGCCCGCTACGGGAGGACGCCGAGCTCGTCGAGCGAGCCGTGCAGCTCCGCCGCGTCGCGGTAGACGCGGAACGCGCCCGCACGGGTCAGCTCGTCCTCGCCGTAGCCGCCGCTCAGCAGGCCGACGCTGAGCATGCGCGCCCGCCGCGCGGCAAGCAGGTCCCAGACCGCGTCGCCGACGACGTAGGACTCCTCCGGCGCGGCGCCGATCCGTACGGCGCACTCGAGGAAGAGGTCTGGCTCCGGCTTGGCGCGCGCGACCTCCCCGCGCTCGACCACGGCAGTCTCCGGGGGCACCTCGAGCGCCTCGATCGAGCGGTCGATCTCGGGCCGGCGGCCGGACGTGGCGATGCCGTGCGGGACGCCGAGCGCCCGGAGCTCGGCGAGCAGCTCCCGCGCGCCCGGCAACGGCCGCCGCTCGGGCAGCAGCTCGCGGAAGAACTCGCCGTGCCGGCGCTGGAGCTGCTCGACCTCGTCGGGCTCGAGCGGCCTGCCCACCTCGCGGGCGGCCGCACGCGCGAAGAGCCCGCCGCTCATACCGATGCGACGGTGGATCCGCCAACCGTCGATCGGCAGCCGCGCCTCCTCGAATGCGCGCTGCCACGCGATCACGTGCGCGTAGACCGTGTCCACGAGCGTGCCGTCGAGGTCGAAGATCAGCGCCCGCATCCGGCCCGGACTCTAGATGCTTGATCGGAAAATCCCGGCGGGCCGGATGACGCCCACGACGCGGCGCCAGATCACCACCCGTGCGCGCCGCACAGGCTTCTAGCCTGCACGGCGCGGACGTGCGGCGCCCGGCTTGGTCGTGAACGCCCCCGCCTGCGCGCCATTTTCCGATCAAGCATCTAGGTCGCCGCGTCCACGAGCGCTTCGGCGAGCCGGTCGAGGTCGCCGTCGCTCGTCCACCAGCCGCAGCTCGCGCGCACGAGCCCGGTGCCGGGCACCTCCCGGACGATCACGCCCGTTTCCTCGAGGCGCTTTGCGGCCGCCTCGGCGGTCTCGCCAGGCGAAGGCCGGAACGACACGAGCAGTGCGTCACCCGGGACGACCTCGACGACGCCGGCGAGCCGCTCGCGGCAGCGCGCAGCCACGTCCGCTGCGCGCTCGAACGCCCACTCGGGACGCAGCTCGAGGGCCGCGAGCAGCCCCGCGACCGACCCGACCGGCATCCAGTTCGGCTCGAAGCGCGCGGCGCCCGGACGGGCGACGAAGCTCCCGTCGGGCTCGTTCGAGAGCTTCGAGAAGTAGCTCGGGCGCGCGATCCGCAGCCGCTCCGGGTCGGCGACGACGAGCGCGCCGGTCGCGTCCGGCCCGCAGAGCCACTTCTGGCCCGAGATCGTGAGGAAGTCGAGCCCGGCAGTGTCGACCGGGAGCGCGCCTACCGACTGCGCACCGTCGACCAGCACGGGAACGCCTGCCCGCTCCCGCAGCTCCCGCACCGGCAGCAGCGCCCCGGTCGTCCAGAGCACCTGCGAGACGGCGACCAGGCGGGTCCGCGGCCCGACCGCCGCGAGGATCGCCTCGGGCTCGGGCGCGGTGACGACGACCCGGGCCCCCGACGCGTGCAGCGGGCCGAGCAGCCCGAAGTGCTCCGAGTCGGTCGTCACGACCTCGTCCTCCGGGCGCAGGTCGAGACCCGCCAGGACGATGTTGCATCCGTCCGTCGTCGACGCCGCCAGCGCGACCTGCTCGACCTCGGCGCCGACGAGGGCGGCCACGGCGGCGCGCAGGTGGTCGCGGACGCCGAGGGCGTACTCGAACCAGGCGCTGCCGGCCCGGCCCTGCTCGAGGTCGCGCCGGGTCTCGCGCTCGACGGCCTCGACGACCGGCCGGGCGAGCGGGCCGAACGTGCCGGCGTTCAGGTAGGTGAGCCGCTCCAGGACGGGGAAGAGCGCGCGGCCCTCCTCGAAGGTCACCCGACCTCCACCTCGACCGGCGCGTGGTCCGAGAGCACCGCGCCATTCTGCACGCGCGCCTCCACCGGCCAGGTGCGCGGCTCGGCCGCCGGCAGGCCGCGGACGAGGACGTGGTCGATCCCGCCGGCCGGCGCCGAGAACCCGTCGACGCGGACGCCGGCGAGGTTGAAGTCGCCGGCGAGGACGAGCGGCTCGCCGGTACGGGCCCGGGATTCGGCGAAGGCGAGCGCCCTCGCGATCTCCCGCTCGACGAGCTCGCGGTCGGCTGAGTTCGAGGCGTGCAGGTTCGCAACCACGATCCGGCCCGCGACCCGGACGGCGTGGACGGTGCGCCGCTCGCGGCCGTCCCCCGAGATCTGCTCGTCGCCGAGGTCCTCGAGGCCGTGCTCGCGGGCAGCGAGGATCGCGTTCGCCTGGCCGGAGATCCCCGAGCGGAAGAAGCCCTGGTGGCGGCGCGTGATCCAGCCGGCCAGCCCTCCTGGGAACACGAATGGGCGGCGCGCGATCGAGCGCGCTGCGTCCATCCCGGCCCAGCCGTCGACCAGCGGCAGCGACCAGACGGGCAGCTCCTGCAGGCAGAGGACGTCGGGCCGGTCGGCGCTCGCGAGCTCGACCATCTCGTGCAGGAAGCCGCGACGGCGGGGCGGCTGCGCGTTGCCGTGGAAGACGTTCCAGGTGCGAACGAGGAGCGGCAACGGCGCCTCTACTCTACGGCGATGCGCGTCGTCCTCGCCGATCCGCCGGCGTACACGCCGCCGTACGACCGCGCGCTCGCGGCGGCGCTCGCGCGAGCCGGCGCGGAGGTGGAGCTCGTGACATCCCGCTTCCGCTTCGGCGACGTGCCGGCGGCCGACGGGTACGCCGTGCGCGAGCTCTTCTACCCGCTCTCGACGCGCGTCGACGGCCGGGCGCGGCTCGCGCTCAAGGCGCTCGAGCATCCCGTCGGGCTCGCGCGGCTCGCGCTCGCGCAGGCGGACGTCGTCCATCTCCAGTGGCTCGCGGCGCCGGAGGCCGACCGCTGGCTGCTGCACACGCGCGCACCGCTCGTCTTCACCGCGCACGACCTGCTGCCGCGCCGAACTGCCCACCGCGAACGCCTCTGGCGGCGGCTGTTCGGGCGCTTCGCCCGGGTGGTGGTGCACAGCGAACGCGGGCGCCGGACGCTGCAGGCACTCGGGGTGGAAGAGTCGCGGCTGCGGGTCGTCCCGCACCCCGTCTTCCGCAGCGACCCGCCGCGCCGCGACGACGGCCGCACGGTGCTCGCGCTGGGCGTGATCCGGCCCTACAAGGGGCTCGGCGACGCGGTCCGCGCGGTGCTGGGAGTGGACGGCGCGCGCCTGCTCGTCGCCGGCGACCCACGCGAGCCGCTCGACGGCTACCGGAGCGCCGCCGGCGAACGGGCGGAGTGGCGGCTCGGGTACCTCCCGGGCGGGGAGCTCGAGCGCGCCCTGGGCGAGGCGACCGTGGCCGTCTTCCCCTATCGCGCGGAGCTCGACCAGAGCGGCGCGCTGCTGCAGGCGCTCGGCGCGGGCGTGCCGGCGGTCGTCTACGACGTCGGCGGCCTGGCCGAGCCGGTGGCGGCGTTCGAGGCAGGACGCGTGGTCCCCGCCGGCGACGTCGACGGGCTCACAGCCGCGCTGGCCGAGCTCCTCGGCGATCCGGCGGCGCTGGCGGCGGCGCGCGCGGGGGCCGGGCGCGCCCGGGACGCGCTGACGTGGGACGCGGCCGCGACCGCACATCTCGAGCTCTATCGGGAGCTGGCGTGACGTTCCGGCGCCGCGGCCGCTTCGACGGGCTCGCCGCGCGCCAGCTCGACCTCTTTGCGGCCGACGAGTCCGACCTGCTCACCGAGATCGGCGAGGCCGAGGAGGCATGGACACGGGCGGGCCGGGACGAGGCCGAGGAGGCGTACGGCGACTACCAGCTCGCCGTCGACGCGGCCGCCGACCGGCTGCTCGAGATCCGCGAGACGTACGCCGCGACGCTGGACGCGGAGGCGGGTGAGGAGTACCGGGTGGCGTTCACGCGCGCCGCCTCGCGCCGGTTCCGGAGGCTGACGACGCTGCTCGAGGACCTGGACGGATGAGCCACGGCTCGTCGATCGAGGACTACGGGCTGATCGGCGACCTGCAGACCGCCGCGCTCGTCTCGCGGCACGGCAGCATCGACTGGCTCTGCTTTCCCCGCTTCGACTCGGCCGCCTGCTTCGCGGCGCTGCTCGGGACTGCCGAGAACGGCCACTGGACGATCCGGCCCACCGGCGAGTTCCACTCCCCCGGCAGGCGCTACCGCGGCGACTCGCTGATCCTCGAGACCGAGCTGGAGACGGCCGACGGCCTCGTCCGGCTGATCGACTTCATGCCGCCGCGCGGCGTCGCGCCGGACGTCGTCCGCATCGTCGAAGGCGTGCGCGGCCGGGTGGAGCTGGAGCTGGAGCTGGTGATCCGGTTCGAGTACGGCAGCGTCGTGCCCTGGGTGCGCCGCGTCGACGACGTGCGGATGGCGGTCGCCGGCCCGGACGCGCTGCGCATCGACGCGCCGGTGGAGCTCGAAGGCCGCGACCTCCGCACGGTCGCCTCGTTCAACGTCGAGGAGGGCGAGCGGCTGCCGTTCGTGCTCACCTGGTTCCCTTCGCACGAGCCGACGCCGGACGTGGTCGACGCGGAGGAGGCGCTCGCCGAGACCGAGCGCTACTGGGAGGACTGGGCCGGGACGTGCAACCACGCCGGGCGCTGGCACGACGCCGTCCACCGCTCCCTGATCACGCTGAAGGCGCTCACGTACGCGCCGACGGGCGGCATCGCCGCGGCGGCGACGACGTCCCTGCCGGAGCAGCTCGGCGGCGTGCGCAACTGGGACTACCGCTACTGCTGGCTGCGCGACGCGACGCTGACCCTGCTCAGCTTCCTCCGCGCCGGCTACGTGGAGGAGGCGGAGTCGTGGCGGGACTGGTTCCTGCGCGCGATCGCGGGCAGCCCGGGCGACCTGCAAATCATGTACGGGCTGGCGGGCGAGCGCCGCCTGCCGGAGCTCGAGCTCGGCTGGCTGTCCGGCTACGAGGGCTCCCGCCCGGTCCGGATCGGGAACGGCGCGCACGACCAGCGGCAGCTCGACGTCTACGGCGAGGTCGGCGACGCGCTCTTCCAGGCAAGGCTGGCGGGGCTCGAGCCGTCCGAGGACGTGTGGCGCCTGAACTCCACGCTGCTCTCCTTCCTCGCCGAGGGGTGGCGCCTGCCCGACGAGGGGATCTGGGAGGTGCGCGGCCCCAAGCGCCACTTCACGCACTCGAAGGTGATGGCCTGGGTTGCGTTCGACCGGGCGGTGCGCTCGATCGAGCGCTGGGGAAAGGAGGGGCCGCTCGAGCAGTGGCGCGCGCTGCGCGACGAGATCCACGCCGAGGTCTGCCACGAGGGCTGGGACGCCTCGCGGAACACCTTCGTCCAGTTCTACGGCGCGGACCGGCTCGACGCGTCGCTGCTGATGATCCCGCTGGTCGGCTTCCTGCCGCCGGACGACCCGCGCGTCGTGGGCACGGTCGACGCGATCCGGCGCGAGCTCATGCAGGACGGGTTCGTCGAGCGCTACCGCGCCGATGCGGACAACGTCGGCGTCGACGGGCTCCCGCCGGGCGAGGGCGTGTTCCTGCCCTGCTCGTTCTGGCTCGTCGAGGTGCTCGCGCTACAGGGACGCGTCGAGGAGGCGACCGAGCTGTTCGAGCGGCTGCTCTCGCTGCGCAACGACCTCGGGCTGGTCGCCGAGGAGTACGACGTCGCGCGCGGGCGCCTCGTCGGGAACTTCCCGCAGGCGTTCACCCACCTCGCGCTGGTCGACGCGGCGTACACGCTCGCGGAGGGCACCCGCTCGCGGCAGTAGCGTTTCGTGACGTGGACACTCGGCGGCGGCGTACGGCAGGCATGAGGCTGGCGCTCGCGCTCACGGTCGCCCTCGCTGCCCTCGCGGCGACGGCCGGGCCCGCGCAGGCCTGCTCGTGCGCAGGGCCGATCGACCCGCGCGGCGTCCTGGCGTCGGCGGACGCCGCCTTCGTCGGCACGCTGGTGGAACGCCGCGACCCCGGCGGGAACAGCTCAGGCTCTCCGGTCACGCTCGTGTTCAAGGTCGAAGAGGCGCTCAAGGGCTCGCTCGGCGAGACGGTCGAGGTGACGACGTCGGCGAGCAGCGCGTCGTGCGGGATCGACGCCGAGATCGGCAGCCAGACAGGTGTCGTGCTCCGGCGACAGGGCGGCGTGTGGACCGCGGGCCTGTGCGACCAGCTCTCCGCCGCAGCGCTCCGGGCCGCCGCGCAGCCCCTCCCGGCCCCGGACGGGGCCGGCCCGCCCGCGTTCCTCGTCGGCGGCCGCTTCGGCGACGTGACGACGATCGCGCTCGACCGCCGCCTGCGCACGCTCGCCTACGGCAAAGGCGAGGGAACGGTGCGGGCGATCGCCGTCTGCCCGGGCTCGAGGCGGATCGCGGATGCCTCGTGGCGGGATGGCGGCGTGACGCTGCGCGTCCGGGAGGCGGCGAGCCTGCGCGTCGTCCGCCGGTGGCGGATCGCGCTCCCGCCGACGCTCCAGCCGGGCGCGCTCGGTTGCGCCGACCCGCAAGGACGCCGAGTGCACGTGTTCGTGACGAGCTACGACCGGCCCGCCCTCGCCCGGGTGCTGGCCACCGCGGGCGACGGGGTGCGGACGCTCTGGCGGGGCACGGCACAGTTCGCCTCGTTCGCGGGCTCCGTCGCCTACCTGACGGCGGGTCGCACGGGGACTGCGCTCGTGCGCGTCGACCTCGACAGCGGCCGAGCCACCCGGCTCGTCGCACTCCCTCCGTACACGGGCCCGCTCGTCCCGGATCCCACCGGGACGAGTCTCGCGGCCGTCGCGAACGACGCGTCGGCGACGCCGACCTCGTCGCGCCTCGTCGTCGTCGACATCGGCCACCGGCCGGCCAGGACGCGCAGCGTGCCGCTTGTGTCGGGCCTCACCGGCGACGTCGCCTGGCTCTCCGGCGGACGCCTGCTCTTCCTGCCGTACGGCCGCTCGACCGCTCGGATCTTCGACCCCTCGCTCCGGACACGCCCCGGCTTCTCGGGCTGGCCGGGCGGGAGGGCCGTCGTGCGCGCCGACGCGCTGCTCGGGATCGACTTCGCGGGCCGGCTGGTCACGGCGAGCCTGCCGCGCGGCCCTGTGCGCGCGGTGCGGCTGCTGCCGGGCCCGGTCGTGACCACGGTCGTCGCCATCGGGCCTTGACGCGTCGCGACGCTTGACAGAGCGCGCGTCGCGTGTAGCTTCGGCCACGCGGGGCCAGTTCGATCCAGGGAGGGGGTGGACGCATGGCAGGCACGCGGACACGGAGGCTCGCCGCCTGCGCGGCTGCCGCGGTGGCAGCGGCGACGGTGCTCGTCCTCGGGGTGTCGCCGGCCGTGGCAACAGTCGTCGACAGTGGCCACTACACTGACGCATACTCGTTCAGCTACGACGACTGCGGCTTCGCAGTCGACGTCAGCGGCACGGCGAGCGGTCACTTCCGCATCCGGGAGGGTAAGGGGAAGCTGGCGACGGCGTTCTTCGTCAACGACAACTTCTCGTACACGGAGACCCACACGAACCCGGCGACCGGAGCGTTCTTCACGGTCACGGGCAACGGTGTCTTCAACGAGGTCAAGGCCACGCCCGTCGTGGGCACCATCTTCGAGTTCGAGGCCGTCGAGGCCGGCCAGCCCTTCGTGCTCTACGACTCGGACGGGAACCTCGTCCTGCGCGATCGGGGCTCGCTGCACCACCACTCGCTGTTCGACACCGAGGGCGACGAGGTGCCCGGCGGCGTGGAGATCGAGTACCTGGGCGCGGACGTGCACGGACCGCACTTCGCCTTCGAGAACGACATCTGCCCGATCATCACCGACCTGATCGGCTGAGGACGACCGACCGCGGGGCCGCGCGCAGCAAGCGTGCGGCCCGCGGCGGTCAGAGGACGGCGAACAGGCGCCACTCCGCGTCCAACCCCTTCAGGCTGCGCGAGCCGCGGTCGGCGAAGCCGAGACCCGACCCGGCGACGAGGTCGCGGACGGTGGAGGAGACGAGGATCTCGCCGCTCGCCGCGGCCGCGCACACCCGAGCGCCGATCGCCACCGCGAGGCCGCCGACCTTGTCCTCGAAGAGCTCGCACTCGCCGGTGTGGATCCCGACCCGGATGCTGAGCCCGATCCCGGCCGTGGCGGGCACGATCGCGCGAGCGCATTCGATCGCTCCTGCAGGCCGGTCGAAGCGTGCGAAGAAGCCGTCCCCGGCGGTGTCGAGCTCGCGTCCGCCCCAGCGGTCGAGCTCCGCCCGCACGAGCCGATGGTGCCGCTCCAGCACCACCCGCCAGGCACCATCCCCCAGGCTCGCGGCCCGCGCGGTCGACTCCACGATGTCGGTGAAGAGAACGGTGGCGAGCACCCGCCGGGCCGAGGCGCCTGCAGCCAGCGAGGCGCCGCACTGGTCGCAGAAGCGCGCTCCCTGCCTGTTGGAGCCGCCGCACCCGCTGCAGACGGCGCCGGCGAGACGCGTGCCGCAGTCGTTGCAGTACCTCGCGCCCGGCGGGTTCGCCGCTCTGCAGTGCGTGCAGAAGGGCACAAGCCGGATCCTACGACGGCCTCAGCCTGGATTCACCGAGATGCGTGATCGCGGGGGGTTCGGCTGGGCCGTCAGGACGTGGCGCGGCGGCGGCGGGCGGGCCGAGGCCCGGCCGGCGACGCCGCGACGCGGAGCGCACCGGCCGGGTGGAGGCCCCGCCGGGGCCGGAGCCCGGGCGGGAAGCGGCCTGGCGAGCCCAGACGGGCGCACCGCCCGCGCAGATCGGTGGATCCAGGCTCAGCGGTGGCCGAAGTGGTGCGCCGGCGGGAGCGCGTCGGCGACGTCCGACTCGGCGACCCGGCGGGCGAGCGGACCGAGCGACTCGAGGGTCGAGACGAGGACGTTGCGGTTCTCGCCAACCCGCTCGTAGCGGCCGCGGGCGAGCAGCAGCGGCTCGCCGCGGACGAGCGCGCGGTGCGCCTCGTACACCTGCGACGGGACGATCAGGTTCACCTGCCCGTGCTCGTCCTCGAGCAGCATGAAGACGATCCCCTTCGCGGTCGCGGGCCGCTGCCGTGCGATCGCCATGCCGGCGTAGGCGACCGTGCCGCCGTGCGGCGCGTCGCGAAGCTCGCTGCTGGAGAGCGTCCGCGGCGGCAGGTGCGGGCGCAGCAGCTCCAGCGGGTGGACGCCGACGGAGAGCCCGGTGCGCCGGTAGTCGGCGAGCATCCGCTCCCAGCGGGTCAGGTCGGGCAGGTCGGGCGTCGCCGCGGTCGGGTCGAGCGGCAGCGCGAGCTGCTTCGCCTCGCCCTGCGTGCCCGGAACCGACTGCGGCCGGACCGCCAGGCCGAGCTCCCAGAGCAGGTCGCGGCGGGCGCCGAAGCGGTCGCACGCGCCGCCGCCGACGAGCGCCTCGAGCGCGTCGCGCGAGAGCACCGTGCGCCGCGCGAGGTCGGCAACGCCGGCAAACGCGCCATTCGCGTCCCGCTCGGCGACGAGCGCCCGCGCGTCGTCCTCCCCGACCGCCTGGACGTACGCGAGGCCGATCCGGACGGCGTGCGGAAACTGTCGTTGCTCCTCGTCGTCTCGAGGCTCGAGCGAGCAGCCTGCCTCGCTCAGGTCGACGTCCGGCGGCAGCACCTCCACCCCGCGCCGCTGCGCGTCGCGGACAAGGCTCGCCGGCGGGTAGAAGCCCATCGGCTGCTCGTTCAGCAGGCCGCAGAGGAACTCGGCGGGATAGTGGTGCCGCAGCCAGGCCGACTGGTAGGCGAGCAGGCCGAACGCGGCCGCGTGCGACTTGGGAAAGCCGAAGCCCGAGAAGCCGACGAGGGTGTCGTAGACGCGGTTCGCGGTCTCCTCGTCCACTCCCTTCGCCCTCGCACCGGCGACGAAGCGCTCCCGGTGCGACTCGAGCGCCGCGTGGCTGCGCTTCCGGCTCATCGCGCGCCGCAGCCCCTCAGCCTCGCCGATCGTGAACCCGGCGAGCGCGATCGCGACGTCCAGCACCTGGTCCTGGAAGACGACGACGCCGAGCGTCGAGCGGAGCGGCTCGCGGAGGAGCTCGTGCTCGACCGGCCACTCGAACGACGGGTCCTCGCGCAGCCGGCGCCGGTGCTCGATGTACGGGTGCACCGCCTTCCCCTGGATCGGCCCCGGCCGGACGAGCGCGACCTGCACGGTGAGGTCGTCGATCGTCACCGGCCTCGTGCGCAGGAGGCTCTGCATCTGGGCGCGGCTCTCGATCTGGAAGGTGCCGACCGTGTCCGCCCGCTGGATGTCGCCGAACACGGCGCTGTCGTCGAGTGGGATGCGGGAGAGGTCGATCGGCTCGCCGTAGAGCTGCGCGATCCGGTCGACGCACTCCTCGACGCAGGAGAGCATGCCGAGCCCGAGCAGGTCGATCTTCAGGAAGCCCGCGTCGGCGCACGAGTCCTTGTCCCACTGGCAGAGCTGGCGCCAGGCCATCGCAGCCGGCTGGACGGGGACGAGCTCGACGAGCGGCCGCGTGGAGATCACCATCCCGCCCGGGTGCTGCGAGACGTGCCGCGGCAGGCCGGCGATCTCGGCGGTCAGCAGCCGGAAGGCGCGCCAGCGGCGCGAGCGCAACTTCTCTTCGGCGTCGGGGAGCGCGGCCACCTCCTCGGCGACGCGGGTCGCGTTCCAGCCGTCGGTGACCCGCGCCAGCCGCTCGAGCTCGGCGTGCGGCAGCCCGAGCGCCTTGCCGACGTCGCGGATCGCGCCCCGCGAGCGGTAGGTGGCGAAGCTGGCGACGAGCGCGGCGTGCTCCTGCCCGTACCGCTCGGTGACGGCGACGATCAGCTGCTCCCGGATGTCGCGGGGGAAGTCGAGGTCGATGTCGGGCACCGAGGCGAGCTCCCGGTTGAGGAAGCGGCCGAGCGAGAGGTCGTTCGCGACCGGGTCGACGTGCGAGAGCCCAGTCAGGTAGCAGACGATCGAGCCGACGGAGCTGCCGCGCCCCCGGCCGGGCGGCAGGAAGCGGCGCGGCGAGCCGCGCCCGCGGACGCGGACGGCGATCTCGCGGGCGAGCTCGAGCACTTCGTGGTGGAGCAGGAAGAAGCCGGCCAGGCCGAGGTGGTCGATCAGCGCCAGCTCGTCGTGGAGGCGCTCGCGCGCACGCGTCCGGACACCTGCGGCGGCGCTGCTGTACCGCTCGTCGTAGGCGTGCTCGCAGATCGCGGCCAGCTGGGCGATCGCCGGCTCGACGCCGTCCGCGAAGTCGGGGTAGCGGTAGCCGAGCTCCTGGGTCAGGTCGAACTGGAGCCGCGCGGCGAGCTCGGCGGTGCGGGCGACGGCGGCGCGGTCGACATCGTCGAAGCGCTCGGCAACCTCGCCGGGAGCGCGCAGGACGCTCTCGCGGTTGCCGCGCCGCTCCTGCTCGCAGCCGTCGAGCGAGGTGCGGCAGCGGACGGCGACGAGCACGTCCTGGAGCAGCGTCCGGCGCGGGTGGTGCGCGTGGACGTTGCCCGTCGCGACGGTCTCGACGCCGAGGTGCTCCGCCAGGTCGCGCAGCGCTGCGTTCCGGCGGGCGTCGCCGCGCTCGAACGGCCGCTGTAGCTCGACGAGGAAGCGGTCGCGGCCGAAGGCGGCGGCGAGCCGGGCGGCGGCGTTCGGATCGCGCACCGCGAGGCCGTCGCGGGCGCAGCCGGAGAGGCAGACGAGCCCCCCGGCGTGCTCCTCGACGACCGCCTGGTCGACGGCGGGCGGCAGCGGCTCGCGATCCTCCCTGCCCGGCCGCCGCGTGCCGGCGTGCGCGGCGGTCAGGATCCGGCAGAGGTTCGAGTAGCCCTCGCCCGTCTCGCAGAGCAGCGTCACGTGCGCACCGCCGCTGAGGGTGACCTCGGCACCGGTGACCGGCCGCACGCCGGCGTGCTTGGCCGCATGGGCGAACTCGAGCGAGCCGTAGACGCCGTCGTGGTCGGTCAGCGCGAGCGCCTCGTAGCCGAGCTCGGCGGCCCGGGCGACCAGCTCCTCCGGATGCGACGCCCCGTCGAGGAACGAGTACGCGGAGTGGCAATGCAACTCCACATACCCCACTAGGCTGCGTCCTCGTGGAGGCCGAGGCCGGAGAGCTGCTCACCGACCGGCCGGGGCTGCGGGTGGCGCTGCTGGCCGAGACGGAGGACCTGAGCGTCTCGCACGCGCTCGTGGCGAGCGGCGGAC
Organism: Gaiellaceae bacterium; assembly: GCA_035720085.1. GTDB lineage: Bacteria > Actinomycetota > Thermoleophilia > Gaiellales > Gaiellaceae > Gaiella. The sequence goes on from DASTPC010000010.1 coordinate 28,212, forward strand.
CGTTCCCGCCGCCGCACGTGCACCGGCGGCACGCCGACTGCTTCCTCGTCACGGGCGGCGCCGTCTCGTTCCGGCTCGGCGAGGCCGAGCGGGTGGTCGAGGCGGAGTCCTGGGTGCAGGTGCCGGCCGGGATCGTGCACACGTTCGCGCCCGCGGGAGACGGGCCGGCGGCGTTCGTCAACGTGCACACGCCGTCCTGCGGCTACGGCGAGTTCGTCCGCGGCCTCGCCGCCGCGACCGACCGGGACGAGCTGCGCCGCGTGCGGGAGAGCTTCGACCAGGCGGCGAAGCCGCCTGTCCGCGACAGCGGACCAGGGGAAGGGGTCTGGGCGAACCGGGAGGTTCCCCCAGCGGCAGCCACCATCTGCAGGCTCGGCGGCGATGAGGGCGAGGCGATCACCGACGGGCCGAACCGGCGCGTGACGCTGCTCGCCGACTCGGAGGAAGCCGGCGTGACCGAGTCGGTCTACGGCCCCGGCGAGCGCGGGCCCGACCCGCACGTCCACCGCGAGCACACCGACTCGTGGCTCGTGCTCGACGGCGTGCTGACCTTCGAGCTGCGCGGCGGCAAGCGCTTCGAGGCGGCCGCGGGGACCCTCGTGGTCGTGCCGCCGCACGTCACGCACAGCTTCTGGAACGAGGGCGAGGAGACAGCGCGCTTCCTCAACCTGCACACGCCCTCGTGCGGCTTCGGCGCGTACCTGCACGGCCGCAACCCCGGTTTCGACCAGCACGACCCGCCGCCCGACGGCGGCGCCGACCCGGCGTCGGTGCTGGTGCGGCGGCTCTCGTAGCGCGGGATGGATCCGCGCGAGCGCTTCGAGGACATCTGCGACGCGCTGACCGGCTGGCACCCGGAGGCCCGGCGCTCGAAGGTGTTCGGGATGCCGTGCGTGAAGCGCTCGGGACGCGTGGTGTTCGGCCTCTCGCGCACCGGGATGGTGTTCAAGCTGACCGACCCCGGCGCGCATGCGCGGGCGCTCCGGGTGGAGGGTGCGCACCTGTTCGACCCGTCCGGCCGCGGCGAGCCGTTCCGCCAGTGGGTCGTCGTGCCGCCCGAGCAGGCCGAGGAGTGGGAGGCGCTCGCTTACGAGGCGCTGCAGCAGGACCACTCGCCGCCGCCACCTTCGTAGGGGCGAGGGCGAGGCAAGCCTCACGCACGCTGCGTGTACCAACAGCAGGCCTCCTCGTCGCGGTAGACGCAGAGGTTCTGGCCCGACTCGAGCACGACCTCGAAGTAGCGGCGGTCGACCGGCTCCTCCGTCCACCAGCGGTCGACGACCCGCCACTCCTCACGCAGGACGGCGACCACCTGCCTGTTGACGACCCGCGGCGTCCCGTCGAAGCGCGTCTCCACCAGCGCCGGCCGCGGCGCGTTCAGCCGCCCTACCGTGGCGCGTGCCCGAGCCCCGGCCGCCGCCTCAGACATCCCGCGGGACGACGAGCGCCCGCGCCTCCGGGATGCGCGACCACGGCGCCACCTCCACGACGGCGCAGACGGAGCCGGTGCCGGTGCTCGCCTTCACCTGGCGCAGCCCCTCGCGCAGGCGGCCGTCGAGCTCCTCCCCGGCCGGCTCGACGAGCGCGAGCTGGCTGCCCGTGTGCTCGGCGAGCTCGACCGCCTCGAGCCGGAGCTCGACGACAGGAGCCGGGATCTCGACGAGCTTCGGGCCGAGCGCCGCGCGCAGGCGCGAGGCCTCCGCGGTCGCCTCCCGGAGCGTCGCCGTCCGCCGCCAGGAGCCGCCCCCCACGAGCCGCGCCGAGAGCGCCACCGTCCGGAAGGGCCGCCCCGCCCGCTCGGGCCGGGCGAGCAGCCGCTCGAGCAGGGCACGGAACGCCCGCGCGAGCGTCAGGTGGTTGGCGACCGCCTCGGGGAAGGAGAGCGCCTCGGCGAGCTCCACGGCAGGCGCCCGCCCCCGGACGCGGCGGCGCTCCCCGCCGCGCGCCAGCTTCCAGGCCGCCCGCCCCTCCGGCCCGAGCCGCTCGGCGACGGCGCCGCCCGGCAGCCGGGCGATGTCGCCCAGCCGCCGGAGGCCGAGCCCCTCGAGCTCGGCGTAGCGGTCGGGAGGGAGCGGGAGGAGCGTGAGCGGCAGCGGCTCGAGGAAGTCGCGCTCCGTCTTCCCCTCGACGATCATGGCCTGCCCGGGACGCGCGACGCTCGCCGCCGCGAGGGCGGTGAACCGGCGTTCGGCCGCGCCGACTCGCGCGTCCCAGGCAGTTCCGACGGCGGCGAGCGCCCGCAGCAGCGCCGCCTCCACACCTCCGTACAGCCGCTCGACCCCCTTCGTCTCGAAC
>DASTPC010000011.1:0-3108 GCA_035720085.1 Gaiellaceae bacterium
GGCCGTAGAGATGGGCCATGTCCAGTGTGGTGAGCGTCGTCGGGAACAGCGTCGGCCAGCGGCTGACGAGCTCCACGTCGGAGCCGCGGTCGAGGAGCACCTCGGTGACGCCGGCGGCGTAGCGGGTGCCGTCGTCGTCGAGCACGACCACCCGACGCCCGACCGGACGCCGCTCGAGCAAGACGTCCCAGACGGTGAGGACGTTCTCCTGGTCGGCGCCCGGGAGCTCCGCGACGAGCGGGTTCACGCTGGAGAAGCCGGTCCGCGAGGGGACGGCGCCGGTCGCGACCAGCACGGCGTCCGGCGCGAGCTCGCGCACGAGCTCGGGCGTCGCCTCGGTGCCCAGCCGCAGCTCGACCCCGTGCCGGTCGAGCTGCCCCGCGAGGTCGCGCGTGATCCAGCCGAACTCCTCGCGGCCGGGAGTCCGCAGGATCAGGTTGACCTGGCCCCCCAGCTCGTCCTCGCGTTCGACGAGCGTCACGCGATGGCCGCGCTCGGCGAGGACGGCGGCGGCCTTCATCCCGGCCGGGCCGCCGCCGGCGACCAGCCAGTGCGCCGGCTGATCCGCCGGGACCACCGTGCCGGGGCCGAATCGCCGTTCCCGGCCGGCACCCGGATTGACGGTGCACGCGATCGGCAGCCCCTTGAAGACGCGGCCGATGCAGCCCTGGTTGCCGCGGATGCAGTGGACGAGCTCCGCCTCCCGCCCGTCGCGCACCTTGTTCGCGAACTCGGGATCCGCGATCTGCGCCCGGGTCATCGCGACCATGTCCGCCTTGCCGCTCGCGAGGATCTCCTCGGCCATCGCCGGATCCTTGATCCCGCCGACCGTGAACACCGGCAGGTCCGGCACCGCCGACTTCACCTGCGCGGTGAGCTCGACGAGATAGCCGTCGGGCACGTCAGCGGGCTCGATCGCCCGGAAGATGTTGTGGTAGCCGGCCGCGGTGACGTTCACGTAGTCGATCCGCCCGTCGGCGCCGAGCAGCTGAGCGACCCGGATCGCGTCCTCGATGTCGAGCGCGCCGGGGATGAAGTCGCTCAGGCTGATCCGGACGCCGACGACCCAGTCGTCGCCGGCGCGCGCGCGTACCTCCTCGATCACCTCGCGCGCGAAGCGGAGCCGGTTCTCGAACGAGCCGCCGTACTCGTCCTCGCGCTTGTTGTAGAGGGGCGAGAGAAACTGGTGCAGCAGGTAGCTGTGGGAGATATGCACCTCGGTGCCGTCGAAGCCGCCCTCGCGGGTGAGCTCGGCAGCCCGGCCCCACCACTCCACGACCTCGCGGATGTCCTCGTGCTCCATCGCCTTCGGCGTCTCCCCGTAGGCCGGCGACTTGACGGCGGACGGGCCCCAGAGGACGCGGAGGTCGTCCGCGGAGTCGCTCGTCGCGTTGAGGCCGAAGTGGTTCAGCTGGGCGAAGATCAGGGCGCCGTGCTCGTGGACCGAGGCGGTCAGCCGGCGGTCCGCCTCGAGCGCTTCCGGCCGGTACGCCCAGGCGACGCGGGGGAAGCCGGTCGTCGACGTCGGGTGGACGACGCGGTTGCCGGTGATCAGGAGGCCGGCGCCGCCCTTCGCGCGCGCGGCCTGGTAGGCGACGTTCCGCTCCGAGTCGACGGCGTTGTGGGCCCAGAGCTTGACGTGCGCCGTCTGCATGATCCTGTTTCGCACCTCGACGCTGCCGATCTCGAGTGGGCTGAAGAGGTGTGGGTAGGCAGTCATCGCGCCTCCTTGTTGGGTCGGAACTAGCTGCGCGGGCCGGGGTCGAGGCGCTCTGCCACGTTCCGGAGCACCTTCAGCGCGATCCGCGGCGTCGTCTCGACGACCCGCCGGAACGCGCCGTCGCTGAGCACGAGCAGCCGGAGGGGCGAGGTCGCCGTCACCGTCGCCGTCCGCGGCTTGTACGTGAGGATCGCGATCTCGCCGAACCAGTCTCCGGGGCCGAGCTCGGCCAGCAGCCGCCCGCCGCGCCGGACCGCGACCGTTCCCTCGACGAGGACGAAGAACTCCCGGCCGCGCCGCCCCTCCTCCGTCAGCCGGTCGCCCTCGGGCGCCTCCCGCTCGTCCGCGCTGAGCGCAACCTCGATCAGCTCCACCCTCGTGCACTCCGCGAACAGCGGGATCCGCCCGAGCAGCTCGACCTTCGCGTTCTTGGTGAGGGCCACGCGGCGATCCTATGCCGAGCACCGAGCTCACCTGCTCCAGGTCACCTCGATCGGCCGCTCCAGGCCCGGGAGGGGCAGGGAGCCTGCCTCGGCCTCGATCGCGTCGCGCGCCCTGCGCGGGAGGCGCGCCCAGGGGTCGATCGCCACGACGTGCTGCGCGCGCCGCCAGGTTCCGCGGATCTCGCCCTCGACGAGGAGCGCCCCTGGCCACACGCGGGATGTCCAGAGCCGCGGCCGCTGATCCGCCCGCGGGATCAGGAGCTCCCGCTCCGCCCCGTCGAGGAGGAAGTAGGCATCGCCGCTCGGCAGCAGGCGGGCGGGCGCAGCGGGAGTCTCTGCGGCGCGCACGGCCGGCTCGTCGTCGGCGAGCATGAGCTCGTCGCCGAGCGGCGACCGGACGGGGAGTAGCGACCCCGCGAGCGAGGCGAAGGCGCCGGCCGCCGAGCGGCGCGAGATCCCCGCCCAGCGGGCGAACCCGTCGGCCGTGGCCGGCCCGAAGACGTGCAGGTAGCGGCGGGCGAGCTCGCGGCAGGCGTCGGCCGGGTCGATCTCGGCGGCGGCGACCGTCCAGACAGTCGGCGCGCGCGCCCCCTCCCAGCGGATGGCGACCGTGCCCGTCGTCGCGGCGTACCTCAGCGCGTTCGGGTTGATGTCGAGCGCCAGCCCGACCTCGCGGTCCTTCCTGCGGGCGCCGTCGAGGTGTGCGTGGAGCCGCTCGGCCAGGCGCTCTGCGCGTTCACGGCTCTTGGCGTTGTCGGGCAGCCTCCCGAGCGAGAACAGCGCGAAGTCCCGCTCGGCGACGACATACGTGTGGTAGCGAGGACCCCAGAGCTGGGCGAGCGAGGGATGCTCCCACGTCGACGGCTCGACCGCCTGGACACGGGCGTGCAGGGAGAGCAGAGCGGCCCGCGGCATGCTGTCCTGCAGGCCGGCCCACGCGGCCCG
>DASTPC010000012.1:0-4109 GCA_035720085.1 Gaiellaceae bacterium
TAGAGGCCCGCCTCGCGGAGCCGCCGCGCCACGTGGCCGCCGCCCGCGCCCACGTCGAGCGCCGTGCGGGCGCCGGCCGCCCACTCGACGAGCAGGTCGAGGTCGGCGCCCTGCCGGTGGGCGTCGGACTCGACGTACGCCTGCGCGCGCTCGGACCAGACGTCAGGCACCGGAGAGCTCCACCGCCTTCCTCGCCGCGTCGAGCATCGTCGGCTGCACCTGGAGGTTGGCGGGCGCCGCGTCGGCCAGGATCGCGCGGCCCTCCTCCGCGTTCGTGCCGTCCAGCCGGACGACGATCGGCAGCCCGATCTGCATCCGCTCGAGCGCCTGCAGGATTCCGCGCGCGACCTCGTCGCACCGCGTGATGCCGCCGAAGATGTTGAAGAAGACCGCGCGCACCTGCGGGTCGCGCGTGATCACCTCGAGCGCGTCGACCACCCCCTGGGCGTCGCCGCCGCCGCCGAGGTCGCAGAAGTTCGCCGGGCGGCCGCCCGCGAACGTGACGACGTCCACCGTGGACATGGTCAGGCCGGCGCCGTTGCCGAGCACGCCGACCTCGCCGTCCAGCTTCACGTAGGTGACGCCCTTCTCGCGCGCGAGCGCCTCGAGCGGGTCGGCGGCCGCGAGGTCGCGCATGCCCGCGATCTCCGGGTGGCGAAAGAGCGCGTTGTCGTCGACCGTGAACTTCGAGTCGAGCGCCTTCACCTCGCCCTCGGGCGTCACGATCAGCGGGTTGACCTCGCAGAGCATCGCGTCGGAGCCGACGAAGGCCTGGTAGAGCTTGCCGACGATCGATGCGATCTGCTTCTGCTCGCCCGGGTCGGCGACGCCGGCCCCGTAGACGAGTCGGCGGGCCTGCCAGGGGTGGAAGCCCTCGAGCGGGTCGATGTGCAGGCGGACGAGCGCATCGGGGCTCGTCGCCGCGACTTCCTCGATGTCGACCCCGCCCTGCGTCGTGAACATGAAGAGCGGCTTCTTCTCGCCCCGGTCGAACGTGATCGAGAGGTAGTACTCCTTGGCGATCTCGGAGGCGCGCTCGATCCAGAGCAGCCGCACTACGTGGCCGCGGATGTCGAGGCCGAGGATCTCCTTCGCCCGCTCCTGCGCCTCCTGCGGCGTCGCGGCGAGCTTGATCCCGCCCGCCTTGCCGCGCCCGCCGGTGAGCACCTGCGCCTTGACGACCACCGGCCCGCCGAGCTCGCGGGCGGCCTCGAGCGCCTCCGCCGGGCTCGCGGCGAGACGGCCGTCCGACACGGGGATCCCGAAGCGCTTGAAGAGCTCCTTCCCCTGGTACTCGTACAGGTCCAAGGCGCCCGCGAGCCTACCAGCGCCGTGTGCGAGCATCCGTCGCATGCTGCGCGTCCTCGCCGTGCTCGCCGCCTGCGCGCTGGCGCTCGGGCTGGTCGCCGGCTGCGGCGGCGGCGACTCCGAGCCGCTGCCGGAGGCGGTCCCCGCGCCGCCGCAGACGGCCCAGCTCGACTGGGAGGAGACCTACGGCAAGCCCGGCGAGCGGGTGCTGTTCGGCGTCCGGGAGCTGGAGGTGGTTCCGGACGGCTGGCGTGCGGAGATCTCGATCACCAACGACACGCGCGTCCAGTACGCGGTCGGCGACCCGAAGGCCTCGCTCGACCGGCGCTTTGGGCTGATGCTGTTTCCGACGGGCGACGTGCGCGAGCTGGAACAGCGCAACCGCGCCGGCGAGCTGCCGGAGATCCGCGCCGCGGAGAAGTACGAGCCGCCGCTGCCGCTCGTGCTCGAGCCCGGCCGGACCTGGCGCGGGACGATCTCGGCGCGCGGCTCCCTCCCAGCGGGCCTCTACGCCCGCGTCGTCTTCGGCGCGCTGGTACCGGTCGGCGAGCCGCCGGCAGGGCTCCCCGACGTGCTCGTCTGGATCACCGACCACGCGCACCGGCTCGAGGGCGGCTCGGCGGCGTGAGACGTCTGTGTCGACCCCCGGCCGCGACAGCGGCCGGCTGCAGGGATCTTCGCGCGGCCGGGAATCCGCTGGTGCGGATTCCCGGCCATGTGCAGCGGAGCGAGCGTGAGCCGCCGCCCGGGCCGAGGCCCGGGTCGGCGGCTCCGCCTCGTGGCGGGGCTCTCCCTGGCCCGCCACGTCTGGCGGGCTAGGCGACCGTCCGGTAGCTCTCCCCGGACGGCTGAGCGGGCAGCAGCCGATTCGACTGCTGCACCACCTGGCCCGTGTTCGCGTTGGCCGCGTCGCCCTGCTCGACGTCGCCGAACGTGAGCAGGTTCACGTTCTGGACGTTGAGCTGCGGCGCGATCGGCAGGATCTGCACCTGCCCCTGGTGGCTTGCGTTCGACTGTGCGCCGCCGTGCTTCGGCGGGTACGAGCCGTGCTTGCCGTCGGCGTCGCACGGCTTCGACCGCGGCTTCGGCTGCGGCCGCGGCTCGCACTTCCCGTACGAGTCGTGCTTCGCGTAGGCGTCGCACGGCTTCGGCTCCGGCCGCGGCTCGCACGTGCCATGCGAGTCGTGCTTCGCGTACGAGTCGCACGGCCGCGGCTTCGGCTCCGGCCGCGGCTCGCACGCCTCGTACGAGCCACAGGGCCTGGGCTTCGCCTCGTACCGCGGCTTGCACGCGTCGTAGCAGTGCTCCGGCTCGTGCTTGCCGTGCGTGCCGGCCACCCGGGTGTTCTCCTGCTGGGTGGTCTGACCCGTGTTGGCGTTCGCCGCGTCACCCTGCTCGACGTCCCCGAACGTCGACACGTTGACGTTCTGCAGGTTCGCCTGCGGCGCGATCGGGACGATCTGCACCTGCTTCTGGACGCTCCGGTTGCTCTGACCGCCGGAGTGCTTCGACGGCGAGCAGCCGCCGCAGCGGTGCCTGGCGGGTGAGGTACCGGACGTGTCCTTGGCGGTGTTCTCCTGCTGGGCCGTCTGCCCGGTGTTCGCGTTGGCCGCGTCACCCTGCTCGACGTCGCCGAACGTCGCCACGTTGACGTTCTGGACGTTGAGCTGCGGCGCGACCGGGATCACCTGGACCTGACCCTGGTGGCTCCTGTTCTCTTGCGCGCCGGCGTGGCTCTCGCCGCCGCTCGCGGAGGACCGACCGTGAGAGGCGGCCGCCGTGTTCTCCTGCTGGGCCGTCTGGCCCGTGTTCGCATTGGCCGCGTCGCCCTGTTCGACGTCGCCGAACGTCGCCACGTTGACGTTCTGCACGTTCGCCTGCGGGGCGATCGGAACCACCTGCACCTGGCCCTGCGAACTGTCGTTCGACTGCGGGCCGGCCTGGCTCTGGCCGACCGCCGTGTTCTCCTGCTGGGCTGTCTGGCCCGTGTTCGCATCCGCCGCGTCGCCCTGCTCGACGTCGCCGGTCAGGACGTTCGCGTTCTGCACGTTCAGCTGCGGGGCGATCGGGACGACCTGGACCTGGCCCTGCGAGCTGTCGTTCGACTGGGAGCCCGGTGCCGGGAGCGGTACCGGACTGCTGCCGCCGGCGAGGGCGTTCCCTGCGCTCAGGAGCGCGAGGGCGAGGCCCGCCGCCACGGCGGTGAGATGCCGTTTCATCAGCTGTGTCCTTTCTGGATTCGAGCGTTGTCGGACAGCACCGGGCGAGCCGAGCCCGGCGCGCAAACGTCTGTCCGCCCGGTTAGCCGGGGTGCTCGAGTGAAAGGACGGGCGCCGGCGGCGGCCACGTAGCCATGCCGAGCCGGAGCCTGCGGCCCGGCCGTGGCGCTGCCAGGAGGAACGCCGCAGCGAGGGCGGCGGCGAAGACGAGGAGGCCGGCGTTGCCCGCGCCCCAGGCGGCGGGCGAGCCGAGGCCGAGCGGCGAGTCGCCGGGCGCGCCGTCGCGCGGGCCGGTGGGGTCACCCGGTGCCGGCCGCTCGAGCTTCGGCGCCTGCGGCAGGGTGGCGCCGCCCGGGAGCGGCAGGCCGAGAGCCGGCGGTGCGACCGAGCCCGGGGACGCGAGCTTCCGGGCCGCCGGCGCGTCCCACGTGGGGCTAGCGCCGATCGGCCCGGCAGGCGCCCGGACGGCGACGGATCCACCCCTGCCGGGTTGCGAAGCCGCTGCACCCGGCGCGACCGGTTGCGGCGTCGGCGGTACGGCCGGGGTCGTCGCGGCGACCCCCGCGCTGGGCGGCTCGCTCG
>DASTPC010000013.1:0-7948 GCA_035720085.1 Gaiellaceae bacterium
CGGGCCGCGTCTCGGTCGGCGACGCCGTCGAGCCCGTCTGAGCCTCTGCGCCTGACAGAACGGGTGCCGGGCCGGGCCGTGTGGGCGTGGTCGCCTTGACAGCTTGACTGAGCTAACAGCGTTAGCTAAGCTCCGGCTAACATCGTTACCTAAGGAGATCGAATTGGAAGCCACGCTCGTCCGACTCAGCCCTTCGTTTCGCCGCCTCGCCTATGCCGCCCTGTCCGTCGGCCTGCTCGCCGCGCTCGTCCACCAGCTGTGGACGCACGGCACCGGGTACTGGCAGCTCGCCGCGTTCGGCGCCGGGCCCGACCTCGCGCTGCTGCTCGGCGCCGGCGCCGGGCTCGCGCGCGGCCAGCTCCATCCCCGCGCGGTGCCGACGTACAACCTGCTCCACCGCTTCGTCGGCCCGGCCGCGCTCCTCGCGGCTGCCCTGCTCGCCGGGCTCGGCCAGGCCTGGGTCGTCGCCGCGCTCGCCTGGGCGCTGCACGTCGCGATCGATCGCGCCGTCGGCTACGGCCTGCGGACGCCGGAGGGCTTCCAGCGCCGCTGAAGAGCGCAGCGGGCTCGAGCTAGCCGGCGGCTGTCTCGAGCCCGTCCGGTGGCGCGTTGCTCAGGGAGACGCAGCCGCCGCAGCGAGGTCGCCGACCCGGACCTGCTCGGTGAGCAGCGTGCGAAAGCGGGCGGCGTCGCCGTCCACGTAGGCGCGGCAGAGATCGCGGCCGGCCGAGTAGGTGATCACGTAGGCGCGCCAGGTGCGGTCGAGCAGGAACTGGACGCTGTGCGCGGCTCGCTCGGGGCTCGAGAGCGACCAGCGCTCGAGGTACGCCTGCGCCTCCGCCGGCGACCCGCCCTCCTCGTGCAGGAGCAGGGCGGCGTCGACGCTGGCGCGGCGGAGCGGCTCGCGCGCCCGGTCGACCTCGATCGCCCGGCCGAGCTCGTGGTCGAGGCCGTGCGAGCGCAGCACGTCCGAGAGCGCCCGCTCGAGGTCGTCGTCGAGCAGGAGGTCGGTACCCGTCTCCGCGATCCCCTCGCTCACGAGCGCCTGCGGCGTCGGCACGAGCTGGATCGACTCCTCCACGCGACCGAGCTGACGGATCAGCCGCTCTTCCTTGACGGCGTGCTCCGTGTGATGCCCCGGATACGCCTCGTGTACGGCGAGCGCGACGAGCTCGAACGCCGTCGTCACCACGTCGACGTTGAGGACGACGCGGCTGCGCAGGTCGCCGAGGTAGTAGTTGAACGCCCACCAGGGCTCGTCGCGAACCGCCTCCGCGACGAGCTCCTCGCCGGCCGGCAGCTCCACGAGCTGCGCCGTCCGGTCGCGCAGCACGGCAACGAGGTCCTCGAACGCCGGCACGAGGCGCTCGGCCGGGACGGCCTGCTCGCGGCGCCGTGCCTCGAGGCGGTCGCGTAGTGGGCCGTCGCCGGGGACGAGCTCCGCGAGCCGCTCGTGGGCTGCGCGGTAGGCGTCATCCGAGCCCCGCTCGGGGCGAACGCCGTAGCAGCCTTCCACCTCGTCGGCGTACGACAGCTCCTCCCCGGCGAGGACGCGCGCGTACGTGCCGAGCGCACGCACCTGGTCGGCCAGCCAGCCGCGCCGCTGCGGCTCGAGGTCCTCGGCGCCGGCCAGCTCCGCCGCGAGCGCGTCGGCCTCGTCCGCGAGCGCTGCCGGCTCCACCACGTCCTCCGCCTCCACCGCCGCGGCCAGCTCCGGCGGCCCGCAGTACGAGTCGACGAGGCCGTCGACGTGCCGACCGAGGCGCAGCCCCAGCGTCAGGTATCGCTCGGCGAGGCCGGCCACGACCGGGAGGCTAACCCGGGCGGGGCGCCGCTGCGCGCGGCGCCCCGCCCGGGTGCTAGTCGTCCAGCGCGAACAGCAGGAACTGCGTGAACTGCGCCGGCGCGAAGTTGTTGTCGCTGACCAGCAGGAGCGACTGGCGCCCATCGGGCAGCTTCGGGCCGAGCGTCATCCCCTCGACGTTGTCGAGCGGGATCCCGAGCGTGTCGAGGTCGAGCAGCAGGGTCTTCTCGACCGGCCGCACGTCGTCCAGCGAGCCGGCGAGGCTCTCGGCCCCGTCGACGTTCGTGGCGCCGGCGACCTTGACGGCGTAGAGCTTGATCGTGTTGCCGGTGCCCGGCGCTCCGACCGAGAACGAGCGCTCCATCGAGAGCAGGAACTCGTTGTTCAGGGGCAGCAGCTCGACGAGCCCGTTCACGGCGAACGCGGTCGGCGGAACCGGCGGCTCGGCGATGGTGTCCGTCCAGTAGACGTGCTGGCGGTCGAGTCTGCCCGTCTGCAGGTTGTAGCGGAGCAGGCGTGCCGGGCTGCGCTGGGTCAGGCTCGCCGCCGGCCCGTCCTGGACCAGCGCGCCTTCGGTCCCGCTCCAGAGGAAGCGGCCGTTCGGCGGCGTCGCGGCGCTCTCGAAGCCGAGGTTCTGGCGCACGCCGCGCGTACCCGCCGCGTTCGGCAGGAACGCGTCCGGCAGCGGCAGCGACCCGAGCTGGGCGCCCTCCAGCGAGAAGAGCCGCAGCCACGGGTCGATCAGGCGGTTCGCGATGCCCTCGGACGTGATCACGAGCGTGCCGTCCTTGGTCAACGCGAGCCCTTCGGGGTCGAGGCTCAGGGGCGCGAACGGCAGCCCGTCCGGCCCTAGCAGCGTGGTCACGTCCAGCAGGTCCACGTCCCCGTTCGCCAGCGAGCCGTCGGACACGTCGACGCCGAGCGTGTAGAAGCGCGCCGGCGCGAACTGGCTCGGGTCGTCGGAGAGTGCGTAGAAGAGGTCGCGGTCCTCGTCGTAGGCGATGCTCGAGAGCCCGCCGACCGGGGTGCCCTCGAAGGTCGTGCCGGTCGGCAGGATCGCCTGGCCGAGGAAGTCGAGCGCCGGCGCCTTGGCGCCCCCGCTGGCGCCCGGTGCAGCGGCGGCGACGACGGTGACGGCGAGCGCGAGGCAGAGCAGGAGCGCGAGTCGTGCTCGGGTGAGCAGCAGCATGGAAACCCCCCTCGTCGAATCCGAGACGGGTGGAGTCTTGCAGCGCGGCGCGGGGCCGCTGCCGGCGAACCGGCGCTGCTGACGTCGGCGCTCGCGTCAGCGGCGACCGAGCACGGGCTTCACGTCCAGCACGGGCGTGCCGTCGACCGCCTCGAGGCCCCGCACGTGCAACCGCGCGCCGTCGACGGCCAGGATCTCCACCTCGTGGAGCCCGATCGGGTTCGGACGGTCGGCCGACCGGGTCGTGAACACGCCCTGGAGCGGGTTGGCGGGGTCGTCGCGTGGATGCACCCGGAGCACGTCGCGGCGGGCGAGGTGGAGCCACGTGAGGACGACGACGCGGTCGCCCGGCCGGATCCCGTCGAGGCCGGCGAGGACGGCGGCATCGAGCAGGAGCCGGGCGTCGGGCGCTCCCTCGTGGCCCTGCTTCGGCGCGGTGGCAGGATCGGCGAGCGGCGACTCGACCGTTCCGATCGGGGTCAGTTCGAACCGGGTCTGTCTCATTCGCTCCCTCCTCCGTGGCGGTCCGGTGGGCGCCGATCGACCACGGCCAGCTACGGCCTCCCGTCGGCGAACATCCGCAGGCGGGCGCGCGTCTGCTCGAGCTGGCCCTCGACGTGACCGTTGACCGCTCGGCAGACCCAGCCGAGGCGCATCGCCGTCGTCGCTGCCGCGACGAGGTCGACGGCGGGGAAGGCGCGGACGAACGGCTGCAGGTACGCCTCGAGGTAGGGGGCGACGTCGACGGAGCCCTGGACGTCGTCCAGTCCCCAGGCGATCACGCCCTGGAGCGTGACGGAGAGCGTGAAGAACGGATGCGAGACGCACGCGTCACCCCAGTCGAGCAGGAAGTACCGGCCGTCGCGGACATAGACCTGGCCGTCGTGGAAGTCGTCGTGCTGGAGCGTCTCCGGCAGCCCGAACGCCGCGAGCGCGTGGCTCAGCTCGGCGACCTCCGGCATGAGCCCGCGCAGCCGCCTGCGCTCTGCCGAGGGCAGCCCGTCCAGCCGGTCGAGCAGGTGCGCGTAGCCGTCCGCCAGCGTGGAGAGCCGCAGGTCGGGAACGCCGAGACCGAGGAGCTCGTCCGTGTCGTCGGCCAGGTCGAGCTGCAGCGATGCGTAGAGAGGCAGGACGTCGAGCCAGCGCCGCAGGTCGCGCTCCTCCTCCAGCACCTCGCGTAGCCGCGAGCCTGCGTCGGCGAGGAGGATCCAGCCGCGCCCGGTGTCGACCGCGAGCACGCCGGCGACGCAGTCGGGGCGCCGCGCGGCGAGCAGCGCGAGCAGAGCCGCCTCGTGGCGGAGCGCAGGCTCGTTCGCCTTGAACCAGACCGCTCCGCCCTCGGTGGGGACGCGCAGCACGGTCGACCAGGGCTGGACGTGCGGCTGCTCGACGGGGCCGACCGGGCGCTTGCCCAGGTCGGCGAGCCGCTCGCCGATCCACGCGTGAGCCTCGGCACGCCACGCCGGGTCGGTCCATTCGCGCACGGGCGACGACCCTATACTCGGGGCCTTCGCCAGTGGACGAGCGCGACCTCCGCCTGCGCGGCCTGACCTACGGCCTCTTCGTCGAGCTCGGCCGGGCGCCGAGGGCGGACGAGGTGGCCGGCGCGGCCGGAACCGGGAGGGACGAGGTGCTCGCCGGCTGGCGGCGCCTGCACGACGTGCACGCCCTGGTACTGGACGGGTCGGGCACCGAGCTCCGCATGGCCAACCCCTTCTCGGCCGTGCCTACGCCGCATCGCGTCCACGCGGACGGCCGTTCCTGGCACGCGAACTGCGCCTGGGACGCCTTCGGGATCTGCGCGGCGCTCGGCACCGACGGGCGGATCGAGACCTCCTGCCCGGACTGCGGCGACGCGCTCGCGATCGATGTCCGCGACGGCCGGCCCGACGCCGAGGGCCTGGTGTTCCACTGCCTCGTCCCCGCCGCGCGCTGGTGGGACGACATCGTCTTCACCTGAAGCGCGATGAACCTCTTCCGGTCGGAAGAGCACGTAGAGAGGTGGCTCGCCGGACGCGAGCCCGGCGCGACGATCCCGCTCACTCAGCTGGTCATGCTCGCGTTCGCGTGGTGGAGCGACCGGCTCGCGCCGGGGTGGCGGCCGCACACCCGCGAGCGGAACCAGGCGATCCTCGACGAAGTCGGCCTGACCGGGTCGTTCTGGAGCCTGCCCTGAGCGCCTGTTTCAGCGGCCGAGCCGGGTGCTGCGGCGGATGCCGAGCCGCCGCTGCAGCTCCCGGTCCTCCTCGCCGTCCTTGCGCGCCGCCCAGATGAAGAGGGCGAACATGACGACTGTGCCGACCACTGCCGAGGCGATCCCGATCACGTACACGGCGGTCATGCTCCAACTATGCCCGCGACCTGCGGGCCCGAAGCGCGGCCGTAGGATGCGGGCGTGCCGGCGGACCAGACGTTCGCAGACGTCCTCGCGGGGAACGAGGCGTACGCGCAGGGCTTCGACCTCGGCGGCCTCGACTCCCGCGCCGCTCGCGGCCTCGCCGTCCTGACCTGCATGGACTCGCGCATCGCCCCGCTGGCCATGCTTGGGCTCGTGCCCGGCGACGCGAAGATCTTGCGGAACGCCGGCGCGCGCGTCACCGACGACGTGCTGCGCACGCTCGTCCTCGCCACCCACCTGCTCGGCGTCGATCGCGCGATGGTGGTCGCGCACACGGACTGCAGGATGGCGGGCGTCGAGGAGGACGACGTTCACGACGCCGTCGCGGAGGCGGGCGGGCCCGACTCGCGCAGCCTCGGCTTCCTCGTCGCGACGGATCAAGAAGCGGCGCTGTGCGCCGACGTCCAGCGCGTCCGCTCCTCGCCCTACCTGCAGCGGCTCGAGGTCGGCGGCTTCCTCTACGACGTCGGAACCGGGCAGGTCGCCCGCGTCTGCTGAGGCCTACGTTCAGTCCTTGAGCTCGACTTCGACGAACGCGAACTCGTAGTCGTTCGCGTTCACGACGTCGTGCTCGACACCCGCCGGCCGCGTGTACGGAACGCCTGTCTCCAGCACCGAGTCGCGCTCCCCGTCCGGCTCGACCAGCCGGAGCGTGCCGTCGGTGAGCGGCACGATCACGTAGTCGTGCTCGTGGCGGTGCCAGCCGGTCGCCGCGCCGGGAGCGAAGTGCCAGCGCGTCACGCGCACGCGCTCGTTGTCGATCAGCGTCGTCGCCTCCGCGCGCTCGGACGTCACGGCCGCGCGGGCTCGCACTCGGCGTTGACGTAGCCGGAGCGGAACGGGCGCGCCTCGCCCGTCTGCTCGTCGAAGGTGTGGCGGAGCACGCAGCCCGTGTCGCTCGCGAGCAGGTGGATCGACACCGACGTGACGGCGGAGGTCGTGCGGACGCGATGGACATCGTCCCGCGGCGGCAGCAGGGCGTAGTGGTCGCCCGGCTGGAGCGGCCGGTGGCGGAGCAGCTCGAGCCGGCCGGCGCGGGGCTCGTAGAACTCCTCGTCCTGGTTGCCGCGGTAGAGACCGACCAGGCCCCAGGCGAGATGGTCGTGCACCGGCGTCATCGACCCGGGCGGGACGACGAGGCTGAAGAGGCAGAGCGACCGGTCGGCGGCCCGGAAGAGCAGCCACTGGCCGATCCCGCCGCCCATCCCGCTTTCGGGCGCGTCCTGCTGGTAGCGGTCGGGCAGCCAGTCGGCGCGGTGGAGCAGCTCCGTGAACGCCGGCTCGACCAGGCGGCACGCCTCCTCGGGGCTCCCGGAGCTGGCCACGGCCGCGCGGACGCCGACCACGAACCCGCGCACGACCGGCGTGTCCAGCACCCACTCGTCGGCTGGCAGCGGCTCGAGCTCGTGGTCGTGGAAGTCGCACATCGCAGGCGAGTGTCCGACGATAGCGCGCCCGCGGCGTCAGGACTCGATCCGCGCCGCGCCGAGGAACGTCGCGAGCTCACCCAGGGCCTCGTCCAGCCGAGACGTGTCGCCCCAGGCGCCGAGCAGGCGCAGCGTCTTGGTCTCGCGGTCGAAGCGAGGCTCGGCGCGCCCGACGAGACGGTCGCCGACGAGGAGCGGCAGCACGTAGTAGCCGTACTCGCGCTTCGCCTCCGGGACGTACATCTCCAGGCGGTAGCGGAAGCCGAAGAGCGCCTCGGCGCGGGCGCGGTCGTGCACGAGCCGGTCGAACGGCGAGAGCAGGGTCGCACGGTCGGGGACGGGGCCGTCGGCGGCCTCCGGGTGCGCGTGCCAGGCGCCGCGCTCGAGCCGCACGCCGAGCGCGCGGAAGCGCTGCTCGGCAAGCCGGCGCTCGGCGACCCGGAGCGGCACCGTCTCGGTCTCCGGGTACCAGCGCTCGGCGAGATCCCAGAGGCGCTGGCCGTTACGGCGCCCGACGATCGCCAGCTCGCCGCGCAGCAGCAGTAGCTCGAGCAGCATCGGCACGCGCCGGCCGTACCACTCGTGTCGGCTGCCGTCGTGCGGCGAGATGTCCTCGAGCTCGCGCGCGAGCAGTGGCCCCCGGGCTTCGAGCTCGGCGAGCACGTAGCGGCGGAAGCGGGCGTTCCGGCGCAGGAAGTCGCGGATGCGCCGGTCCCGCACGGTCGTCGAGGCGCGCCGGTGGCGGCGCATCAGCGCCTGCAGCAGCGGGAGCGTCTCGACCGGCCAGACGAACGCGTCCCACTCGATCAGCGCCCGCTCCACCCAGAGGAGGCGGTCGAGCTCCGCCCGGTCGTACGGCCCGAGACGGCTCCAGAGGACGAGGTGCTGGGGCCGCGCGACGGTGGCGATCGGGTCGAGCTGCAGGAAGCCCAACCGCCGCACGGTCTCGAGCACGCCGGTCGCCGAGCCGGCGCGCAGCTGCGCGCGCCCGGCGATCCGGCGCGCCTGCTCGGTGTCCACCAGGCGTGTCCTCATGGGCAGCAGCCTAGGCGTCCGAGCCCGGGGCCTTGCCCGGAGCGGTTTGGCTGCGCGGCCGCTCCGGCGAGCGACGCCCTACAGGGCCGCCTGGA
>DASTPC010000014.1:0-2921 GCA_035720085.1 Gaiellaceae bacterium
CTGCTCCTCGGCTCCGGTCTGCCCGAGGGCGCCGTGGCGACCACCGACCACCAGACCGGCGGTCGCGGCCGCCTCGGACGGAGGTGGGAGGACGTGCCCGGGACGTCCGTGCTCGTGTCGGTGCTGCTGCGCCCGCCCGCCGGACGCCGCGCCCAGGAGCTCTCGCTCGTCGCGGGCCTGGCCGCGGCCGAGACCGTGGAGGTCGCCACCGGCCTCTCGGCGCAGATCAAGTGGCCGAACGACGTCATGCTCGGCCGGCGCAAGGTCGCCGGGATCCTCGCGGAGATGCGCGGCGTCGACGCCGTCGTGGGCATCGGCCTGAACGTCAACCAGACCCGCGCGCAGCTCCCGACCGATACACGGACCGCGGCGGCGTCGCTCCGCACGGTGACCGGGCACGAGCACGATCGTGACGCCATCCTCGAGACGCTGCTCGTCCGGCTCGACCGGTACTACCGCGCGTGGAGCCTCCAGGGGCTCGGCGACGCCTACTGCGACCTCGGCGGCCGGGACTTCCTCCGCGGCCGCCGTGTCCGGCACGGCGGCGAGGAGGCGACGGCGCTGATGATCGACCGCGAGGGCAGGCTCGTGCTCGAGCGCGCGCACGGCGAGCGGCACGCGGTCGAGAGCGGCGAGGTCGAGCTGGTGAGCGGCTAGCGGCCGGTGCGGCCCGAGAAGCCGTAGTAGACGAAGAGCCCCACGAGGGGCAGCAGCAGGATGATGATCAGCCAGCCGGCCTTGCTCCCGGATGTGAGGTCGCGCCGCCGGAAGATGTCGATCGCGCCGGCGACCCACAAGGCGATCCAGGCCACGACGGCGGCTGCGACGAGCACCGTGCCGAACTCGTAGGCAAGGAGAGCGGCCATGCGCAGACCGTACTCGTCCGGTCAGACGACTCGGGCGCGCGCTTCGAGGGCTGCGAGGTCGGCGGGCGTGTCGACGTCCGCGAGCAGGCGCTCGTCGAGCTCGAGCACGCGTGGGTTCACGCCGCGCAGGCCGTAGGTCTCGGCCGCCAGGCGCGCTTCCAGCTCCGGCAGCATCGCCAGCGAATACGCCCCCGGCAGCGGGCCGGTGTGCGACACGGCGAGCGCCTCGCCGAGCGCGCGCACCGCCTCGGGCGTCACGAGCGGGCAGTCGACCGGCAGCGCGACGATGACCTCGTTCCGTGCCGCGCGCAGCCCCGCGACGAGGCCGGCAATGGGGGCGCGCACGGGGCTGTCGTCGTCGAGGAGCGGGAACGGGAGCGGCAGCCCGTCAGCGGCCTTGCCCACCGCGAGCCGCTCGCCGCACGCCTCGCCGAGCACGCGCCACGCCCGCTCCGCGAGCGTCTCTCCGCCGAGGCGCGCGAGTGCCTTGGGCGAGCCGAACCGCGCCGAGCGGCCCCCGACGAGCAGGACGCCCGTCAGCTGTCGATGCGCCACGGCTCCGTGTAGACGTTGACGCGACCCTCTCGGACGAAGCCGCAGAGCGTCACGCCGCGGTCGGCCGCCAGCTCGACGGCCAGCGAGGACGGAGCGCCGACGGCCGCCACGATCGGGCAGCCCGCCACGGCCGCCTTTTGCACGAGCTCGAACGACAGGCGCCCGCTCACGCAGAGGACGTGGTCGGAGAGCGGCAGCAGGTCCTGGCCGAGCGCCCAGCCGAGCACCTTGTCCATCGCGTTGTGGCGCCCGACGTCCTCGCGCAGGCAGCGCAGCTCGCCGTCGGCAGCGAAGAGGCCGGTGGCATGCAACCCGCCGGTTGACGCGAAGGCGGCCTGCCCACGCGCGAGCCGCTCCGGCAGTCGAGCCACGACGTTGACCGGCACGCGCAGTCGGCTCGTGACGCGCGGCGCCTCGACCGCGACCGCCTCGAGCGCGCCCTTGCCGCAGACCCCGCAGGACGACGACGTATAGAAGCTGCGCGCGAGCCGAGCGGGATCGAAGCCCGGCGCGTCGACCTCGACCGTGTTGGCCGCGAGATCGGCCGGGACGCGCGCGGCGGTCGGTCGCAGCCCCTCGGAGAGGCAGAAGCCGAGGGCGAGCTCCTCGTCGTGCCCGGGCGTGCGCATCGTCACGGCCACGGGCCGGCCGCCGATCCGGATCTCGAGCGGCTCCTCGACGGCGACGGCGTCGCTCTCGGCGGCGCCGCCGGGCAGCCGCACCACCTCGACGCGCGCGGTCGCGTACGGCGGGGCACTCATGAGCAGCAGGTTAATTCTCGCGCCGAGCCCGAACCCGAGCGAGCCGCCGGGCGAAGCCCTCGCACCACATCGACCCGGGGAGGGTTCGCATGACCAGGCTCATCCGCATCGCCCTTGCGCTCGGCGCGATCGCCGCGCTGGCCGTTCCGCTCGCCGCCTCGGCATCCGGCGGCAAGCGCAGCACGGACGACGACCGTCACCGCCTGATGTTCGCGACGGACACGAGGGGCAATCTGCTCGCGTTCAGAGCCGACTCGCCGCGCAAGGCCCGCTCGACGGCGATCACCGGCCTGCCCGCCGGCGTGATGCTCCGAGGCATCGACTTCCGGCCCGCGACCGGAGATCTCTACGGGCTCGGGAGCGACAAGGTCGTCTACCGCGTGAACGTCCAGACGGCCATCGCCGTGGCCGAGGGCCCCGCGTTCGAGCCGGCGAACGCCGCGCTCAACAGCCAGAACATCGGGTTCGACTTCAACCCGACCGTCGACAAGATCCGCGTCACGAGCGACGCGGACGACAACATCCGGCTCAACCCGGACGAGGGCAACCTCCTCAGCCTCGACGCGAAGCTGACGCCCGCCGACGTGACCGTCGTCGGCTCGGCCTACACCGCCTCGTCCTTCAGCGCGACGAGGCCGACGGCGACCGAGCTGTACGCCCTCGACGTCGCGCCCAGCCCGGACCGGCTGTGGATCCAGCGGCCGGCGAACGCGGGCACGCTGATCATGCCGGTCTCGCT
>DASTPC010000015.1:0-6600 GCA_035720085.1 Gaiellaceae bacterium
GGGCACCTGCAGCGTGCGGCACGCGTCGGCCAGCACGGCCGCCTGCTCCGGAAGCCCGTGGGTCGTCAGGTCACCGGCCAGGAGCACGAGGTCGGCGTGCCCGACGAGCCGCGCGAACCCGGCCTCGAGCCGGGGCCGGAGGGGCTCGGAGGCGTGGATGTCGCCCGCGGCGGCGATACGGATCGGACGCGACACGCAGTGATGCTTCCCGGCCCGGCGTCAGGGCACGCGCTCCGGCGGCATCGCGCAGCAGACCAGCCCTCGTCGCTCCGGATCGGCACGGACTAGGGGCGCCGTCAGCGTGGTCTCCTCGTAGCGCCACCGGATCCCGTGCCGGTCGAAGACACGCGCGAGCTCGCGCTCGAGCGGGTGGGCGAAGCGGATCTCGTCGGCTCGTGCGCGGACACCGGTTTCGTCTTCCCGTTCGAGAGGGAGAAAACGGCGCGCTGCGTTTCGATTCGGGCGGCGGTGGTACACGAAACGTGAGCGTGGCTCCAACGGGAAGGCAGGAGATGGAGACACGGAAACAGCGAAGGGCTCCGGTCGACAGGCCGGCGGATGCAGCGGCCACCCGGCCGCTCCTGCTCTTCTTCACCGAGCGGACCTCCGGACCGTGCCGGCGGATGCAGAGCCTCGTCGCCTGGCTCAAGGTGACGCGCAAGAGCAGCGTGCAGGTCGAGGAGGTCGACGTGGGCAGCAACCCGTCCCTGACAGAGGGGCTCGGGATCGTGCGCACCCCGACCCTGGTCGTCGTCGCCGACGGAAGGCCCGCGGCCCGGCTCGAGGGCAGGGCCACCGGCAAGCAGATCGACGACCTCCTTCGCCCGTTCGTGCGCTGACCGCCGACGCGGCGGTTTCGACCCGTGGCGGTCAGGTCATCCTGGAAGCGATGGCAGACGATCTCCACCGCCTCCGCGACGATGCCGGCCAGACGGCACTCGGCGGCCCCCCGGAGGGGAAGATCGAGTCGACGTTCCTCGACGCCGAGACGGTGGTCGTGCTCGTGCAGGGCGACGTCGGCTACGAGCTTGCGCAGCAGCTCCGCCGGCATCTCTACGGCGTGATCGAGGCGGGCGTGCTGCGGATCGTCGTCGACCTCGGCGACAGCGACTTCATCAGCTCGCTCGCGCTGGGGGCGCTGCTCGGCACGGTTCGCCGCCTGCGCCCTCGCGGGGGGCAGCTCAGGGTGGCCTGCACGAGCCCGAACGTGCAGCGCATCTTCGAGCTGACCATGCTCGACCGGGCGCTGCCGCTCTATCCGTCGGTCGAGGCGGCTACCGGACGGTGGGGCCGGCTCTCCTGACGGTCGGGCTCGCGCTCGGCGATGCCGAGCTCCTCCACGAGGGTGTAGAACGCGGCCGCGAAGGGAGACCCGTTCGTGCGCGCCCGGACGGCGCGCCAGTCGATCTGCTCCCGGAGCGCGCGTGCGAGCTCGAGCACGGGCGCGAAGTCGAGCTCCTGCTCGCCGAGCGCCAGCAACTTCGTCGCGAGGACGTCGTCGAGCGAGGCAACCAGCATCGGCTGCGCCATCACCTCGAGCCGATCGGCACGGGCGAAGTGGGCGTCGTCGATCGGGCCGCCCGACGGGCGGAAGATCAGGTCGACGAGCACGTCGTCGTCCCACGCCTTGAGCAGCCAGCCCTCGGGCGGCCGGTCGGCCCGCATGCCGGCCTCGACCAGCGTGGTCAGCGCATCCTCGGCGTGCTCGGGCCGGACGAAGAGGTCGACGTCGTGCTCGGTCGGTGGGCCGCCGCGCGCCCACGCCGCCAGGCCGCCGCCGAGCAGCACCGGCACCTGCGCGTCGCGAAGCGCCGCCGAGGCGCGCTTCATCGTCTCGATCAACCGCGGGAAGTCGTCAGGGAGCCTGGATGGCATCGGCTCAGCGCCGCGCGGGCTCTCGCAGAGCGCCGCGCGCGACCTCCAGGTCGGCGACGAGCCCGGCGAGGCCCGCCTCCCGCTCCGTGTCGCGGGCGCGCAGGATCGAGGACGGGTGCACCGTCGCCACCACCGCCCGGGCGAACGGCGCCGCGAGCACGCGGCCACGCCCGCGGGTGACGCGGAACTCCTTTCCGAGCAGCGACTGGGCCGCAGTCGCGCCCAGCAGGACGACGACCTCCGGCCGAACGAGCCGCAGTTCCAGGTCGAGCCACGGCCGACAGGCCTGGATCTGGCTCCAGCTCGGCTTGTCGTGGATCCGCCGCTTGCCGCTCGGGCGCCACTTGAAGTGCTTGACGGCGTTGGTGAGGTAGACCTCGTCCCGGTCGATTCCAGCGGCCGCGAGCGCCTCGTCGAGCAACCTTCCCGCCGGGCCGACGAACGGCTCGCCGGCCAGGTCCTCGCGGTCGCCCGGCTGTTCTCCGACGAACAACAGCCGCGCGCCCACCGGGCCTTCGCCGAACACCGTCTGCGTGCCGAGCCGCCAGAGATCGCAGGCACGGCATCCGGCCGAGGCCGCACGAGCCTCTTCGATCGTCGCCGCGTCCGCGAGCGCGTGCGCCCGAGCGTCCATGGCTGCGGGATACCGCGCGCCCGCGAGGAGCAAACCGCACGGCGGCGTTTGGACGACCCGGGCTGGCGGGAACCCGAGCCGCGGATGCACCGGACGGGAGGACGATGAGCCGCCGCGGCGGCTGGAGGCGGACGGGCTCCCGCGGCCGCTTCCGCTACCGCGACGCGCGCGGCGAGCCCATCACCGACGAGCAGAAGCTGCGCCGCATCGAGGCGCTCGCGATCCCGCCCGCGTGGCGCGACGTCTGGATCTCGCCGAACCCCGCCGCCAAGCTCCAGGCCACGGGGGTCGACGCGGCCGGGCGTACCCAGTACCGCTACCACCCGCAGTTCCGGGCCGCCCAGGAGACGGCCAAGTTCGAGCGGCTCGTCCGCTTCGGCGAGCTGCTGCCCGATCTCCGCGAGGCAATGGCGAGGCATGTCGAGGCGGATGGGCTGAACCGCGACTGGGCCTGTGCGATCGCCGTGCGGGTGATCAACCTTGCCTGGTTCCGCGTCGGCTCCGAGCGCTCGGCGGAGCGGGCACGCACCTACGGCGTGACGACCCTGCGCAAGCGCCACGTCGCCGTGCGCGGCAGGCGGGTCTCGTTCCGCTTCGCGACGAAGGGCCGCGCGGGCGTGCGGACGACGGTTGTGGACGAGGAGCTCGGAGCTGCGTTTCGTTCGCTGCTCGATCTGCCCGGCGCACGGCTCTTCCGCTACAGGGGCGACGACGGCCTCTTCAACCTGACGGCTCCGCAGCTGAACGACTACCTCGCCGAGCACATGGGCGGGGGGTTCACGGCGAAGGAGTTCCGCACGTGGGGCGGGACGCTGACAGCGGCGATCGCGCTGGCCGAGCACGGCCCGCCGTCCTCCGAGGGCGAGGCGAAGCGCGTGCTCGCCGCGGTCATGCGCACCGTGGGCGAGCGGCTCGGGAACACGCCGTCGGTGGCGCGCGCGTCCTACGTCAGCCCCGCCGTCGTCGAGCAGTACCTCGACGGGCGCACGCTCGAGGACTTCCGGCCGCGCCGGCTGCGCGTGGTCGGTGCGCGCGACCTCGGCCTGGACGTCGAGGAGGCAGCGCTCCTCAGCCTGCTCCGCTCCTGGCGCATCCGCCGGGCGCTGGTCGCCTGATTGGCGAACCCGCAGGAGGGGTATCCCGGTCGGGTGCCGCGCGCGATCTGGACCGGCAGCATCGCCTTCGGGCTCGTGAACGCCCCGGTGCGGATGTACGCCGCGATCGACGAGCACGATCTCGACCTGCACCTCGTGCACGAGAAGGACGGCGGCCGCATCGGCTACCTGAAGGTCTGCAAGCGGGAGGAGAAGCCGGTTCCGGCGGACGAGATCGTGAAGGCGCTGGAGGTGGACGACGGCGAGCTCGTCTACCTGACCGACGAGGACTTCGAGGCCGCGCAGGAGGAGGGCTACCGCGCGATCGAGATCCTCGACTTCGTCCCGCACGACCAGATCGACCCGATCTACTTCGAGCGCAGCTTCTATCTCGGCCCGCAGGAAGGCGCCGAGAAGGTGTATGCGCTGCTCGTCCGGGCCATGGAGCGCGCGGGGCTCGCGGCGATAGCACGCTACGTGTTCCACGACCGGCAGCAGCTCGGCTGCCTGCGCGTGCGCGACGGCGTGATCACGCTCGAGAAGATGTACTTCGCCGACGAGATCCGCCCGCACGCGGAGCTGGCGCCGACGGGCGTGAGGGTCGGCGCGCGCGAGCTCGAGGCGGCGCTCGACCTGATCGGGGGTATCGCGGGCGACTTCGAGCCAGAGCGCTACGAGGACGTCTACCGGGAGCGTCTGCTCGAGATCGTGAAGCGCAAGCGCAAGGGCGAGGAGGTCCACCGTCCGCGCCCGGAGAAGCCCGAGGAGCCGACCGACCTGTTGGCTGCCCTGCGCCAGAGCGTCCAGGCGCTGAAGGGCGGCGGAAAGGCGGCAAGTGGCAGCTCGCGGTCGAACGGCCGGAACGGAGGCGCCGCGCTCGCGGACCTCACCGTGGACGAGCTACGAGAGCGGGCCCGCAAGCGCAAGGTCAAGGGCCGCTCGGGCATGAGCAAGCGCGAGCTCGTCGAGGCGCTCCGGGACGAGCGCCAGTAGGCCCCCGCCGCAGGCGCCGGCGCGCCTGTGGGCAACTTGTTGCACTTTCGGCACGGTCTGGACGTGCCCGGCCGAGCCATGTCCGGGGACAGTCCCCCTGTCCGTTTCGGCCTTCG
Organism: Gaiellaceae bacterium; assembly: GCA_035720085.1. Lineage (GTDB taxonomy): Bacteria > Actinomycetota > Thermoleophilia > Gaiellales > Gaiellaceae > Gaiella. Next base: position 4,713 of record DASTPC010000015.1, read on the forward strand.
AGGGCGGCCGGCGGCAAGGCCGACCGCTCAGCAGCTGCCGGCGGTGGTCTCGACGCCGCGCCGCTCGCGCACCTGCTCGGGCGGGGCGAGGATCAACCGCCGGACCGCTGCGCGCATCCGGTTGACGGCCGGCAGCGGGTAGCCGTCGGCGGCGCGGCGGCCGCGGACGTAGTCGAGACCGAAGGTCTCGGTGACCGTCAGCTCCGGGTCGACCGCCGCAGCCAGCCGGACAAGGTCGGGGACGCGGTCGAGCGGGATGTCGGTGCGGACGCTCTGCTTCGCGATCGAGGCCAGGCTGCCGAAGTGGAGGAGCACCGAGGCGACGTCGACCTGGCGGGCGGCGGCGCTCAGGAAGCAGCGCTGGCGCGCCATCCGCGTGTAGTCGCTCGACGCCTTGCGCGAGCGAACGTACGCGAGCGCGGTGCGGCCGCTGAAGTGGTACGTGTGCCCGGGCAGGACGTCGATCGTCGGCTTGGTCTCCCCCCACGCGGGCCGCGTCACGGAGTCGACGATCCGCTCCTTCACGTGGATCGTGACCCCGCCGAGCGCGTCGACCATGTCCACGAAGCCGTCCAGGTCGACCATGGCGTAGTAGTCGACGCGGATCCCGAGCAGGTTCGAGATGGTCTGCTTGAGCGCGGTCGCGCCCGGATCGTCGCCGCCCGGGAAGAGCGACTCGTGCGCGTGGCCCCAGTCGTAGAGGGCGTTGAGCGGCTGCGTGAACCGCTTGGCGGTGTTCCGGGCCTCGCCGGCGAACGGCACGCCGACGATGTTGCGCGGGATCCCGAGCGCGGCCGCCCGGCCGGTGCCGCGCTCCAGCGCGACCACGATCATCGTGTCGGTGCGGTTGCCGGGCCGCTCGGGGCCGGCGTCGGAGCCGATCAGGAGCAGCGTCACCCACGGTCGCGCCTCCGCCAGCGGCTGATGTGCGGTCGCCTGCGTCGACGCGCCCGGAACCTCGACGAGCCGCCCATCCGAGCTCGGGCCGAGCGGCAGCGCCTGTCCGCGGAACGGCGTCGGGCGGAGCTCCTGGGCGCGTTGCGCGCCCGCGGTGGGCGGGTCGGCGCGCAGCGGCCGCGCCCCGACGCGGTCGATCAGGAAGACGCCGCGGGCGGGCAGCACGTCGGACGGCTCGTCGTCGGCAAAGACGGCGGCGAGGGCGTCGTAGCCGCGGACGCCGTAGTAGGCGACCGCGGCGTGCGGGAGAGCGGTGAGGGCGAGGATGCCTGCGAGCACGGCGAGTCCGAGCGGCCCCGCGCGGTGGCCGGAACGGGCGCCCAGGCGCCAGGCGTCGACCACCGCGAACGACCGGAACGCCAGCAGGCCGAGGTTCGCGGCCAGGAGCGCCGCGGCGACATCGCGCCGCAGCGCCACCTGCGCGACCGAGACGGGGTCGGACTCGACGAACAGCACCACGGCGGCGAGGGCCGACGCGAGCGCGATTCCGGCCAGCAGCGCGCCCCGGCGCCTCGCGCCGGCGTAGACCTGGCCGGCACCGGGCACGGCCGCGGAGAGCGCACCCGCGACGGCACGTCTGCTCGTCCCTGCCACGCTCCGAGTGTACGAGGCGCGCACGGGAGTCCCTGCGTAGTGCGGCGAGTCGCGCGGTCGAGCACGCGGGTAGCGTCCGAGCGTGACGCCGGCCGCACCGCCGCTCGGGGTGATCCCGCAGGGGGACGGACGCGCCCTGGCAGGCGTGTGGGCGCCGCGCGCGGCTTCCGTCGCCGTCCTCGGCGACGGGACGCCGCAGCCGCTCGAGCGGGTGCCGGGCGGCTTCTGGGCCGGCGACGTCTCGCTCGCTCCCGCGGAGCGGTACCGGTTCCTCGTCGACGGAGCCGAGCGGGAGGACCCGTGTGCGCGGGCGCGCCCGGAAGGCGTCCGCGGCCCG
>DASTPC010000016.1:0-19424 GCA_035720085.1 Gaiellaceae bacterium
GGGCGGGTCGAGCCTCGCGCCCGAGGTCTTCCGCCGCTGGTTCGGGGCCGGTCGGTTCCACGTCCTCGACACCACGCACCCGCGCGAGGTCGAGCGGGTCGCCGCCCGGCTCGACCCGGCACGGACGCTCGTCCTCGTCTCCTCGAAGTCGGGCACGACGCTGGAGACGCGCTGCCACGCGGACTTCTTCCGCGCGTGGTCCGGCGGCGGCGAGCGCTTCGTGGCGATCACCGACCCCGGCTCCGAGCTCGAGCGCGCCGCCGGCGAGCACGGGTTCGCCGCGGTCTTCCACGGCGTGCCCTCGATCGGCGGGCGCTACTCGGCGCTGTCGCCGTTCGGCCTCGTCCCCGCCGCGCTGATGGGCGCCGACGTCGAGCGGCTGCTCGAGCGGGCGCTCGAGGCGGCGGAGGCGTGCCGCCTTCCCGGCGACGGCAATCCCGGTCTCGAGCTCGGGCTGGCGCTCGGCGAGGGATGGAGCGCGGGGCGTGACAAGGTCTGCATGCCGAATCCGGACGGGTTCGGGCTCTGGCTCGAGCAGCTGCTGGCGGAGTCGACCGGGAAGCGGGGCAAGGGGCTCGTGCCCGCTCCTGGCGAGTCTCCCGAGGGGGCCGACCGGCAGGGCCACGAGGTCCGGCTCTCGAGTGCATACGAGCTCGGAGCCGAGATGTTCCGCTGGGAGTTCGCCGTCGCGGTGGCAGGGCACGTGCTCGGGATCGACCCGTTCGACCAGCCGGACGTGCAGGCGGCGAAGGACCGGACGGTCGAGGTCCTGGGGACGGAGGTCGAGCCGGCGCTCGAACCGGCCGGCTCTGTGGACGAGCTGCTCGCCCAGGCACGGGCCGGCGACTACGTCGCGATCCAGGCGTTCGTCGATCCCGCCCGCGAGGCAGAGCTCGCGCCGCTCGCCGAGCGCGCCCGCGCGACCGGCTGCGTGGTCACCGTCGGCCTCGGCCCGCGCTACCTGCACTCGACCGGTCAGCTGCACAAGGGGGGCCCGAACACCGGCCTCTACCTGCAGGTGGTCGACGACCCCGGCGAGGAGCTCGCGATCCCGGACAAGCCGTTCGGCTTCCGGCGCCTGCTCGCCGCCCAGGCCGAGGGCGACCTCGCGTCGCTCCGCGAGCGCGGCCGTCGCGTCGCGCGTGTCCGACTCGAGGAGGTCGTGTCGTGAAGATCGGGATGGTCGGTCTGGGCCGCATGGGCTCCGGGATGACCCGGCGCCTGGAAGCGGCCGGGCACGAGGTGGCCACCTACGACCCGAAGGTCCCCTCGACGGCCCGGTCGCTCCGCGCGCTCGCGAAGCAGCTCGAGCCGCCGCGTCACGTGTGGGCGATGGTGCCGTCCGGCAAGATCACCGAGGACACCGTCGCGAAGCTGCTCGACGTGCTCGAGCCCGGCGACACCGTGGTCGACGGCGGCAACTCGAACTTCCGCGACTCGCAGCGCCGCTACCGCGACGCGCGCAAGCGCAAGGTCTCGTTCGTCGACGCGGGCGTCTCCGGCGGCGTCTGGGGCTTCGAGGTCGGCTTCTGCCTGATGGTCGGCGGTGACCGGGGACCCGTCCGGCGGCTCGGGCCGGTCTTCGAGACGCTCGCGCCCGAGAGCGGCTGGGCGCACGTCGGCCCCTCAGGCGCGGGGCACTTCGTGAAGATGGTGCACAACGGGATCGAGTACGGGCTCATGCAGGCGTACGCCGAGGGGTTCGAGCTGATGCACCACTCGGAGTTCGAGCTCGACCTGACCGAGATCGCGGGCATCTGGCGCTACGGCTCGGTCGTCCGCTCCTGGCTGCTGGAGCTCCTCCACACTGCGTTCGACGAGTACGGCTCCGGCCTGGACGAGATCGCCGGCTACGTCGAGGACTCGGGCGAGGGGCGCTGGACGATCAACGAGGCGATCGACGAGGCAGTCCCCGTGCCGGTGATCGCGGCCTCGCTCTTCGCACGCTTCGCCTCCCGGCGCGACGTCGACTTCGCCGCCAAGGTGGCCGCTGCGCTGCGGAACCAGTTCGGCGGCCATGCGGTCCGGGCGGTCGAGCAGGCCAAGCGGGGGCCCGACCCGCGATGAGCAACCCCCTGGCCGAGGGCCTGCCGGTACGGCGGCGGCCCGACCCGTGCGCGATCGTGATCTTCGGCGCGTCGGGCGACCTGACCAGGCGCAAGCTCTTCCCCGCCCTCTATGCGCTGGCGTACCGGCGGCTCCTGCCCGAGCAGTTCGCGATCGTCGGGGTGGCGCGCACCGAGCGGACCACGAAGGAGTTCCTGGCCGACATGCGGGCCGGTGTCCGGGAGCACGGCCGCGACCCGCTCAAGTCGGAGGTGTGGAACTGGCTCGCTGACGGCGTCCGCTACGTCGCGACGGAGTTCGACTCGGACCCGGGCGAGGACGCCCTCGCCCGCACCTTGCTCGAGCTGGACGAGGAGCGCGGCACGCAGGGCAACCGCCTCTACTACCTCGCGATCCCGCCCCAGGCGTTCGAGACGGTCGTCGGCGAGCTCGGCGAGCGGCGCACCGGCAGCGGCTGGACTCGCGTGATCGTGGAGAAGCCGTTCGGCACCGACCTCGCCTCGGCCACGGAGCTCAACACCCTGCTCCACCGCTGGTTCGACGAGCACGAGGTCTTCCGCATCGACCACTACCTCGGCAAGGAGACCGTCCAGAACATGCTCGCACTGCGGTTCGCGAACGGCATCTTCGAGCCGATCTGGAACCGCCAGTTCATCGACCACGTCCAGATCACGGTGGCGGAGTCGATGGGGATCGAGGGCCGCGCGGGCTTCTACGAGCGGTCTGGCGCGATCCGCGACATCTTCCAGAACCACCTGCTCCAGCTGCTCGCGCTGACGGCGATGGAGCCGCCGATCGACTTCACCGCGGACTCCGTGCGCAACGAGAAGGTGAAGGTGCTGCGCGCTCTCCACACCCCCGGCCCGAAGTCGGTGGTGCGCGGCCAGTACGGCCCCGGGTGGGTGGAGGGCGAAGAGGCGCCGGGCTACCGCGAGGAGCCGGGGGTCGCGTCGAGCTCGGAGACGGAGACCTACTTCGCCGCGAAGCTCTTCGTCGACAACTGGCGCTGGGCCGACACCCCGTTCTACGTGCGCGCCGGCAAGCGGCTCGCACGCCGGGAGACCTCGATCGCGATCCAGTTCCAGCGTGCGCCGCATCCCCCGTTCGCCGACGTCGCGGGCGACGGCCTGCGGCCGAACGTCCTGCTCATCCACGTGCAGCCCGACGAGGGCGTCTCGCTCGCGGTCGGGGCGAAGGTGCCGGGCGCCGGGATGACGATCCGGACGGTGCACATGGACTTCCTCTACGGCGGCGCCTTCCGCACCGGCCTGCCGGAGGCATACGAGCGGCTGATCCTGGACTCGATGCTGGGCGACGCGACGCTCTTCACGCGGGAGGACGAGGTCGAGGAGCAGTGGAAGCTCGTCGACGCGATCATCGGCGCCTGGCAGCGCGACCGGCCGAGCTTCCCGAACTACCAGGCCGGCGGCTGGGGGCCGGCGGCGGCGGACGAGCTCGTCCACCGCGACGGGCGCTCCTGGCGCCGGCACTGAGGCGCGGCCGTGGGTGTGATCGCGGAGATCGAGCGGCAGCTGGGTGCACTGCGGCGCCGCGAGACGGCCGAGCGGGACGGGCACGCCGATCTGCGGATGAGCACGGCGACCCACGTCGTCTGGGCCCCGCCCCGCTGGCTGCCGCAGGCCCAGGCCACGTTCGCGCGGCTCGAGGAGCGGCATCCGGCGCGGACGATCTTCCTCATCCCCGAGCCGGGCCGGCGCGCTCGGATCGAGGCGGAGGCGGCGCTGAAGGACGTCACGCTCGAGGGCGCCGAGCGCGAGATCTACTCCGAAGTCGTCGAGATCCGCCTGTTCGGGGCGGCGGCGCGGCATCCGGCGTCGATCGTGCTGCCGCTGCTGATCCCCGACCTGCCGGCCTTCTGCCGCTGGCGCGGCCGGCCGCCCTGGGGTGCCAGCGAGCTGGACGAGGTCGTCGGCGTCGTCGACCGGCTCGTCGTCGACTCCGGCGAGTGGGCCGGCCTTCCGGGCCAGTACGGGCGGCTCGAGGCGCTCTTCGACCGGGTCGCCGTCTCGGACATCGCCTTCCGGCGGCTGCTGCCCTGGCGGGTCCGGCTCGCCGAGGCCTGGCCGGCGGTCGGCAAGGCGCGCCGGGTTCGAGTCACGGGGCCGCGCGCGGACGCCCTCCTCCTCGCCGGCTGGCTGCGGGCCCGGCTCCGGCGCCGGATCGCGCTGACGCGCCGCGCGGCGGACACGGTCGAGGCGGTCGCGGTCGACGGGCGGGAGCTCGAGCCCCCCTTCGGCGACCCGCCCGGGCCCGGCGACCTGCTGTCCGCCGAGCTGGACGTGCTCGGGCGCGACCGCGTCTACGAGGCCGCCGTCCAGTCCGTGCGCTGAGCGCCGGGGGCGGCCTCCGCTCCGCCAGCCGCTCCGTAGCGGGTCGCTCGGGCGGCGCGGCCCGTGGAGAAGAAGTCACGCTTTCGGCGCAGTTCGGCCACGTCGGCGAGGGACGCGTCCGGGGTCAGACCCCGGACAATGTCCGGCGGGGACGTGGCCCTCGTGGGCGTGTACGCGCGCGCCTCTGGGTGCTATCTGTGTGATACATATGTACAAGTCATGCGCGAGCGTACCCGGCGCCGCCTGCGGGCGCGAAACCGCCGCTTCCACGAGGGCCGCTGGCGTGTCCGCGCCCGCGTCGAGCGCCTGGCCGAGCCGGCGCTGCTCCTCCTCCTCGCAGAGCGCCCGACCCACGGCTACGAGCTGCTCGACCGGCTGCCCGACCTGCTCGGCGCGGAGCGCGTTGACGTCGGCAACCTCTACCGCGTCCTGCGGGGGCTGGAGGAGGAGGGCGTGGTCACGTCCGAGTGGCGGGCGGACCTGCCCGGCCCGGCCAAGCGGACCTACGCGCTCACGGCGGAGGGCCGGGCACTCCTCGATGCCTGGCTGGAGGCGCTCGGGGCGCTTCGCGCCGGGCTCGACGACTTCCTGACTCGCGCAGCGGAAGGAGGTGACCATGTGCGGACGGAGACACCGCCGCGGGTGGCGGGCGCCGAGCCGTGAGGACCTGCTCGCGGCGCTCGAGGAGCGCCAGCGCGACCTCGAGCAGGAGATCGCGGACATCCACGACCTGATCCGGCGGCTCCGCGACGAGGGCGCGACGCCCCCGCCCGAGCCCGCCCCGGCGATCTGACCGCCGGCCGCAGCCGCGTCGGCCTTGTGACTGATCGTCACAAGGCCCTCGCGGTCAGCCCGGCTCGAGCGCGGCGAGCAGCTCCTCGTGGAGGAGGCCGTTGGAGGAGATCCCCGTTCCGCGGTCGGCCCGCGCGACGCCGGCGGCGTCGCTGAAGCGCCCGCCCGCCTCCTCGACCACGACCTGCACGGCGGCGAGATCCCAGAGGTCCACGCCGACGGCGTCGATCGCCCCGTCGACGGCGCCCTCCGCGACCAGCATGTGGGCCCAGAAATCGCCGTAGGCGCGCGGGTGCCAACAGCGCCGGGCCAGCTCCGGCAGAGGCCGCTCGAGCGCGAAGCACAGGACGGCGTCCTCGACGCGGCCGACGCGGGAGACGCGGATCGGCGCGCCGTCGGCGAATGCTCCCAGCCCGCGCGCCGCCCACCAGCGCCGTCCCAGCGCGGGTGCGGAGACGACGCCGAGCTCGAGCGCGCCGTCGATCTCGAGGGCGACGAGTGTGGCCCACACCGGCACGCCGCGGGAGTAGTTGCGAGTGCCGTCGATCGGGTCGACGATCCAGCGGCGCCGGCCCTGTCCGCGTGGGCCGTGCTCCTCGCCGAGGACGGCGTCGCCCCCGCGCTCGCGGGCGAGGCGCACGACGATCGCCGCCTCGACCGCGCGGTCCGCCTCGGTGACGGGCGTCAGGTCCGGCTTGGTCTCGACGAGCAGGTCGGCCGCGCGGAAGCGGTCGAGCGCGATCGCGTCCGCCTCGTCGGCGAGCGCGAGGGCGAGCTCGAGGTCGTCCGTCACGCGAGCTCGCCGGGGATCGGGTCGGGACGGCCCAGCGCGACCGTCAGTCGAGCTGGAGGTAGACGAGCGCGATCAGGAACGTCCCGGCGAAGAGCAGCACGAAGAGCCCGAAGATGGCCCAGCCGAGGAGGAGGTTCTTTCGCTCGAGCTCGGGATCCACGGCTACACCAGGAGCGGGTCGACGGCGGCGGCGACGAACAGGAGCGCGAGATACAGCAGCGAGTAGTGGAACAGCACGGCGGCGTGGCGGCGCGAGGTGTCGCGGCGCAGCTGCCAGGCGAGCGCGAGGAAGAGCAGCCCGAGTACGGCCGCGGCGACGGTGTAGAGCGGCCCGAGCCACAGTCCGACGACGACCGTGAAGGCGACGAGGACGACCGAGTAGAGCAGGATCTGGCGTGTCGTCTCGCGCTCGCCCCGGACGACCGGCAGCATCGGCACCTGCGCGGCGGCGTAGTGCTCGCGGATCATCAGGGCGAGCGCCCAGAAGTGCGGCGGCGTCCAGAGGAAGACGATCAGGAAGAGCCAGAGCGCCGGCAGCGTGAGGTCGCCGGTGGCGGCGGCGAAGCCGACGAGGGGCGGCACCGCGCCGGCCGCGCCCCCGATCACGATGTTCTGAGGCGTCGAGCGCTTCAACCAGCCTGTGTAGACGACGACGTAGAACAGGTTGCCGACCAGCGCCAGCACGGCCGTCAGCACGTTGACCGTCGACGCGAGCAGCGCGAACGAGAGCGCCGAGAGCACGAGGCCGAACTCGAGCGCGCGCGGGGCGGGGACACGGCCCGACGCCACCGGGCGCGCGCGCGTGCGCTCGCCCATCAGGCGGTCGATGTCGGCGTCCATGACGTGGTTGAGCGCGCTGGCGCCGCCGCAGGCGAGCCCGAGCCCGAGGAGCATCGCGGCAAGCTCCCAACCCCCAGGCCAGCCGCCGGCGCCGACGAACATCCCCGCGGCGCCGGTGAGCAGGAGCAGCGTCATGATCCGCGGCTTCGTCAGTGTCACGTAGTCGCGCCAGGGGCCGAGCGGGAGCGGCTCGCCGCGGAACGAGACGGCCGTCGTGACGAGCGACGCGGCGAGAGCCGACCCGGCGGCGGCGACGTGCAGCGCGACGGCCCAGCGCGCGTCGTCGGTCGCGGCGACGAGCCCGCCGGTCGCGACCGCGGCGAGCATCAGGCCGACGGCGGCGGCCGCGGGCAGCTCGAGGCGCGGATAGGCGACCCGGGCGGAGACCCAGACGGCCACGAGCAGCGGCAGCGCGACCAGCGCGACTCCCCAGTGCGTCGCGCCCAGCTCGAACGCGGCGCTGACGACGACCGCAGCGGCGGCCACTGCGGCAGCCACCGCGGTCAGGCGCAGGAGCGGCCCGGGGGACGCGCTAGAGCGCACCGGCCTCCTTCAGCCGCCGGCGCAGGTCGTACAGCGGGCGGGCACTCGTCACGTAGGGGACGGAGTCGAAGTTGTGCGGTGGCGGCGGCGAGGTCGTGTACCACTCGAGCGTGTCGGCCTGCCAGGGGTCGTTGCCGGCGCGGCGCCCGTGCCGGCTCTTCACGATCGCGTAGAGGAAGACGAGCAGCCCCAGGCCCATCACGTAGGAGCCGATCGTGGAGGTCAGGTTGTAGCCCTCCCACAGGCCGTCCTCGCCGTACGTGTAGATGCGGCGCGGCATCCCCGCGAGCCCGAGCAGGTGCTGCGGGAAGAACGTCAGGTTGAAGCCGACGAACATGAGCACGAAGGTGATCTTTCCCAGGCGCTCGTCCAGCATGCGCCCGAAGAACTTCGGCCACCAGTAGAAGAGCCCGGCCATGATCGCGAAGACGGAGCCGCCGAACAGCACGTAATGGAAGTGCGCGACCACGAAGTAGGTGTCGTGCACCTGCCAGTCGATCGGGAACGCGGCCAGGTAGATGCCGGAGAGGCCGCCGACCGTGAAGATCGAGAGGAAGCCGAGCGCGAAGAGCATCGGCGTGTCGAAGATCAGGTTGCCGCGCCAGAGCGTCGCCAGCCAGTTGAAGATCTTGACGCCGGTCGGGATCGCCACGAGCATCGAGCTGATCATGAAGAACCCGTTCAGGTAGTCGGGCATCCCGACCGTGAACATGTGGTGCGCCCAGACGAGCATCGACACGAAGGCGATCGCGATCGTCGAGAAGGCGATCACCTTGTAGCCGAAGATCGGCTTGCGGCTGAACACCGGCAGCACCTCCGAGATGATCCCGAACGCCGGCAGCACCATGATGTAGACCTCGGGGTGGCCGAAGAACCAGAACGCGTGCTGGTAGAGGACGGCGCTGCCACCCTCCGCCGGGTCGAAGAAGTGCGTCCAGCCCTGCCGGTCGAGCAGGAGCATCGTGAGGCCCGCCGAGAGGGTCGGGAGCACGAGGATGAGCAGCCACGCGTAGATGTAGACCGACCAGACGAACAGCGGCAGCCGCATCCACGTCATCCCGCGGGCGCGCATGTTGTGGACCGTGACGACGAAGTTGATCGCTCCCGCCATCGAGGAGATCGTGAGGATGTGCAGGGCCAGGATCCAGAGGTCCTGGCCGTTGCCGCCGGAGTGCACCGAGAGCGGCGGGTAGCTCGTCCAGCCGCTTCGCGCGGCGCCGCCGGAGGCGGTGAACGAGAGCAGCAGCACGAGCCCCGCGAACAGGAACAGCCAGTAGGAGAGGGCGTTCAGGCGCGGGAACGCCATGTCGGCGGCTCCGATCATCAGCGGCACGAGGAAGTTCCCGAGCCCGGCGAGGACCGGGACGACGACGAGGAAGACCATCGCCGTCCCGTGCATCGTCAGCACCTCGTTGTACGTGTCCTTCGTGAGGACGTCGGCGTCCGCCTGCGCGAGCTGCGTGCGCAGGAGCAGCGCCATCACCCCGGCGAGCGCGAAGAAGACCCCGCACGTGCCGAGGTAGAGGATCCCGATCCGCTTGTGGTCGACGGTGACGAGCCAGCTCGCCACCTTCCCGCGCTGCCAGGCGGGAATCTGCTCGGTCTCAGCCCTGGCTGCCACCGGCGAGCTCCTGCGCGAGGTAGTCGGTCACCGCGTCCATCTCCTGCTCGCTCCAGCCGCCGCCCACGGCGGGCATCTGGTTGCGGCCGTTCCGCACGATCTGCTCGACGGCCGCCGCGTCGGCGACGAGCGCCGAGCCGGCGAGCCGCGGCGCGGCGAGGGCGACGCCGCCCTGGCCCTCGAGGCCGTGGCAGGTCGAGCACGCGGCCGTATAGACCTCCTCGCCGAGGTCGGAGTTGCCGGCCGCCTGGGCTGCCTCCTGCTCGGCGAGCCACGCCTCGAATTCGTCCACCGGCAGCACCTCCACCTCGGCGAGCATGTTCGCGTGCGCGAGCCCGCAGAGCTCGGCGCACTGGCCGCGGAAGATCCCCGTCCGCTCCGCCTGGAACCACGTCGAGTTGACGACGCCCGGGATCGCGTCGATCTTGCCGCCGAGCGCGGGGATCCACCACGAGTGGATCACGTCCGTCTCGGGCGCGACGACGGTCAGCTCGACGGGGACGCCGAGCGGCGCGCGTAGGCGGTCGGCCGCGATCACGCCGTTCGGGTACACGTACTGCCAGTAGTACTGCCGTCCCTCGACGGTCACCTCGAGCTTCTCGCCCGCCGCGGACGCGCTCGGGACGTCGCGCAGGCCCGGCAGCTGGGAGAAGACGGCGACGCCGATCGCGGCGAGGATGACCACCGGTGCGACGGTCCACATCGTCTCGAGTCGGGTCGAGCCGTGCACCTGCGGCCCGTCAGCGTCCCGCGCCCGCTTTCCGCGCCGGTAGCGGATCACGAACAGGATCAGCAGCCCCTCGACGAGGACGAAAATGATCGCGATGAAGATCGAGACGAACCACCACGTCCACGTGATGTCGTGGGCGTTCGGCGACTCCGGCGGGACGGGCGCGAAGCCCCCGTTGCCCGCGAGCGCCGGTGCGGCGTTCGCGAGGAGCGCGACGAGCGCGCCGGCGCTGACGAGCCTCGTCCCCACGGCCGGTGTCATTCTATGAGGGTGGGTGGAGCGCTGCGCCGTCGAACCCGTGTGCGGCTGCCCAGCTACGTCACACCACCCTTTCAGGTCTACCTGAACGGCGTCGAGCAGCAGGAGGGCGTCGACTACGAGCTCGACGGGGACACGCTCTGGTTCGAGCGCGAGCTGCGGTCGGAGGGCCGGCTCGGGTTCTGGCGCTGGCTCTCCATGTGGGTCGGCATGGCCGGCACGTACCGCCAGGACGACTCTGTCGACGTCGCCTACGGGACGGGTGTCCGCAAGGCGGTGGCGGCCAAGCTCCCGCTGGAGCCCGCCGACGAGTCGGCGTCGGCGTGAGGCCGGCGCGGCCTGGCAGCGAGCGGTGGCGGCCGGACGTGGCCGGCTACTGGCCCAGCACGAGCCAGCCGAAGCCGAGGACGCCGCGGTAGACCTGCTCGTACTCCCGCCGCCGCTCGCGGGCGAACGCGACCGCTTCCGGCCGACCGCTGCGCAGCAGGCCGTCGCGCCACCCCGACTCGAACGCGTCCCACTCCGCCGCACTGGACGCGTCTGCGTGGACGATGCGCAAGCCCGCGCGCCCGGCCGCAGCGGTCAGCCCCTCGAGCCCCGCCGGCAGGTCGCCGAAGAGCGCGCGGGCTTCGTCCCCCGGCTCGGCCGCCCAGAATCCGTCGCCGTGGAGGAGTAGCCCTCCGGGCTGGAGGAACCCGGCGAGCGCCGCGAGGGCGGCGTCGGTGCCGCCCCAGGCGTGGGACGCGCCGACACAGAGCACGACGTCGCCCCGGTCGCCGAACGTCGTCGCATCCGCCTCGACCAGGTCGACCCGGTCGAGCAGCCGCAGGACCGCCGCACGGGCGCGGGCGCGGTCGAGCGCCGCCCGGTCCGTGTCGACGCCGGTGCCGGTCGTCCCCGGGTGCGCCGCCACGACGCGCAGGAGCAGCTCGGCGCGGCCGCAGGCGAGGTCGAGGACGTGCCCGCCGGGCGCGAGCGCGAGGCGCTCGACGAGGTCGGCCGCGCGCTCCTCCGAGAGCGGGGCGTTGAAGACGAGCGAGTCGCGGGCAAGCCGGCGCAGGTCGTCAGACACGGCCTGTTTCCGTCGCCGCGGCGCGCAGCCAGGCAGCATGTGCGGCCGTCAGCTGGCCCGGTTCGAGGCGCCAGGACCAGTTGCCGGCGGCCTCGCCGGGCCGGTTCATGCGCGCCTCGTTGCCGAGCCCGAGCACGTCCTGGGCCGGGACGACGGCGAGCGCCGCGCGGGAGGTGAGGGCGAGCTCGACGAGGTCTGCCGGATCCTCGCCGGGGAAGGCGCCGGCGAGCGTCTCCGTGTCATGGGTCGAGGTGTACACGACCTGGTGGACGCGATGGTTGGCGAGCCGGTGCGGGCTGCCGGGGTCTCCGCCGAACGCCCACAGGAGCACCGCCATGCCCGGGAAGCCGAGCGCGTCGCGCAGCTCGTCCACGTCCGGCGTGATCAGCCCGAGATCCTCTGCGATCACCGGGAGCTCGCCGAGTTCCGCCCGGGCGGCGTCGAAGAACGCCGTGCCCGGGCCCCTGACCCAGCGGCCCTCGCGCGCAGACGCCGCGCCGGCCGGAACGGCCCAGAAGGCGGCAAAGCCGCGGAAGTGGTCGATCCGGAAGACGTCGACCAGCGAGCGCGTACGGCGCAGGCGTTCGATCCACCAGCGGTAGCCCGTCCGTGCGCAGGCGTCCCAGTCCCACAGCGGGTTGCCCCAGGTCTGGCCGCCGGGGTTGAGAGCGTCCGGAGGCGCGCCGGCGACGACGGCACGCGGCAGGAACAGGTCGTCGTGCGTGCGCTCGTCGCAGCTCGCCGGGCCGACGTAGATCGGCACGTCGCCGATCAGGCCGACGCCGCGCTCCGCCGCGTAGACGCGCAGGCCGTTCCACTCCCGCTCGAATCGCACCTGCGCCTCGACCGCGCCGGCGCCGGCGCAGGCCTCCCAGTCGCCGATCCAGGCGGCGTGCCGTTCGCGGAAGCCCGCAACGTCCTCGGTGGAGACGGGCGCATCCGGGTCTGCGAGCAGCCCGGGCCAGCCGGCGAACGCGGACGCCGAGGAGTAGGGCGAGCCGAACGCGTCGGGGGGGCCGAGCGGCAGCACCTGCCACCAGCGGGCGCCCGCGGCGGTCAGCCAGTCGACGAACGCGAACGCTTCGCGGCCCAGCCGCCCGCCCGGCAGGGAGGTCGGGTGGAGCGCGATCCCGAGAGAACGGGTAAGCCACATGCCGTGACTGTTTACCGTTCGGACGGATGAGACGTTCTGTGTCCACCACCCCCGGCCGCGACAGCGGCCGGCTTCAGGGGTTTTCGCGCGGCCGGGAAGCCGCTCCTGCGGCCTCGCGGCCTTGCGCCGAAAGGGTGGACTGGTGAGCGACTCGCGCATCCAGATCCTCGACGTGAGTCCGCAGGTCGACTGCGGCCGCTATCCGGTGAAGGCGTGCGTCGGCGACCGCGTCGTCGTCGGCGCAACCGTGTTCCGGGACGGCCACGACGTGCTGCGCGGCGTCGTGCGCCACCGTCCGCGCGGTGAGCGCCGCTGGCGGGAGGCGCCGCTCGAGCCGCTCGGCAACGACCGCTTCGCCGCCGCCTTCGAGGTCGACGCGGCCGGGCGCTGGGACTACCGGGTCCAGGCCTGGGTCGACCGCTATGCGACCTGGCTCTCGGAGCACGACCGCAAGGTCGCGGCGGGGCAGACCGACCTGAGCGGCGAGTTGTCGGAGGGCGAGGAGCTGTTCGGCGCGGGGGCCGTCGAGGACTGGCGGGAGGCAGCGCCGACGCGCGGCGCGAAGGACCGCCACGACGCGGCCCAGTCGCGCAAGCTCGAGATCGACGTCGAGCGCGAGCGCGCCCGCTTCGGCACCTGGTACGAGCTCTTTCCGCGCTCCTGGGGCGGCTTCCGCGGCGTCGCGCGGGCGATTCCCGCGCTCGCCGAGGCCGGCGTCGACGTCGTCTACCTGCCGCCGGTGCACCCGATCGGCGAGACCAACCGCAAGGGGCGCAACAACAACGAGACCGCGCGCCCGGGCGAGCCTGGCAGTCCCTGGGCGATCGGCTCCGGCGCGGGCGGCCACGATGCGCTCCATCCCGAGCTCGGCACCGACGCGGACTTCGACGCGCTCGTGGAGGCGGCGGCGGCCGCGAAGGTAGAGCTTGCTCTGGACTTCGCGATCCAGATGTCGCCCGACCACCCCTGGCTGAAGGAGCATCCGGGGTGGTTCAAGCACCGGCCGGACGGCTCGATCAAGTACGCCGAGAACCCGCCCAAGCGCTACCAGGACATCGTCAACGTGGACTGGGACACGCCCGAGCGCGAGCTGCTCTGGCAGGCGCTGCGCGACGTCCTGCTCGGCTGGTGCGAGCGCGGCGTGCGCGTCTTCCGCGTCGACAACCCGCACACGAAGCCGGTGCCGTTCTGGGAGTGGGCGATCGCGGAGGTCAGGCAGGCGTACCCGGATGTGATCTTCCTGTCTGAGGCGTTCACGCGGCCCGCGATGATGACCACGCTCGCCAAGGTGGGCTTCAGCCAGTCGTACACCTACTTCACGTGGAAGAACAGCAAGGCGGAGCTGCACGAGTTCGTCGAGCAGCTGCGCTCCTGGTCGGCGTTCTACCGGCCCAACCTGTTCGCCAACACGCCCGACATCCTGCACGCGTACCTCCAGCACGGCGGCCGGCCGGCCTTCGAGGCGCGCCTCGTGCTCGCCGCCACGCTCTCCCCGAGCTACGGCATCTACTCGGGCTACGAGGCATGCGAGAACGTGCCCGTCCGGGAGGGCAGCGAGGAGTACCTCGACTCGGAGAAGTACGAGGTCAAGCGGCGCCGGCTCGAGGGCCCGCTGCTGCCGCTCTTCCGGCGCCTGAACGAGATCCGGCGCGAGAGCCCGGCGCTGCAGCGCTTCGACGGCCTCGCCTGGCTCGAGACGCATTCCGACGCTCTCGTCGGGTTCGCGAAGCGCTCCGGCGACGACGCCGTCGTGGTGGTCGTCAACATCGACCCGTTCGCGGCGCGCGAGGGCCTCGCCGTCCTACCGCCCGAACTGGGCCTGCCGCCGGAGTTCCCCGTCCGCGACCTGCTCGCCGGTGCCCGCTACGCCTGGCGCACGGGCCGCAACTACGTCAGGCTCGAGCCCGGTGGTGCGCATGTGCTGAAGGTCGGCGGATGAACGGGCGCCTGTCGGACCCGTATCTGCACGCCTGCGACCCGCGAAAGCGGGGCGCCTTCAGGGATCTTTGCGCGGACGGGAATCTGCACATGAGTGCGGATTCCCGTCCTTGCGCCGAGGAGCGATGACCGAGCACTGGTTCGAGGAGCAGCCGCTGTGGTTCAAGACCGCGGTCTTCTACGAGCTGCACACGCGCGCGTTCTTCGACTCCTCCGACGACGGTTCGGGGGACTTCCGCGGGCTGGCGCAGAAGCTGGACTACCTGCAGTGGCTCGGGATCGACTGCATCTGGCTGCTGCCCTTCTACCCCTCGCCGCTGCGCGACGGCGGCTACGACATCGCCGACTTCGACGACGTGCACGAGGACTACGGCACGCTCGAGGACTTTCGCGAGTTCGTCCGCGAGGCCCACGAGCGGAGCCTGCGCGTGATCGCCGACCTGGTCATGAACCACACCTCGAGCGACCACCCGTGGTTCCAGGAGTCCCGGTCGAGCCGCGACTCGCCCAAGCGCGACTGGTACGTCTGGTCCGACGACGCGGGCCGCTACGCCGACGCGCGGATCATCTTCGTCGACACGGAGACGTCGAACTGGACCTGGGACCCGGTCGCGGAGCAGTACTACTGGCATCGGTTCTTCCACCACCAGCCCGACCTGAACTACGAGAACCCCGAAGTGCAGGAGGCAATGCTGGGCGTGCTGCGCTTCTGGCTCGACATCGGGCTGGACGGGTTCCGCCTCGACGCCGTCCCGTACCTGTACGAGGAGGAGGGGACGAACTGCGAGAACCTGCCGCGGACGCACGAGTACCTGAAGCGCGTCCGGGCGGAGGTGGACGCGCGCTACCCCGACCGCGTCCTGCTCGCCGAGGCGAACCAGTGGCCGGAGGACGTCGTCCACTACTTCGGTGACGGGGACGAGTGCCACATGGCCTTCCACTTCCCGGTGATGCCGCGGATGTTCATGGGGCTTCGCCGCGAGGAGGCGAAGCCGATGCTGGAGATCCTCGACCGGACGCCGCGGATCCCCGAGTCGGCGCAGTGGGGACTCTTCCTGCGGAACCACGACGAGCTGACGCTCGAGATGGTCACCGACGAGGAGCGCGACTACATGTACGCCGAGTACGCGCGCGACCCGCGGATGAAGATCAACCTCGGCATCCGCCGCCGCCTGGCGCCGCTGCTCGACGGCGGCCGCGACGAGATCGAGCTGATGCACGCGATCCTGTTCTCGCTGCCCGGCTCGCCGGTCCTCTACTACGGCGACGAGATCGGCATGGGCGACAACGTCTACCTCGGCGACCGCGACGGCGTGCGGACGCCGATGCAGTGGACGGGGGACCGCAACGGCGGCTTCTCGCGGGCCGACTTCGCCCAGCTCTACCTGCCCCCGCTGATGGACCCGGTGTTCGGCTACCAGGCCGTCAACGTCGAGGCGCAGCTGCGCTCGCCGACGTCGCTTCTGCGCTGGCTGCGGCGCTTCATCGAGCTTCGCAAGCAGCACCCGGTCTTCGGTCTCGGCGACTACGAGGCGTTACGGCCGGAGAACCCCCGGATCTTCGCCCACGTGCGCACGTACGTCGGCGACATCGTGCTCTGCGTCCACAACCTGGCCAGGACGGCGCAGGCGGTCGAGCTCGACCTCTCCCGCTACGAGGGGCGCGTGCCGGTGGAGATGTTCGGCCGCACGCCCTTCCCGCCGATCGGCGAGCTGCCGTACCTGCTCACGCTGGGGCCGCGTGGCTTCTTCTGGTTCCAGCTGACCGAGGCGGAGGAGCAATGACGGGCGCGGTGCCGAGGGCCGAGGCGCTCACCGGCGAGCAGCTGCTCGAGCTGATCGTCGGGCAGCGCTGGTTCATGTCGAAGACGCGGGAGCCGAGCACGGCCCACGTGGCGGGGATCGTGGAGGTGCCCGGCGGTCCGCCCGACGCGGCGATCGCGATCGTCGAGGTCGGCTTCCCGGAGGGGACGCACGAGCTCTACGCGCTCGCGCTCTCGCTCGACGGCGACGTTGTGGACGGGCTGGACGACCCTTCGATCCTCCGCCGGATCGCCTCGGTCGCGGGGGTGCGCACGCCGTGCGAGCAGGTCCGGGCGATGGGCGTCGAGCAGTCCAACTCGACGGTCGTGCTGGACGAGCGGCACGTGCTCAAGCTCTTCCGGCGGCTCGAGGCCGGCCCGAACCCGGAGCTCGAGATGCTGCGCGTGCTCGGCCTGCACGACTTCGAGAACGCGCCGTTGCTCGAGGGCTGGATCGACCACCTCGGCCGGCCGCTCGAGACGACGCTGGTCGTCGTGACGGCGCTGGTCGACGCCGTCGGCGGCGGCTGGGAGCTGGCGACCGAGTCGCTCCGCACGGACCCCGGCTGGCTCCCGGAGCGGGTGCACCGGCTGGGCGAGGTGAGCGGGCTGATGCACTCGACCCTGGCGGCCGGTTCGGGCGATCCCGGCTTCGAGCCGGAGGAGCCGAGCGCCGAGGCGATCCCGCTGCTCTCCGCCCGCGTCGACGAGCAGGTCGAGCGCGTCCTTTCGGAGCTGCCCGAGCTCGAGGAGCTGGAGCCCGTGCGCGGGCGCACCGACGACCTGCGCCTGCTGGTGCGCGACCTCGCGCACACGGGCCCGGCCGGCCTCTTCATCCGCGTCCACGGCGACTACCACCTGGGCCAGGTGCTCTGGACGACCGCGGGCGACTGGGTCGTGATCGACTTCGAGGGCGAGCCCGCCCGTCCGCTCCCCGAGCGCCGCCGTCGCGCCTCGCCGCTGCGCGACGTCGCCGGCATGCTCCGCTCGTTCACGTACGCCGCGGACGCGGGCCCGCTGCTCGCCGGCGTCGCCCCGCCCGACGGCTGGGAGGCGTCGTGTCGCGAGGCCTTCCTGGCGGGCTATCGCTCGACGGTCGACTCCAGGCTCCTGCCGCCGAGCGAGGTGGGCGGAGAGCGGTTGCTCGCGCTCTTCGAGCTGGAGAAGCTGCTCTACGAGCTGCGCTACGAGGTCGAGAACCGGCCCGACTGGGCGGCGATCCCGGTGGCGGGCCTCGTGCGCCTGCTGGAGGCCTGATGGGGCTCGGTGAGCTCGACCTCCACCTCGCCGGCGAGGGTCGCCACGAGCGCATCTACGAGCAGCTCGGAGCCCACCTCCTCGACGACGGCGTCCGCTTCGCGGTCTGGGCGCCGAACGCGCGCTCGGTGGCCGTCGTGGGCGACTGGAACGGCTGGCAGGGCGACGCCGATCCGCTGGAGCCGACCGGCTCGTCGGGCATCTGGCAGGGGCTGGTCCCCGAGGCGGCGGAGGGGCACGCGTACAAGTTCGCCGTGCTCGGCGCCGACGGGGTGCTGCGACTCAAGGCGGACCCGTACGCCTTCCGGGCTGAGGTGCCGCCGCGCAACGCCTCGCTCGTCTATCGCTCGACGTACGAGTGGGGCGACGACGAGTGGCTCGCCGGGCGGCGCTCCCGCGACCCGCTCGCCGGCCCGCTCTCGGTGTACGAGGCGCACGCGGGCTCGTGGCGCCGCGGCCTTGGCTGGCGCGGGCTCGCGGACGAGCTGGCCGACTACGTGGCTGACCTCGGCTTCACACACGTGGAGCTGATGCCGGTGATGCAGCATCCGTTCTCGGGCTCCTGGGGCTACCAGGTCTCCGGCTACTACGCGCCCCAGTCGACGTGGGGCGAGCCCGACGAGTTCCGGGCGCTCGTCGATGCCCTGCACGCGCGCGGGATCGGCGTCGTCCTCGACTGGGTGCCCGCCCATTTCCCGCGCGACGACTGGGCGCTGGCGCGATTCGACGGCACCGCGCTGTACGAGCATGCGGACCCGCGCCGCGGCGCGCACCCGGACTGGGGGACGCTCGTCTTCAACCTCTCCCGCCACGAAGTGCGGAACTTCCTGCTCGCCAACGCCCTCTACTGGCTGCGTGAGTTCCACGCCGACGGGCTACGCGTCGACGCGGTCGCCTCGATGCTCTACCTCGACTACTCGCGCGGGCCCGGCCAGTGGGTGCCGAACGAGCTCGGCGGGCGGGAGAACCTGGAAGCGGTCTCGTTCCTGCAGGAGCTGAACGCGGTCGTCCACGCGCGCGAGCCGGGCGCCTTCGTCGCCGCCGAGGAGTCGACCGCCTGGCCCGGCGTCTCGCGGCCGGTAGAGCACGGCGGGCTGGGCTTCACGTTCAAGTGGAACATGGGGTGGATGCACGACACGCTCTCCTACTTCTCGCGCGAGCCGGTCCACCGGCGCTTCCACCACAACGACCTGACCTTCTCGATGATCTACGCCTGGGACGAGAACTTCGTGCTGCCGCTCTCGCACGACGAGGTCGTGCACGGGAAGGGCTCGCTCGTGCAGAAGCTGCCGGGCGACCGCTGGCAGCAGCTCGCCAACCTCCGCGCTCTCTACGGCCTGATGTGGGCGCATCCCGGCAAGCAGCTGCTCTTCATGGGCGGCGAGCTCGCGCAGCCGGCCGAGTGGAACGTCGACGGCTCGCTCGACTGGTGGCTGCTCGACAACCCGGACCACGCCGGCGTGCTCGCGCTCGTGCGCGACGCGAACCGCGTCTACAAGGCCGAGCCGGCGCTGTGGGAGGTCGACTTCGACCCGGAGGGCTTCGCCTGGCTCGAGGCGAACGCCGCCGACGACAACGTCGCCGCCTTCGTCCGCTGGTCGACCGGCCGTGAGCGGGCGCTCGTCTGCGTCGCGAACCTCTCGCCCGTCGTGCGAGAGCGGTGGCGCGTCGGCCTGCCGGCCGGGGGCCGCTGGCGCGAGGCGCTCAACACCGACTCGCGCTTCTACGCGGGCTCCGACGTCGGCAACGGCGACGGGGTCGTCGCCGCGGAGCGCGAATGGAACGCGCAGCCCTGGTCTGCCGAGCTCGTCCTGCCGCCGCTCGCGACGCTCTGGCTCGTGCCGGAGTCGCAGGCCGGCTAGCCGCCGGTCACGTTGGCCTCGAGTTGCGCGAGCGTCCGTTCGAGCGCCGCGAGCTCCTCCGCTGCGATCCCCGCACGCAAACGGCGGTTGAAGTCGATCACGACCTCGAGCAGCGCCGTGTGGAGCTCCTCGCCGGCCGGCGTCAGCTCGACGCGGACGACCCGGCGGTCGCGATCGTCGCGCGCGCGCCGCACGAGCCCCGACGCCTCGAGGCCGTCGAGGTGCCGGGTCAGCGTCGGCCCCTCGATTCCCATCGCGAGCGCGAGCTCGTTCTGCGCCGGCCGGCCGCCGCCGCGGAGGGACGAGAGGACGAGCCAGATCGGCAGCGAGCCGCCGACGGTCGCGA
>DASTPC010000017.1:0-7213 GCA_035720085.1 Gaiellaceae bacterium
CCTCGACTGGCGGCGGCGGCTCATCGCCCGCGAGATGCTACCCACGCCCCCGGCGGGAACCGGTCCGCGCGCGTCCCTCGACCGGGGGATCCGACACATCCACGGCTGCGACGGTCCGGCCGTTCCCGACTCGCACGGGGAAGCTCGTCACCGAGCGGTTGCCCGCCGCGTCCTCGGCACAGACCTGGAGCCGGTAGGCGCCGTCGTGAACCGTCGAGGAGTCCCAGGAGTGGGCGAGGTAGAAGCGGTAGCGGCCCGTGACCGAGGCGTGGTTCTGCCGCGTCCAGCGTGCGTACACCGAGGTGAAGGTTTCCTCGCCGGGGATCCCGCGCCGGAAGTCGACCACCGTTAGCCAGCCGACCACGGCCGTTCCACCGTGCGACACCAAGCGCCACCGGACGACGGCCGGCGTGACGGGCTTGCCGGTCCAGGGAGCGGGAACTTCGAGTGGCGTGCGGTCGCGGGCCTCGACGACGAGATCGAGCGAGCCGTTGAGCACCGTCCCGGCCGTCACGGCGCCGTTGCGCTCGGCGCGCAGGTTGCGGACGAGCGGGCGCGTGCGGTCGATGAAAGGCTCCAGCCCGCCGGGTCTGAGCGGGTTCCGGTAGGCGCCGTCTCGAACCTCGGAGAAGTGGACGTGCGCCCACGGTGCCTTCACGTGGCCGACCACCGTGCGGAATGCCTCGACGCGCTGCCCGTCCCGCACGGCGGGGACGACGTGCCAGTACTGGAGCTCCGTGCGCCCGTCGTCGAGCAGCACCGCGACCGTCTCCGGGCGGAACGACTCGAGCACTACCTCGCCGTCGGCCGTCGCGTAGACGGGCGAGCCGTTCGGCGCCGAGACGTCGACGCCGAAGTGGAAGCTGGAATGGCGGCCCTCTGGCGTCATGCCGATGCGCGGATCGCCGAAGAAGCCGCGCACGGGGTGCTGGCTGTGGAACGGCTTGACCGGCCAGCCGTAAGCAGAGGCCGTCGAGGGTGCTGCCAGTGCGGCGGCTGCGAGCACGAGCGCGACGAGCCGTCGGGGGTTGAGGGCGTGCCGTGAAGTGGTCATGCCGCCGACCGTCCGGCGGCGTCCTCACGGCTCGGACACGCCCGGCCAACGGCTCGCTAACCGCCGCAATCGGCGAGAGGGCCGCCTCCGGCGGCCCTCTCGCGGAACGGCTGTGCCCGTTGGTCAGCGGACGAGCGTGGGCCAGGCGATCACGGTGTTGTCGGCCGGGTGGCAATCCCGCCCGCCGACGAGCACGACGCTCGCCTTGAACGTGACCTTGCCGACGGCGAGGTCGGCCTGCGTGAACGACACCGTGAACGTGACCTTCGTCTGCGCGTTCTTCGTCCGCACCGGCAGGCTGACGCGCTGGCTGCCGACCTGCTCGAAGTCACCGCCGGGCACGCTCTTGTAGAGCACGACGTCGGCCACTTCTGGCACGCGGGTGTTCGCGATTCCGACGGTGACCTGCTTCGTGCGGCCGGGTGTGCCGGAGGTCGGGACGTCGAAGCTCTTGATCGCGACGTCGTGCGTCCGAACGCTCACGACCTGTGCCGTCGACCCGGTACGGCCATCGGACGTCGTCACGGTGAGCGTGATCGTGTAGTCGCCGTCACGGCCGTAGCGATGGCTGGTCGACGACGTCGGCGCCGTTCCGTCACCGTAGTCCCAGACCTGCGACACGATCTGGTTGCCGCCGGGATCGAACGACCCGCTGAACACCTGCAGGTCGTCGAACGTGGACGGATCCCCCGGCGAGTATCCGAACCCGGCGACCGGGTTCGGTGCGACCGTAAGATCGAGGTGCAGCGGGCCGCCGCCACCGAAGAGGCCGCCCACCTGGAAGTAGTACGTCGTACCGCTGCTGACGCGGAGCGTGAACTGGCTTCCGAACGTGCGGCAGCCGACCTCGACAAGGTCTTGCAGCGAACTCCCGGTGTATGCGGCGACGACCTCGCTCTGTCCTGCGAAGGGCCCGGCAGCCGTGATCCAGCCGTCGGACGAGGGCGTGTAGGAGTACCACACGCTTCCAGCGGACTGGCCGCTGCATGAGGGGGTGCGCTCTCCCGGCTCGTTTCCACTCGCTGCTCCGTCGACGGTCTCCGAGAAGGGCAGCTGCGTGATCGGCTTCGCGTTCGCGAAGTCGTCGTTGGGGGGCGGCTCGACGGTCTCCAGGTCGATCGTGACCGAGCCGCCACCGGAGAACACGAACAAGGCTGCCCGGACGTACCACGTCTCGCCTGCACGGACGTCGAAGACATGCGGCTCGTTGAAGGCGTGGCAGCGGACGTCGGCGAGATTCCCGAAGCCCTGCCCGGTGTCCCGCCCCACCATGAGTGTCGAAGGGGACGGCGACGACGACCACCGCGCCCGAACGACGACGTCCTCATCGGGCGTGATCGCGTACCAGACGGTTCGTTCCTCCGGCGGCCCCTGGCAGGCAGGCTCGCCCGGCTCAGACGTCGCGTCGGTGAGGTCGGCGGTAGCGGAGAACGGAAAGGCGGTGACGGCGGTTGCGGTTGCGAAATCGTCGTTGCCAGGCGGTGCGGCGGCCGCGGCGGCCGGTAGCGCCACGACGGCTACGGCCGTTGCGGCGAGGACGAGGAGCAATCCACGCATGGTCCCTCCCGTGTGACGGTCTGCCAGGACGCCCCGATGCTGGCGCCGGCCGCCAAGCGGCCGCTAACCCGCCGCTAACCGCCGCTGCTCTGGCGGACGGTCGTGGGCAGCGCGAGCGCGGCGTTGTCGGCCGGGCTCGCGTCGCGGGCGCCGACGAGCGTCGCCGTCGCCTTGAAGATCACGCGGCCGCCGGCGGCGTCCGTCTCGCTGAACGAGACCGCGAAGCGCGCCTCGACCGCGCGGCGGGCGCCTGCTGGAACTTCCACCGTCTCGCGGCCGACCGTCTCGAACCCGCCGCCCGGGACGCCCTTGAGCAGGTCGACGCGCACCGTCTCGGCGTACCGCTCGCTCGCGACCCGAACGGTGATCAGCCCCTGCACGCCGGCGCGCGCCCGCCGCGGCACGGAGAAGGCGGTGATCGCGACGTCGTGCGTGCGCACGGAGACCGGCTGCGCGGTCGTCGCCTGCCGGCCGTCCAGTGTCGTCACCGTCAGCGTGAGCGTGTAGTCACCGTCCTCGGCGTAGCGGTGGGTCGCGCGGTGGCCGATGGCGCTGTCGCCGTCACCGAAGTCCCAGCGGTGCCCGTCGATGCCGGCGCCGCCGGGGTCGAAGGAGGCGTCGTAGGCGCGCAGGTCCTCGTAGACCGAGACCTCCGCCGCCGCGACGAAGAACGTGGCACGGGGCGGCGGCGTCGCCGGCGTCGGCACCATCGCGTTGGCGGTCACGACGCCCTGCGTGGTCGACGGCTCGCCCGTCGCGCCCCGCCCCGGAGTCGGGGGCAGGGCGCGATCCCACGAGCGGGCGAGTCCCCCCGGGTGCACGGCCGGTCGACGCCGACCGGCAGGAGCAACCGTGTGACGGGCATGCAGCGCTGCGATCTCCCGTGTCGCAACGCTCGCTCTGCCGGCCGCATCGTGCACCTCCCGTCGGGGACACCGGCATCCTGCGACGCCCGTCTAACAGCGCGCTAACTGCGTCGTTCACTGGCGCCGCGACACTGGTACGGTCGTCGCGAACCGCACGAAGGAGGGACGCTGGAGTACCGCCTGCTCGGCCCTCTCGAGGCGCGCTCCGAGGACGGCCCGCTCGCCCTGGGCGGGGCGAAGCAGCGCGCCGTCCTCGCGCTGCTCCTGCTCAGCGCGAACGAGCCGGTCTCGACCGAGCGCCTGATCGACGAGATCTGGGGCAGCGACGCGCCGCGGACCGTGACCGCGTACGTCCACAACTGCGTCTCGCGGCTGCGGCGCGCGCTCGGCCGCGGGACGCTCGAGACGCGGCCGTCGGGCTACGTCGTGCACGCCGATCCCGAGACGATCGACGTGCGCCGTTTCGAGCGGCTGCTCGCCGAGTCGCGCCGGGCGGGGGCGGCCGAGCGCGCGACGCTGCTTGTCGAGGCCCTGGGGCTCTGGCGCGGGCCGGCGCTCGCCGACTTCGCGTTCGAGACCTTTGCGCAGGCCGAGATCCGGCGGCTGGAGGAGCTGCGGCTGACGGCGCTCGAGGAGCGGATCGAGGCGGAGCTCGAGCTCGGCCGGCATGCGGAGCTCGCCGGCGAGCTGGAGGCGCTTGCGCACCGGCATCCGGCCCGCGAGCGTCTGCGGCGCCTGGAGATGCTCGCCCTCTACCGCTCGGGCAGGCAGCTGGACGCGCTGCGTGTGTACCAGGAGACCCGCCTCGCGCTGGTCGAGGAGTACGGGCTCGAGCCCGGCGAGGAGCTCCGCGCCCTGGAGCGGATGGTGATCGCCCACGACCCGGCGCTCGCGGCGGCCGTCCCGGCTGCGGCCGAGCCGCGCGCTCCGCGCGTGGCCGAGCAGCGGCGGACGGTCTCGCTGGTCTTCGCCGAGCTCTCGCTTCCGGACGGCACCGACCCCGAGGTGCAGCGGCGGATCACCGCGCGCTGCCTGGCCGAGCTGACGGGGCTCGTCGAGGAGTACGGCGGCTCGCTCGAGCAGCTGCTCGGCGAGGAGCTCGCCGCGGTCTTCGGGGTGCCGCACGCTCACGAGGACGACGTCCTGCGGGCCGTCCGCACGGCGGTTGCCGCCCGCGAGGAGGTCGAGCGGGTCGCGGCCGAGACCGGGATCGGTGTCTCTGTGCGTGTCGGCGTCGAATCCGGCGAGGTGGTGGTCGGCGGCGACGGCCCGGCCCTCAGCGGGAGCGCCGTCGGGGCGGCCCGGCGCGTGAAGGACGCGGCGGCGCGCGGCGAGATCCTGCTCGGGCCCGCGGCGCTGCGGCTGGCCGCGGCCGTGGTCGACGTCGTGCCGGCTGGCGACGGGTACCGGCTGCTGGGGCTCGAGGAGGGCGCGACGGCCGTGCCGCGCCGCTTCGAGGCCCCGCTCGTCGGCCGGGCCGACGAGCTCGCCGCTCTACGCGCGTTCGTCGACGAGACCGTCGCCGCGGCCGCCTGCCGCCGCTTCGTCGTGCTCGGCGACCCGGGCATCGGCAAGAGCCGCCTCGCGCTCGAGCTCGTGGCCTCGCTCGGAGACGGCGTGCGCGCTCTCACCGGCCGCTGCGTTCCGTACGGCGCCGGCGCGACGTACCTGCCGCTCGCCGAGGCGCTGCGGCAGGCGCTGGGGCCGGGCGAGCCGCGGGCGGCGCTCGACGCGCTGCTCGCCGGCGACGAGCGGCGGGAGGAGGTCTCGCGCCTCCTGCTCGGCGTGCTCGGCGCCGACGAGGCGGGGCCCGCGGGCGAGACCGCGTGGGCCGTGCGCCGCCTGCTGGAGGCGCTGGCCGCCGAGCGGCCGCTCGTGCTCGTGCTGGAGGACGTCCACTGGGCCGAGTCGGCACTGCTCGACCTCGTCGAGTACCTGACCGGCTGGAGCGAGGGCGCGCCGATCGCAGTCGTCTGCCTCGCGCGGCCGGAGCTGCCGGAGCAACGGCCCGAGTGGGGGAGTGACGCGCTCGTGCTCGGGCCTCTGTCCGAGGACGACGCGCGGGCGCTGGTCGCCGGCCTGCCCGGCGTCGAGGGGATAGCCGATAGCGTCCTCGCGGTCGCCGAGGGCAACCCGCTCTTCCTGGAGCAGGTCGCTGCGCACGCCGCCGAGGAAGGCCTGGCGGAGGGGGCGGTGCCGCCGTCCCTCGACGCGCTGCTCGCGAGCCGCCTCGACCGTCTCGCACCCGACGAGCGCGCCGTGCTCGAGCGAGCCTCGGTCGCCGGGCGTGAGTTCACGCGCTCGGCCGTCGACGCGCTGTCGCCGCTCGACGAGGCCGGCGGCGTCGGGCCGGTGCTGCTCGGCCTCGTCCGCCGCCGCCTGCTCCGCCCGGACCAGGCTGCCGACCCGGCCGAGGACGGCTTCCGGTTCGACCACGCCCTCGTCCGCGACGCCGCGTACGCCGCCGTCCCCAAGGCGCGTCGTGCGGACCTGCACGAGCGCTTGGCGCGCTGGCTCGACGAGCGCCCGGCCGCGCTCGACGAGATCGTCGGCTACCACCTCGAGCAGGCGGCGGTGTACCGGGCGGAGCTGGGCGAGCCGGACAACGTTCTAGCCGAGGAGGCGCGGGTCGTCCTGAGGCACACCGGCTTCCAGGCCTTCAAGAGACTGGACCTCCATGCAGCCGCTGGGTTCTTCGATCGTGCGGCAGTCCTGGCGGAACCTGACAGTGATCAACGTCTCGAGCTGGAGGTCGAGCTGGCATGCGCTCGGAAGGCGCTGGGCGACTTCGCGGGCGCTGTCGACCTCCTCGAACGGGTGGCGGCGGCCGCGCGGAGTCGTGGCGATCGGCGGCTCGAGCTGCGAGCGCAACTCGAGGAGGCGTATCCAAAGCTGTTGACGGGCGCGATTACTCCCGTCGAGGTGCGGGCGCTCGTCGACGAGGGTGTTGCGGTCTTCGAGACGGTGGGTGATCGGTGGTCGCTTGCCAGAGCGTGGCAAGCGGCGCTTGCGTGCGGATCCTTCGTTGGTGTGGTCGCCGACATCGAACTCGCAGCGGCTGCCGTGAACGAGCACTATCAGCATGCGGGTTTCCCGCCGGCAGGTGCCAGCTCGCTCGCGAACGCGCTCGTCTGTGGGCAGACGCCGGTTGCCGAGGGAATAGACCGCTGCATCTCGCTCCTGGAGAGTGAGATCGGCGGAGTGACCGTTCGCCTCTACGTTCTGATTCACCTCGCTCGACTGGAGGCAATGTCACGGCGATTTTCCGAGGCGCGCGGGCTCTTGCGCCAGAGCCAGGAGGGGTTACGCGAGCTCAGGGATCTGCTGGGCATCGAGACGCTCTGGAGCTCCGCCGCAGCGCATGTCGAGCGGCTGGCCGGCGATCCGGACGCCGTCGAGCGACTTCTGGCGCCGGTGTGCACGGAACTCGCGGCGCGTGGCGAGCGGGCGTGGCTGGCGACACATCTCGCCGACCGCGCCGACGCCGCCTACCGGCAGAGACGACCACAGCTTGCCCTGTCGCACGCGGATGAAGCGCTTCGCCTGGCACTCGACTTCGACGTTTACGCTCAGGTTCGTGCCCGCTGCGCCCGCGGCAAGGCCCTGGCGGCTCTCGGGCGTGCTTCACAGGGTGAAGACTCATTGTGTGAGGCGCTGGGCATGATCCGGCCGACCGGCGACGTGGTCGAGCTCGGAGCCGCGCTCGTCGACTTCGCCGAGGTCCTGCGTCTCGATC
>DASTPC010000018.1:0-6962 GCA_035720085.1 Gaiellaceae bacterium
GCGTCGGGCTCGTGGCGCGCGAGCTGAAGAAGGCAGGGCTCCTCCACGACGCCGCCCGAACCGTGGACGGCAAGACGCTCGGCGAGCACGCGGAAGCGGCGGTCGAGACCGAGGGCCAGACGGTCGTCGTCCCGATCGAGCAGCCGCTCAAGTCGCGCGGCGGCGTCGCCGTGCTGTACGGCAATCTCGCGCCCGAGGGGTGCGCGGTGAAGCTCGCCGGGCACGAACGCACCCTGCACCGCGGGCCCGCCCGCGTGTTCGACTCCGAGGAGGCGTGCTTCGCCGCCGTCAAGGCGGGCGTGATCTCGCCCGGCGATGTCGTCGTGATCCGCTACGAAGGCCCGCACGGCGGCCCCGGCATGCGCGAGATGCTCCACGTGACCGGCGCGATCGTCGGCGAGGGCCTGTCCGACTCGGTCGCGCTGATCACCGACGGCCGCTTCTCCGGCGCGACACACGGGTTCATGGTCGGCCACGTCGCTCCCGAGGCGTCGAAGCGCGGCCCGATCGCGGCCCTCCGGGAAGGCGACATCGTCGTGCTCGACGTCGACCGTCGCGAGCTGAACGTCGAGCTCGCCGACGAGGAGATCGCGGCACGCCTCGCCGGATGGGTCGAGCCAGAGCCGCGCTACCGTCGCGGAGCGCTCGCGAACTACGCCACGCTCGTCTCGTCGGCCTCGGAGGGCGCGGTCACCGTCTCGCGGTACGAGTGATGGACGCCGGGTGGGCCGACCGACGCCGGCTCAACTCGCGGCGGGGAGCAGCGCCTCGGCCTCGGCGGCGTACGCGCTCGCGCCGACCTCGCGGTAGAACGCAAGCGCCGGCGCGAGCTGCCGAGCGGCGTCGGCCGGACGTCCCTCGGCGGCCGCTGCCTGCGCGGCGCGAAGCCGCACCGCAGCCTCGAGCGTGCGCGCACCGGTGCGTTCCAGGATGTCCGCGGCCCCTGCGAGGTCCCCGTTCCCCACGGCCAGAGCGGCGTCCCTCCACGGCGTCGTCGGCCCCTCATGCCACTCCGAGAGCAGCGGCGGGCGCCCGAGGTCGCGCGCGAGCACGGCCGCCGGCACGACTCGCGTCCCGAAACGGCCCATGGTCGCGCCGAACTCGTCGAGGAGGGCGTTCGCCGACGCGAGCTCGTTCCGTCGGTACGCGACCCAGGCGGCGTCGACGAGTGCGGGGTCCACGGTCTGCGGGTCACCGATCTCGCGAGCAGTGCGCAGGAACTGCTCCACGTCCTCGGCCGCGCCGGCCGCGTCGCCTCGCGCGATGCGGATCAGTGCCCGGACGCTCCGCGCCGCGGCCTGCATGTAGTGCTTCTCGGACGCGAGCTCGCGCTCCGTCAGCTCCAGCGCCTCGCCCCATTCGCCGACGAGATAGGCGAGCTCCGCGAGGTTGCCGAGGAACCATCGCAGCGCCGTCTGCGACACGCCGATCTTCCTGGAGTACTCGAGCCCCTCGCGCGTGACCGCCAGCGCACCGGCAGCGTCGCCCCCCGTCTCGAGCAGCTTGGCGCCGAGATTCAGGTACGCACGGCTCGCGCGGAACGAGGTGTTCCGGACCGTCAGCTCGAGGCCCCGCCTGCTGTCCTCTTCCCAGCGCGCGTCGCCGAGCGCCGCACGCGCGATCCCGCGCGTGTTGAGAGCGTCGCCGAGGAGCTCGTCGTCGCCCAGCTCCTCCGCCATTGCGATCGCCTGCTCGACGAGCTCGGCGGCCTCGGCGTAGCGTCCGGCAAGCACCGTGAAGCGCGCGACCTGTGCGACCGTGAACTGCTTCCGGGCCGACAGGGGAGCTCGCTCGGCGAGCTCGCGGGCACGGTCGAAGTACACGAAGGCGCCCGCCTGGTCGCCGCGCTGCCAGACGATCTCCCCCCGCGTGATCGTCGCCTGGGCGGCGGCCGCGGGGTCGTCGTCCGCAAGGGCATCGGCCGCACGCTCGAGCGCCTCCGCACCCTCCTCGCCGAATCCGCGTCCCCAGGCGAGCGCGAGGCCGTAGGAGAGCAGGAAGGTCGGGTCGTCGTCGACGGCCGGGTCGAGCTCGCGCAGCCGTTCGTACGAGCCGAGCCCCGCGTTCGCCACTCCGATCGACCAGGCGCGGTCGCCCGACTCCCTGACCGCCTTCGCCGCTCGCGGCACGAGCGCCGAGTCGTCCAGGCCGGCGAGCCGCGAGTACTGGATCGCCTCGAGCAGGTGGTGGGCGAGGATCTCGCTCCGGTCGAAGGCCCGGCCGCCCGGCAACGTGTCGATCCAGTCGGCGACCCGCCGATGGATGTCCGCACGCGCGGCGCGCGACATCTGCCCGTACGCCCCGTCGCGTACGAGCGCGTGGACGAACGCGTACTGCCGCGAGCCGGCAACGGCCGAGCGGTGCTCGCGTCGCACGAACTCCTTGCGCTCGAGCGCGTACAGCCGCTCCTCGAGCGGCGCCGCCTCGACACCGGAGAGGCGCGAGAGCGCATCCGTCCAGAAGACCTTGCCGAGGACCGAGGCGAGCTGGAGGAGCTCCTTCTCGCTCGCCGGAAGCGCGTCGATCCGCGCGGCGACGACGCCCTGCAGGGTCTCGGGCGCGCCCGCGGCCAGGTCTCCGCTCGCGAGCAGCCGCGCATACTCCTCGGCGAAGAGCGGGTTCCCGCCCGCGCGCTGCAGGAGCGCGGCCTGCTCCTCCGCAGGCAGGAGCGGCGTGCGCAGGAGCGCGGCGAGAAGCCTGGCCGTCTCCTCGTCCGTCAGCGGCGCGAGGGAGATCGTCGCGGCGTTTCGCTTCCCCCCTCCCCAGCCGGGTCGGCGTTCGAGCAGCTCCGGCCGGGCCGAGCACACGACGAGGAGGGCGACGCCGGCCACGCGGTCGGCGAGGGAGTCGACGAAGTCGAGGAGGGCGTCGTCGGCCCAGTGGAGATCCTCGAAGACGAGGACGACGGGCTGCTGCTGCGCGAGCGCCTCGAGGAACCGCCGCCACGCCCCGAACGGCTCGTCCAGGCTCGCGTGCCCCGGCGACCGCGCCTGCTGAGCCCCCGTCAGCGAGAGGAGGTGACGCTCGAGCCACGAGGCCTCTGTCTCGTCGGCGGCGACGTCGCGAACGGCGGCGGCGATCTTGGCCGCGGCCTCGTCCGCCCCGTCGGTCTCGAGGATGCCGCCCTGCGCCTTCACGATCTCCGCGAGGCCCCAGAGCGGCAGGCCTTCCCCGTAGGGGAGCGAGCGGCCCTGGCGCCAGACGATCAGCTCCGGGTCGTCGTCGACCACCTGGAAGAGCTCGCGCACGAGCCGCGACTTCCCGATTCCGGGCACCCCGACGAGGGTGACCAGCTGCGGCTCGAGCCGCGCCCGCGCCCGTGCCAGGGCGCGGAGGAGGACGTCGCGCTCGTCGTCCCGGCCGACGAGCGGCGTCCCGCCGCCGGCGAGATCGATCCCGAAGCTGGCCCGACGGGCGACTGCCTGCCACACGCGGAGCGGCTCCGCCTTCCCCTTGGCCTGGACCGGCTCGTGCGACTCGTAGACGATCGCGCGCTCCGTGGCCCGGAACGTCTGCTCCCCGACGAGGACGCCGCCCGGCTGCGCCGCCGACTGGAGGCGCGCGCCCGTGTTCACGACGTCGCCGGAGACGATCCCCTCGCCGAGCTCCGGGCGGGCGTCGAGCGCCACGAGCGCCTCTCCGGTGTTCACCCCGATCCGCACCTCGAGCGCGAGCGCCGGGTCGGCCGCGTTCATCTCCGCGATCGCCTCCTGGATGGCGAGAGCAGCCCGCACGGCGCGTTCCGGATCGTCCTCGTGCGCCGCCGGCGCTCCGAAGACTGCGACGACGGCGTCGCCGATGAACTTCTCCACCGTGCCCCCGTGGCGCTCGAGCTCGTGCCGGAGCCGCGCGTGGTACGGGGCCAGCAGCGCCCGGACGTCCTCGGGGTCGAGCCGCTCCGCGCGCTCGGTCGAGCCGACCATGTCCGCGAAGACGACAGTGACGAGCTTGCGCTCCTCGCGTGGCGCTGCAGTGGTCGCTGCGAGCTGTGCTCCGCACTCGGAGCAGAACTTCGCCGTCTCGGCGTTCTCGGTGCCGCAGACGGGGCACACGCGCACCGGACGATCCTACGGCGGGGGGCGCGGAGCCGGGCCGTCTTCCCGCACACGTGAGGGCTCGGCCCCGAGGGACGTGCGCGAGGGCGCCCGAGGCGATACAGTTCGGAACGGCGCGGGATCCGTCCCGCTCCGCATCGAGAGAGGCTGAGGGACCGGCCCTGTGACGCCTCGGCAACCGGCTCCGGAGACGAGCACGGTGCCAAGCCCGGACGGATGTCGAGCGAGACGAAGGAGGTCGCAGTCCAATGCCCGCCCACTCCCTTTCCTGTCGCGTCTGCGCGACCGAGCACCCGCCGGAGGCCAACGGCACCTGTACGCGCTGCTTCGGCCCCCTCGACCCGGTCTACGACTGGGACGCGCTCCGGGCGACCGTCTCCCGCGAGCGGTTCGCCGCCGGGCCGCCGTCGATCTGGCGCTACGCCGACCTGCTCCCCGTGGAGGCGCCGGCAGAGCAGCGGCTCGCGCCCGGGCTGACGCCGCTCGTCCCCGCGCCGCGCCTCGCGGGCGAGCTGGGCGTCGGCGAGCTCTGGCTCAAGCTGGATACGGCCAACCCGACCCACTCGTTCAAGGACCGCGTCGTCGCGGTCGCCGCGCGCAAGGCACAGGAGCTCGGCCTCGGGACGCTCTCCTGCTCGTCGACCGGAAACCTCGCCGGCGCCGTCGCCGCCCGCGCAGCGGCCGAAGGGCTCGAGGCGGCCGTCTTCTGCCCGGCCGACCTGGAGCCCGAGAAGCTGGCGGCGGCGGCGGTCTACGGGCCGCGGATCTACGCCGTGGCGGGCACGTACGACCACTGCTCGCGGCTCTCGGTGGAGCTTTCGTTCGAGCTCCCCTGGGGCTTCGTCAACGTCAATCTGCGCTCGTACTACGCCGAAGGGTCGAAGACGCTCGCCTACGAGCTCGCGGAGCAGCTCGACTGGGTCGCGCCCGACGTGGTTGCGATCCCGATCGCCTCGGGCGCGCTCTTCCACAAGGTCGGCCAGGGCTTCGGCGAGCTGCGCGCGCTCGGGCTGCTCGACGGCGACACGCCGCGACTGGTCGGAGGCCAGCCCGAGGGGTGCGAGCCGGTCGCCTCCGCGTTCCGCGAAGGCCGGCGCGTGCAGCCGGTGCGGCCGGACACGATCGCCCGCTCGCTCGCGATCGGCAGCCCGGCCGACGGCGACTTCGCGATCGCGACGGCGCGGGAGACGGGAGGCGGCATCTACTCCGTCCCCGAGGCCGAGATCGGCGAGAACATGGCGCTGCTCGCCTCGACGAGCGGCGTCTTCGGCGAGACGGCGACCGGCGTCGCGCTCGGCGCGCTCCGGGCGGCCGTGGCGGACGGCCGCGCCGGCCCGTCGTCACGGGTCGTGCTGCTCGTGACCGGCGACGGGCTCAAGACCCCGAACGCGGTCGCGCACACGTTCGCGCCGATCCCGATCGAGGCCGACGCGGATGCCTTCGTGGAGGAGGTCCTGGCCGCGTGAGACGTCCTGTGTCAACCCGGCCGCGACAGCGGCCGGCTTCAGGGGTTTTTCGCGCGGCCGGGAATCCGCTTCCGCGGATTCGCGGCCTTGCGCAGACGCCGCGCCGCGCCGCACCGCCCGCGCCCGTCACAATGACCGGATGAGCCGGACGCTGTTCGAAAAGATCTGGGACGAGCACGTCGTCCTCGAAGAGGACGGGCAGGCGCTCCTGTACGTCGACCTCCACCTCGTCCACGAGGTGACGTCGGCGCAGGCGTTCGAGGGGCTGCGACTGGCAGGGAGGGCTGTGCGCCGGACCGACCTGACGGTGGCGACGATGGACCACGCCGTCCCGACGCTGCCCGGGCCGGTCGAGGACCCGCTCGCGCGCGCGCAGCTCGATGCGCTCCGGCGCAACTGCGACGAGTTCGGCGTCCGTCTCTACGCGACCGGCTCCGGCGGCGAGGGCATCGTCCACGTGATCGGGCCCGAGCTGGGCGTGACCCAGCCCGGCAAGACGATCGTCTGCGGCGACAGCCACACCTCCACGCACGGCGCGTTCGGCGCGCTCGCGATCGGCATCGGCACGTCGGAGGTCGAGCACGTCCTCGCCACGCAGACGCTCTGGCAGCGGCGGCCGAAGACGATGCTCGTCGAGTTCGTCGGCTCCCTTCCGCCCGGGCTGACCGCCAAGGACGCGATCCTCGGCGCGATCGGACAGCTCGGCGTCGACGGCGCCGTCGGCCACGTCGTCGAGTACGCCGGCGAGACGATCCGGGGCTCCACGATGGAGAACCGGATGACCGTCTGCAACATGTCGATCGAGTGGGGCGCGCGGGCTGGCCTGGTCGCCCCCGACGAGACGACCTTCGAGTACCTCGAGGGCCGGCCGCAGGCCCCAAGCGGCGCGGACTGGGAGCACGCGCTCGAGCGCTGGCGCTCCCTCGTCACGGACGCGGACGCCGAGTTCGACCGCCGGGCCGAGGTGGACGTCTCCGAGCTCGCCCCCCAGGTCACCTGGGGGACGAACCCGGGCATGGTCGTGTCGGTCACGGACACCGTCCCCGACCCGGACTCCTTCGCCGACGCCGACGACCGCGAGGCTGCCGAGCGTGCGCTCGCCTACATGGGGCTGCGCCCGGGGACGGCGATCGAGGACATCGCGATCGACCGTGTCTTCATCGGCTCCTGCACGAACTCGCGGATCGAGGACCTGCGCGCGGCCGCCGCGATCGTCGAGGGCGGGCACGTCGCCCCCACCGTCAAGGCGATGGTCGTGCCAGGCTCGGCGCGCGTCCGCCGCCAGGCCGAGGAGGAGGGTCTCGACCGCGTCTTCCTGGACGCCGGGTTCGAGTGGCGGCTCGCCGGCTGCTCGATGTGCCTCGGCATGAACCCGGACGTCCTCGGGCCGGGCGAGCGGTGCGCGTCGACGTCGAACCGCAACTTCGAGGGCCGGCAGGGA
>DASTPC010000019.1:0-3407 GCA_035720085.1 Gaiellaceae bacterium
TTCCGCAGCGTCACCGTCCAGCGCTTGACCCCCGTGAACGGCACGGTCGTCTTGCGGTTGACGCCCGCACCGAGCAGATGGACGTTGTGGGCGGCGGAGCGGTCGCGGGCCTCGAGCACGTAGCGGCCGGCCTTCACCTGCTTGACTGCCTTGCCGGCGACGCGCAGGGTCAGCTTCCCACCGGCGACGGCGACGACCACCCGGGGCAGCGTGGCCGGCGCGGGCGGCGGCGATGCGGGAGGCGGCGGGGGCGGAGGCGGCTGCGCCGTGCCGACGGTGAACAGGCCGCGCATCTGCAGGGGGTGGACGTCGCAGATGAAGTTGTAGGTGCCGTCCTGAAGCATGAGCTGGAACGACTTCGCGCCCACGTCGGTGACGAGCGTCGTCTCGTCCACGCCGGGGCCGGTGAGGTGGAAGTTGTGCTCCTCGGAGAGGTCGTCGACCACGAGCTCGTACGGGCCCGGCGCCAGGTGCGCCACCTTCCCGGCCGAATCGGCGAGCGTGATCGAGAAGCCGGGGCCGACGGTTCCCGCGAGCCGCGGCCCCTCGGCACCCGCGACCCCGACGACGACCAGCGCGAGGACGGCCAGGCACAGCAGGACGGTCCGACGGCTCATCGACCCCTACCTACGCGCCCCGCCCACGACCGGTTTGCCGGGACGAGCTTGTGTTGAATCAACACAAGCTCAGGCTCGCAGCTCGCCGCCGAAGCGCTCGGCGAGGGCCGCGACGATCCGCGCGCGCAGCCCGGCGGCGTCGTCGTCCGACAGCGTCCGTTCGGGCGACTGGAAGGCGAGGTGGATCGCGACGGACTTCCGCCCTGCGCCCACCTGCGCGCCGCGGTAGACGTCGAAGACGCGTACCTCCCGCAGCTGCGGCCCCGCCGCCTCGCGGGCGGCCCGGACGAGCGCGCCGGCCTCGACGTCCTCGTCGACGACGACGGCGATGTCCTGACGCAGCGCCGGGTACGTGACCACGTCCTCGTAGACGATCCGCTCGGGCACCGGCGCGAAGAGCGTGGCCAGGTCGAGCTCGAGCACGCCCCAGTCCCCCTCCAGCTCCGCCGGGTGGAGCTCGCCCAGCACGCCGGCGTCCGTCTCGGCAGCTTTGCCCGGATGCAGCAGCGCATGGCTCGTGCGCCGCACCTCGAGCTCCAGATGGAGCGCGCCGTAGACGGCCTCGACCGCGCCCTTGGCAGCGGAGAAGCCGCCCTCGGCGATCGCTCCGACGTGCCAGCGCTCGTCCGGCAGCTGCTCGCCGCCCGGAAGGTAGACGCGGGCGATCTCGAACAGCGCGATCGCCTCGTTGCCGGCGTCGACGTTCGTCCGCGCTGCCTCGACGAGACCGGGGAGCAGCGTGGTCCGCAGCACCGCCTGGTCCGATGTCATCGGGTCGGGCAGCCGGATCGCCGCGGGGCTCGGGTCGTCCGGCTGCAGGCTCCAGGTGTACGCCTCCGAGAAGCCCGCGCCGACGAGGACGTCCTCGACCACGCGCCGCAGGCGCTGCTCGAGCGTCAGGCGGCCCTGCACGTGCCGCCGCAGCGGCCGCGTGAACGGGACGCGCTCGAGCACCACCCGTGCTACCTCCTCGACCACGTCGACCTCGCGCGTGACGTCGCGTGCGCGCCAGGTGGGCACGGTCACGTCCCAGCTCTCGTCCGTCTCGAAGCCGAGACGGGTCAGGATCGTCCGCTGCTCGTCCGCCGGAACGGCCAGGCCGAGCAGGCGGTCGGTCCGCTCGGGCCGCAGCCGCACGACCGGGCGCGCGGGCAGGTCGCCGTGCACGTCGGCGGAGCCGGTCAGCTCCGCACCCGCGAGCTCGACGAGCAGCTGGCTCGCGTAGACGGCGGCCGGCAGCGCCAGGTGCGGGTCGACGCCCTTCTCCCAGCGGTTCGAGCCGGCCGTGCGCAACCCGAGCCGCTCGGAGCTGCGGAGGATCGCGATCGGCTCGAAGTTGGCGGCCTCGAGCAGCACCTCGGTCGTCTCCTCGGACACCTCGGTCTCGAGCCCGCCCATGATCGCGGCGAGCGCCACGGAGCGCTCGGCGTCCGCGATCATCAGGTCGCGCGGGTCGAGGCGGCGCAGCTGGCCGTCGAGCGTGCGCAGCTCCTCGCCCTCGCGAGCGCGGCGGACGACGATCCGGCCGTCGGCGAGCTTCGCGCGGTCGAACGCGTGCAACGGGTTGCCGAGCGCGTGCATGACATAGTTCGTCACGTCGACGACGTTCGAGATCGCGCGCAGGTCGGCAGCGTGCAGCCGGGCGCGCAGCCACGCAGGCGACGGGCCGACGCGGACGTTGCGGAAGACCCGGCCCACGTAGCGCGGGCAGCCCTCGGGATCGTCGACCTCGATCTCGACGAGCTCCGGCCGCAGGAGGGGCGGGTCGTCGCCCGGCATCGGCCGGAGCGTGCCGTCGAACAGCGCCGCCACCTCGCGGGCGATCCCGTACACGGAGAGCAGGTCGACGCGGTTCATCGTCGGCGTCACCTCGAGCACGTGCTCGTGGATCGCCAGCACGTCGGCCAG
Source organism: Gaiellaceae bacterium (assembly GCA_035720085.1). Taxonomy (GTDB): domain Bacteria; phylum Actinomycetota; class Thermoleophilia; order Gaiellales; family Gaiellaceae; genus Gaiella. The sequence goes on from DASTPC010000019.1 coordinate 2,526, forward strand.
CGGCGTCCCCGGCTCCGGCCCGTCCTCGAGCACGAGGATCCCGGTGTGGTCGGTGCCGAGCTGGAGCTCGCGCTCGGAGAGGATCATTCCGCTCGACGCCTCGCCGCGCAGCTTCGCCTCGCGCAGCGGCTCGTCTGCACCCGGCAGGAGCGCCCCCGGCAGGCCGACGGCGACGGTGGCGCCGGCGCCGAAGTTCCACGCGCCGCACACGATCTGGCGGGGCTCGGCCTCTCCCACGTCCACGCGGCAAAGCTGCAGCCGGTCGGCGTTCGGGTGCTTGCCGGCCTCGACGACGCGGCCGACGAGGAAGCGGCCGAGGTTGCCGTCGACGTCGGGCGGCCCGAGGTCGAGGATGCGGTCGACCTCGAGCGCCGAAACGGCCAGCCGGCGCGCGAGCTCCTCCGGCGTCGCCTCGAACTCGACGTACTCGCGCAGCCAGGAGAGCGGGACGCGCACGGCTAGAACTGCCTCAGCAGCCGCAGGTCGTTGCGCCAGAGCTCGCGCAGGTCCGGGATCCCGTGCCGCAGCACGGCCATCCGCTCGAGGCCCCAGCCGAAGGCGAAGCCCGTGTAGCGCTCCGGGTCGTAGCCGACGAACTCGAAGAGCTTCGGGTCGACCATGCCCGCGCCGCCCACCTCGATCCAGCCGGAGTGCCGGCAGACGCCGCAGCCGGCGCCGCCGCAGACGTGGCAGGAGACGTACGCCTCGATCGACGGCTCGGTGAACGGGAAGTAGTGCGTGCGGAACTCGGTGCGCCGCTCCTCGCCGAACAGCGCGCGCAGGAGGTAGTCGAGCGTGCCCTCGAGGTCGCCGAGCGTGATCCCCTCGTCCACGACGAGGCCCTCGACCTGGTGGAACGTCGGCGTGTGGGTCGCGTCGGGC
>DASTPC010000020.1:0-25042 GCA_035720085.1 Gaiellaceae bacterium
GACTGCCCGGGGCACGCCGACTACATCAAGAACATGATCACGGGCGCCGCCCAGATGGACGGCGCGATCCTCGTGGTCTCGGCCGCCGACGGCCCGATGCCGCAGACGCGCGAGCACATCCTGCTCGCCCGCCAGGTCGAGGTGCCGGCGATGGTGGTCGCGCTCAACAAGGCCGACATGGTCGACGACGAGGAGCTGCTCGAGCTCGTCGAGATGGAGGTGCGCGAGCTCCTCTCCAAGTACGAGTTCCCCGGGGACGACATCCCGGTCGTGCGCGTCTCGGCGCTGAAGGCGCTCGAGGGCGACGCCGAGTGGACGCCGAAGATCATCGAGCTGATGGAGGCGGTCGACTCCTACATCCCGGAGCCGACGCGCGACGTCGACAAGCCGTTCCTGATGCCGATCGAGGACGTCTTCACGATCACCGGTCGCGGCACCGTCGTCACCGGCCGCATCGAGCAGGGCCAGCTGAAGGTAGGCGAGGAGATCGAGATCGTCGGCATCCACGACGAGACGCAGAAGACGGTCGTCACCGGCCTCGAGATGTTCCTCAAGACGCTCGACTTCGCGCAGGCGGGCGACAACGCGGGTGCACTGCTCCGCGGCGTCAAGCGCGAAGAGGTCGAGCGCGGCCAGGTGCTCGCGAAGCCGGGCTCGATCACGCCGCACACCCACTTCAAGGCCGAGGTGTACGTGCTCTCGAAGGACGAGGGCGGGCGGCACACGCCGTTCTTCAACGGCTACCGGCCGCAGTTCTACTTCCGCACGACGGACGTGACCGGCTCGATCAAGCTGCCCGAGGGGCAGGAGATGGTGATGCCGGGCGACAACACGAACATGGAGATCGAGCTGATCCAGCCGATCGCCATGGACGAGGGCCTGCGCTTCGCCGTCCGCGAGGGCGGCCGCACCGTCGGCGCCGGCGTCGTCACGGAGATCATCAAGTAGGCGAGGCTCGCCCCCGCCTCGGCACCCCCACACGTAGATGGCGCAACAGAAGATCCGCATCCGCCTGAAGGGCTACGACCACCAGCAGGTCGACCGCTCTGCCTCCCAGATCGTGGAGACGGCGCAGCGCACCGGTGCCACGATCACCGGCCCGGTGCCCCTGCCCACGGAGAAGAACGTCTACTGCGTGATCCGCAGCCCCTTCAAGGACAAGGACTCGCGCGAGCACTTCGAGGTGCGCACGCACAAGCGCCTGATCGACATCCACAGCCCCACGCCGAAGACGGTCGACTCGCTGATGCGGCTCGACCTCCCCGCCGGCGTCGACATCGAGATCAAGCTGTGAGCTCGCTGACGATCTCTCCGCAGTCTGCTGGGGGAACCTCCCGGTTCCCCCAGACCCCTTCCCCTGGTCCGCTGACGCGGACAGAGCTCCCTGCCCGCGTGAGCGAGGTGGGGAGATGAAGGGCATCGTGGGCAGGAAGCTCGGCATGACCCAGGTCTTCGACCCGGAGACGGGCTGGGTCCAGTCCGTGACCGTGATCGAGGCGGGGCCGTGCCCGGTGACCCAGGTGCGGACGATCCCTACGGACGGTTACGAGGCCGTCCAACTGGCATTCGACCCCGTCGCCGACCGGAAGCTCTCGAAGGGCGAGCTCGGCCACCTGAAGAAGGCCGGCGCGTCCGCGCACCGGCACCTGGTCGAGTTCCGCGGCCCCAGCGAGCTGCAGGTCGGCGAGACGGTCACCGTCGAGGCGTTCTCACCCGGCGACGCCGTCAAGGTCTCCGGCACCTCGATCGGCAAGGGCTTCCAGGGCACGATCAAGCGTCACAACTTCAAGCGCGGCCCGGTCACGCACGGCTCGCACAACGTCCGCAAGCCGGGCTCGATCGGCGCCTCCGCGTACCCGTCGCGCGTCTTCAAGGGGATGCGCATGGCCGGCCGCATGGGCGGCAAGCGGGTCACCCAGGTCGGGCTGGTCGTCCACGACGTGGACGTCGAGCGGAACCTGCTGCTCGTCCGCGGGGCGGTTCCCGGCCCGAAGAGCGGCATCGTCCAGGTGAGAGAGGCGTGATGGCCGCCCCGAAGGCACAGCTGCTCGGCGGCTCCGCCGCAAAGGACGTGGCGCTCTCCGAGGCCGTGTTCGCCGCCGAGGTCCGGCCGCACCTGATCCACGAGACCGTCCGGGCCGAGCAGAACGCCGCCCGCGCAGGCACTCGCGGCACCAAGAGCCGCGGGCTCGTCGCCGGCGGCCGCTCGAAGCCGTGGCGCCAGAAGGGCACCGGCCGCGCCCGCCAGGGCACGATCCGCGCACCGCAGTTCACCGGCGGCGGCGTCGCGTTCGCGCCGACGATGCGCAGCTTCGAGGTGAAGGTGAACCGCAAGGCCCGCCGCTCCGCGCTCCGGGGCGCGCTGAGCCATCACGCGGCAGCGGGCACGCTGGCGCTCCTCGACGCCGGCCACTTCGCCGAGCCCTCGACGAAGGCCGCGCAGGCCCTCGTCGAGAGCTGGGGCCAGGAGCTGCCGCTGCTCGTGGTCGCGGGCGAGGACGAGCACGCGGTGATCAAGTCGTTCCGCAACCTCGAGCGCGTGCTCGTGACGGTGCCTGCGGAGCTCGAGGTCGCGGCCGTCGTCTGGGCGCGCGCGGTCCTCGTCACCGAGACGGCGCTGCCGCTCGTCGAGGGGAGGGCAACCTAAGTGCCTCCTCAGGCAATGCCCTCCAGGTCCCTCGCGTGCGACGAGCGGCGCCAGGCGTCGTCCTCGGCCGCCCCAGTACCTGCTGGTATCGGGGCTCCTTGCGTCCTAGCCTGGCTTGCTCCTCGCACGCGAGGAACGAGGCAGCATCACCTGAGGAGGCACTGATGTCGCTCCATCCGAACGAGGTCCTGATCGCGCCCGTCGTCTCCGAGAAGAGCTACGCGCAGATCGCCGACCGCAAGTACACGTTCAAGGTGCACAAGGACGCGCACAAGACGCAGATCCGGCAGGCAGTCGAGCAGCTGTTCGAGGTGCAGGTCGAAGACGTCAAGGTGCTGAAGGTGCAGTCGAAGCCGAAGCGGCGGGGCCTTACCCGCGGCACCCGCCCCGGCTGGAAGAAGGCCGTCGTCAAGGTCCGCGAGGGCCAGGAGATCCAGATCTTCGAAGGAGCCCAGGTCTAAGCCATGGCTGTCCGTAAGTACAAGCCGACGAGCCCGGGCCGGCGCTTCATGTCGGTCGGGACCTTCGACGAGATCACCAAGACCGAGCCGGAGAAGTCGCTGCTCGAGCCGCTCACGAAGAAGGGCGGGCGGAACAACCGCGGCCGGATCACGACCCGGCACCAGGGCGGCGGCCACAAGCGCCGCTACCGCGTGATCGACTTCAAGCGCGTCAAGGACGGCGTCCCCGCGAAGGTGGCGGCGATCGAGTACGACCCGAACCGGTCGGCGCGGATCGCGCTGCTCCACTACGCGGACGGGGCGAAGGCGTACATCCTGGCGCCGGCCGGCCTGCGCGTCGGCTCGACCGTCGAGTCGGGCCCGCAGGCGGACATCAAGCCGGGCAACGCGCTGGCGCTCGAGCACATCCCGACCGGGACGCTCGTCCACAACGTCGAGCTGAAGCCGGGCCAGGGCGGCAAGATGGCGCGCTCGGCCGGCGCCGGCGTGCAGCTGGTCGCCAAGGACGCCGGCTACGGCGTGTTGCGGGTGCCCTCCGGCGAGATGCGGCGCGTGCTGCTCACCTGCCGCGCCACGGTGGGCCAGGTCGGCAACGCCGACCACGCCAACGAGCAGAGCGGCAAGGCCGGGCGCAGCCGCTGGCTGGGCAAGCGCCCCGCCGTGCGCGGCTCGGCGATGAACCCCGTCGACCACCCGCACGGCGGCGGCGAGGGCAAGTCGAAGGGCGGCCGCCACCCGGTCACCCCGTGGGGCGTGCCGACGCTCGGCAAGCGCACCCGCCGCAAGCACAAGGAATCGGACAAGCTGATCGTCCGCGGCCGCCGCCGCGGCAAGGAGAGGCGCTAGCCAATGAGCAGGTCTTCCAAGAAGGGGCCGTTCGTCGACGAGCGGCTGCTGGGCCGGATCGAGGCGATGAACACCGCCGGCGAGAAGCGGATGCTGAAGACGTGGTCGCGCGCGTCCACGGTCTTCCCGCAGATGGTGGGGCACACGATCGCGGTCTACGACGGGCGTAAGCACGTCCCCGTGTTCGTGAGCGAGCAGATGGTCGGCCACAAGCTCGGCGAGTTCGCCCCCACCCGGACGTTCCGCGGCCACGCGGGCGACAAGCAGACGCAGGTGAAGAAGCGGTGACGAGCGCGACCGAGACCGGCCGCGTACGCGCGGAGGCGAAGTGGGTGCGGATGTCCGCGCGCAAGGCGCGGCTCGTCCTCGACCACATCCGCGGGCGCACCGTGCCCGAGGCGCGGACGATCCTCGCCTTCACGCCGCGGGCGGCCGCCGTCGACATCGAGAAGGTGCTGCGCTCGGCCGTCGCCAACGCGGAGGCGAACCACGGCCTCGACGGGGACGAGCTGGTGATCGCGGCCGCCTACGCGGACGAGGGCCCGACGCTGAAGCGCTGGCGCGCCCGCGCCCGCGGCCGCGTCAACCGCATCCGCAAGCGCACGTGCCATATCACCGTGATCCTGGAGCAGGCGCCGGAATCGCGAGAGCCGAGGAAGCGACGCGCGGCGAAGGACGAGAGCTCCGGCGCGCAGCCGGAGACCGCACGTCCGCGTCGCGCTCGCAAGGAGAAAGAGGTGGCTGCGTAAATGGGTCAGAAGGTTCATCCCGGCGGGATGCGCGTGGGCGTCATCCACGACTGGAAGTCGAACTGGTACACGGGCAAGAAGGAGTTCCCGGCGTACATCCTCGAGGACGTCCGGATCCGCGACCACATCCGCGGCAAGCTTTCGCACGCCGGCCTGTCGGACATCCTGATCCGCAAGGACAAGCAGCGGATCACGGTCGACATCTACACGGCCCGCCCCGGGATCGTGATCGGCAAGTCCGGTGTCGAGGTCGACGCGCTCCGCAAGGAGCTGCACGCGATCACCGGCAAGAACGTGCACATCAACATCAACGAGATCAAGCGCCCCGAGCTTGACGCCCAGCTCGTGGCCCAGTCGATCGCCGAGCAGCTGCAGAACCGCGTCAGCTTCCGCCGCGCGATGAAGCGGTCGCTCGCCTCGGCGATGCGCTCCGGCGCGCAGGGGATCAAGATCCAGTGCGGCGGCCGGCTCGGCGGCGGCGAGATGAGCCGCTCGGAGCGCTACACCGAGGGCCGCATCCCGCTGCACACGATCCGCGCCGACATCGACTACGGCTTCGCCGAGGCGAAGACCACCTACGGCCGCATCGGCGTCAAGGTGTGGGTCAACAAGGGCGAGATCATGCCGGAGGGCTTCGAGGGCGTGACCACCAAGGACACGCGTCTCGGCGACCAGGACCAGGCGCGCCGCCGCCGCGGCGGCCAGGCGGAGGGCCTCGGTGCCTCCCGCGAGGGCGGCCGGGGCCGCGGCCAGGACCGCGAGGGCCTCGGGCTCGTCCAGCGGCGCCGGCGGCCGGGCGGGCAGCGCCCCGGTGGGCGCCCCGGCGGCGGCCGCGGCCGCGGGCCGCGCCCCGAGACCCAGGCCGAGCGCCCGGCGCGCGAGACCGAGGAGAAGGGCCCGACCCAGGCTCCCGAGACCGCCGCTCCCGAGACCCAGGCGCCGGAGACCCGCGCGCCGGAGAGCGGCGCACCCGAGAGCGGCGCACCCGAAAGCGGCGCACCGGAGAGCGGCGCACCCGAGAACGGGGGTGAGAGCTGATGCTGATGCCGCGCAAGTCCAAGCACCGCCGGCAGTTCCGCGGCAAGCGCACCGGCCTCGCCAAGGGGCAGACGACCGTGCAGTTCGGCGACTACGGGATCAAGGCGCTCGAGGACGGCTGGGTGACCAACCGCCAGATCGAGGCGGCCCGGATCGCGATGACGCGCAAGATCCGCCGCGGCGGCAAGGTCTGGATCAACCTCTTCCCCGACAAGCCCTTCACCAAGAAGCCGGCCGAGACCCGCATGGGCTCGGGCAAGGGCTCGCCGGAGGGCTGGGTCGCGGTCGTCAAGCCGGGCCGCGTCATGTTCGAGCTGGCCGGCGTCCCCGAGCCGCTCGCCAAAGAGGCGCTCCGGCTCGCGGGCCAGAAGCTGCCGCTCAGGACCAAGTTCGTCAAGCGGGAGGCCGATCTCTTTGAGAGCTGATCATCGTGGGGGAACCCTGGCGTGGGGGAACCCATGGTTCCCCCACGAGCCCCCTCCTTCTTCGCTACGCACGGGAGTGGCCGCACCGGGCCTCCCGGCCGGCAGAGCCGGCCTCCGGCCGCATGCCGTGTCTGCACCGGACGACCCTGGAGTTCGAGATGAGAGCTAGGCAGCTGCGAGATCTGACCGACGACGAGCTGGAGGAGAAGATGGCGGAGACCCGCCGGGAGCTCTTCAACCTCCGCTTCCAGTCGGCCACCGGGGCGCTCGAGAACAGCGCGCGCCTGCGCACGGCGAAGCGCGAGATCGCCCGCATCCTGACCGTCAAGAACGAGCGTGAGGCAACGCATGGCTGAAGAAGAAGAGAAGGTCGAGGGCGCTTCCGTCGAAGCGGACGACGCCGTCGCCGAGGGCGCTTCCGCGGACGCGGAAGCACCCAGCGAGGGGTCCACCCTCGACGTCGAGGAGGCGGCCGAGGAGGCTGCCGCCGAGGCGGTCGAGGCTGCCCAGGAGGCCGAGGCGGATGACGCCCCGGTCGAGACCGTCGTCCCCGCAGCGGAAGCTGCGGAGGACGCTGGCGACGAAGGCGCCTCGGCCGCTGCCGAAGCGCCCAGTGAAGCTACCGCGGCAGCGGAAACGCCCGCGCCGACCAAGAAGCAGAAGCGCCTGCCGAGGTCGGAGCGCCGCCAGCGCACGAAGAAGCCGCGCCAGCAGCCGGCGGAGCGCAGGTCGATCGTCCGGCTGGAGAAGCCCGAGCACGAGCGCGGCCGCCGCCAGGAGCGCCAGGGCAGGGTCGTCTCCGACGCGATGGAGAAGACGATCGTCGTCGAGGTGCACATGGTCAAGGCGCACCCGAAGTACAAGAAGGTCGTCCGCCGCTCGACGAAGTTCCACGCGCACGACGAGCAGAACCAGGCGAAGGTGGGCGACGTCGTCCGCATCGTCGAGACGCGCCCGCTCTCGAAGCAGAAGCGGTGGCGCCTCGCCGAGGTGCTCGAGGTGGCCAAGTGATGCACACCACCCGCACAGTTCGCACGCGCTGGCTCGCTGCAACGCGGCGCCACGCGTCGTCCTCGGGCTCGGCCATGCACTCGATGCATGGCCGAGCCCTGCGTCCTAGCCTGGCTTGCGTTTCGCGGCCATCGCGCACGATCTGTACGGGTGGTGAGCATCCGTGATCCAGCAGGAGTCGCGGCTCAAGGTGGCGGACAACACGGGCGCCCGCGAGCTGCTCTGCATCCGGGTGGTCGGCGGCTCGCACCGGCGCTACGCGCGCGTCGGCGACGTGATCGTTGCTACCGTGAAGACCGCCACCCCGCAGGGCTCGGTCAAGAAGGGCGAGGTCGTCAAGGCGGTCGTCGTCCGGACGAAGAAGCCCTACGGCCGTGACGACGGCACGCTGATCGGGTTCGACGAGAACGCGGCCGTCATCATCGACAACCAGAACAACCCGCGCGGAACGCGGATCTTCGGGCCGGTCGCCCGCGAGCTGCGCGAGAAGAACTTCATGAAGATCGTCAGCCTGGCCCCCGAGGTGCTCTGAGAGATGGCAACGAAGATGAAGGTGAAGAAGGGCGACCTCGTCCATGTGCTGTCCGGCAAGGACCGGGGCAAGCAGGGACGCGTGATCGAGGCGCGGCCGTCCGAGCGCATGGTGCTCGTCGAGAACCTGAACCTCGTCAAGCGCCACACGCGCCCGCGCCCGATGCGCGACGCCAACCGGATGGGCGGCACTCAGATCATCCCGGGCGGGATCATCGACCGGCCGGCGCCGCTCGACGTGTCCAACGTGATGGTCGTCTGCCCGGTGTGCAACCAGCCCACCCGGGTCGGCATCGCGATCAAGGACGTGAAGGGCGAGCAGAAGCGCGTGCGCGTGTGCAAGCGCGAGGGCTGCGGCCAGGAGATCGACCGGTGAGCACCACGGAGACGTACGTGCCTCGCCTCAAGGAGCGCTACGAGCGCGAGATCCGCGCGAGGCTGCAGGACGAGCTCGCGCTCGACTCGGTGATGCGCGTCCCGAAGGTCGCCAAGGTCACCCTCAACATGGGCGTCGGCGACGCCAAGACCGACGCGAAGGCGCTCGAGTCGGCGATCGAGGAGCTGACCACGATCACAGGCCAGCGCGCGCAGGTACGCCGCGCGCGGAAGTCGATCGCGAGCTTCAAGCTGCGCGAGGGCATGGCCGTCGGCGCGCGCGTGACGCTGCGCGGCGCCCGCATGTACGAGTTCATCGACCGCCTCGTCTCGATCGCGCTCCCCCGCATCCGCGACTTCCGGGGGCTCAACCCCGACTCGTTCGACGGGCGCGGCAACTACTCGCTCGGAGTGCGCGAGCAGATCATCTTCCCCGAGATCGACTACGACAGCGTCCAGTCGATCCGCGGGCTCGACATCGCGATCACGACGACGGCGGAGACCGACGAGCACGCGCGCGCGCTGCTCCGCGAGCTTGGCCTGCCGTTCGCTACGGAGAGAAGGGACTGATGGCCAAGAAGTCGCTCGTCGCCAAGCAGAAGCGCGCACCGAAGCACAAGACGCAGGCGTACTCGCGCTGCAACCGCTGCGGCCGCCCGCGCGCCGTGTACCGCAAGTTCGGCCTCTGCCGGATCTGCCTGCGCGAGCTCGCGCACCAGGGCGCGATCCCCGGCATGACGAAGTCCAGCTGGTAGGAGAGCCAGATGCTGACCGACCCGATCGCAGACATGCTGACCCGGATCCGCAACGCCAACAAGGCCATGCACGACAAGGCCGAGATGCCGACCTCCCGCATGAAGGAGGAGATCGCCCGCCTGCTCAAGCAGGAGGGCTACATCAAGGACTTCCGCGTCGTCGAGGGCGAGCCGTTCTCCACGCTCGTCGTCGAGCTGAAGTTCGGCCGCAACCGGGAGCGCGTGATCACCGACCTCAAGCGCGTGTCCAAGCCCGGGCGCCGCGTGTACGCGCGCAAGGACCGGCTGCCGCGCGTCCTCGGCGGGCTCGGCACCGCGATCCTGTCCACCTCGACCGGCGTCATCACGACCCGCCAGGCCGCCGAGCGCGGCGTGGGCGGGGAAGTGATCGCCTTCGTCTGGTAGACGCTTCCCTCCGGGAAGCACCCCGAACACCGAGAACAGCCATGAGTCGAATCGGTAGGAAGCCAATCGAAGTGCCCTCGACGGTCGCGATCGCGATCTCGCCCGGGCGCGTGCAGGTCAACGGGCCGCTCGGCGAGCTGTCCCAGGTCGTGCCCACGCGGATGCAGATCTCGCACGAGGAAGGCGTCGTCACGGTCACCCGGCCGACGGAGCGGGGCGAGGACCGGGCGCTGCACGGCCTCACGCGGACGCTGATCGCGAACATGGTCGAGGGGGTGACGCAGGGCTTCGAGAAGCACCTCGAGATCCAGGGCGTCGGCTACCGCGCGCAGCTCAAGGGCACCGACCTGGAGCTTGCGGTCGGCTTCTCGCACCCGGTCACGATCGCCCCGCGGGCCGGCATCACCTTCGAGGTCCCGCAGCCGACGCAGATCGTCGTCAAGGGCACCGACAAGCAGGTCGTCGGCCAGATGGCCGCCGAGATCCGCAAGGTCCGCCCGCCCGAGCCGTACAAGGGCAAGGGCATCCGCTACCGCGACGAGCAGGTGCGCAGGAAGGTGGGCAAGCGCGCATGAGCACCCTGACGACCCGCCAGGCACGCGAGCGCCGGCGGCGCCGGATCCGCGGCAAGATCGCCGGCACGGCCGAGCGGCCGCGCCTTGCCGTCTTCCGCTCGAACCGGGGCATCTTCGCCCAGCTCGTCGACGACCAGAGCGGCCGCACGCTGGCGTCGGCCGGCTGGCTCGGGCTGAAGGGCTTCGAGGGCACGAAGACCGAGCAGGCGGCCGAGGTGGGCAAGGCGCTCGCCGCCGCCGCCCGGGAGGCAGGCGTGAGCACGTGCGTCTTCGACCGCGGCGGCTATCTCTACCACGGACGCGTCAAGGCGCTCGCCGACGGCGCGCGCGAGGGAGGACTCCAGTTTTGAGCATCTGCGTAGGCTTGACGGAGCAGAAGGCGGAGGCGCCGGCTTTGCCGGCGGCGGAGCAATGAGCACCGTCGAACGTGAAGTGATCGCCCGCGAGGAGACTCGCGAGCTCAAGGAGCGCGTGATCGAGATCAACCGCGTCGCCAAGGTCGTCAAGGGCGGCCGGCGGTTCTCGTTCACCGCGCTCGTCGTGATCGGCGACGAGGTCGACCGCGTCGGCGTCGGCTACGGCAAGGCGCGCGAGGTCCCGCTTGCGATCTCGAAGGCCGTCGACGACGCGAAGAAGAACCTCTTCGCGGTTCCCAAGCACGGGTCGACGATCACGCACGAGATCCTCGGCGAGTGGGACGCGGCCAGGGTCTTCCTGCGGCCCGCCAGCGAGGGCACCGGCGTGATCGCCGGCGGCGGCGTGCGCGCCGTGCTCGAGCTCGCCGGCATCCGCGACGTGCTCGCGAAGAGCCTCGGCACCACCAACCCGATCAACATGGCGAAGGCGACGGTCAACGGCCTGCAGCGCCTGCGCCGGCCCGAGGACGTCGCCAGGGCGCGCGGCCTCGCGATCCGCGACGTGCTGCCGGTCTCCGCCGCCAAGGCGGCGCAGGTCAACCAGCCGGCGCAGCCGGATGGCCCGGAGCCGCCTGTCGAGGCGGCCTCGCCCGAGACTCCTACCCAGTCGGCGGAGCCGACCGGCGAGGGCGAGGCCTGATGACGACCGTTCGTATCACCCAGGTTCGCTCGACCGTCGGCCAGTCGAAGGCGCACGAGGGCACGCTTCGCGCACTCGGGCTCGGCAAGATCGGTCGCAGCGCCGAGCACAAGGAGAGCCCCGAGCTGGCGGGAATGCTGCGGCACGTGCGGCATCTCGTCGCGATCGACGGAAAGGACTCGTAGGTGGCCGACGAGCTCAACCTCCACTCGCTGAAGCCGGCGCAGGCGCGCAGGGCGCGCAAGCGCGTCGGCCGCGGCCTCGGCTCCGGCAAGGGGCGCTATTCCGGCCGCGGGATCAAGGGCCAGAAGTCCCGCGCCGGCTCGCACAAGCTGCCGGCCGGCTTCGAGGGCGGCCAGATGCCGATCGACATGCGCCTGCCGAAGCTGCGCGGCAACACCTCAGCAGATGCGATGCCGATCGGGCCGTTCCGGACGTACAGCCAGCCGGTCAACCTCCGCGACCTCGAGGCGCGCTTCGAAGCGGGCGCAGAGGTGACGCCCGAGACGCTCGTGACCGTACGCCTGCTCAAGCACACACGCACCGACGTGAAGATCCTCGGCGTCGGCGAGCTGACCAAGGCCCTGTCCGTCTCCGCGCACGGCTTCTCGAAGTCCGCGCGGGAGAAGATCGAGGCGGCCGGGGGCTCGGTCACCTGGCTGCGCGGCGAGCCCGTCGAGCGCAAGCCGAAGGCGCGCAAGTCCCGTCCGGCCGCGGTCGAGTCCGACGAGCTGGAGGCGGAGGAGACCGCCGAGACCGAGACCGCCGCGGAGGCGGCGGAGGACGAGTCCTAGCCTATCGGCGCTCCGCGTCGACAGGCACACTGAGCCCCGAGCATGTTCAGCTGGCTGGCCAACGCGTGGCGCGTGCCGGAGCTCCGGCGGCGGCTGCTCTTCACCGCGTTCATCCTCGGCGTGTACCGCCTCGGCTCGTGGGTGCCTGCGCCCGGTGTCAACTCGGACCAGATCGAGAACTACTTCTCCGGCCGCGGCGGCACGATCCTCGGCCTCCTCAACCTCTTCTCGGGCGGCGCGCTCTCGCAGTTCTCGCTGTTCGCGCTCGGGATCATGCCCTACGTCACCGCCTCGATCATCCTGCAGCTGATGACCGTGGTGATCCCACGGCTGACGGAGCTACAGAAGGAAGGCGAGTCGGGCTACGCCAAGATCAACCAGTACACGCGCTACCTGACGGTCGTGCTCGCGGCTCTGCAGGCGATCGGCTACGCGGTCCTGTTCGAGCGCCAGGGCGCGCTCGAGGCGAACGCCGGCCGGATGGTGCTGATCGTGGTCACGCTCACTGCCGGCACGATCCTGCTGATGTGGATGGGCGAGCAGATCACCAAGCGCGGGATCGGCAACGGCATCTCGATCCTGATCTTCGCCTCGATCCTCACCGGCCTGCCCCTCGGCGTCAGCGCCTGGTGGAACGGCGGGCCGATGGAGCGGATCTTCTTCCCGCTGATCGCGCTGCTGATCGTCGCGGCGGTCGTGTTCGTCCAGGAGGGCCAGCGCCGGATCCCGATCCAGTACGCAAAGCGCATGGTCGGCCGCCGCATGACCGCGGGCGGCTCGACCTACCTGCCACTGCGCGTCAACATGGCCGGCGTCATCCCCGTCATCTTCGCCGCCGCGATCCTCGCGTTCCCGCCGACGATGGCGCAGTACTTTCCGGGCACGCAGGGGTTCGTCAACGACCACTTCCAGCCGGGCGACGTCACCTACCTGCTGATCGAGGGCGGGCTGATCGTCCTCTTCACCTACTTCTACACGGCCGTCCAGTTCAACCCCGTCGACCAGGCGGACAACCTGCGCCGCTACGGCGGCTACATCCCGGGCATCCGCCCCGGGCCGCCGACCGCGCAGTACCTGGACCGCGTGCTCACCCGGCTCACGCTCCCGGGCGCGCTGTTCCTCGCAACCGTCGCCGTGGCGCCGAGCCTGTTCATCCGCTATGGCGGCTTCTCGCAGGCGAATGCGGGCGCGCTCGGCGGCACCTCCGTGCTGATCGCGGTCGGCGTCGCGCTGGACACGATGCGGCAGATGGAGTCGCAGATGATGATGCGCTCCTACGAAGGCTTCCTCCGGTAGGGGCGAGGTTTGCCTCGCCCTCGTCACGAGTCGGCGTGAACCTGTTGGTCCTCGGGCCGCAGGGCTCCGGCAAGGGGACCCAGGCCAAGCGCATCTCGGCCGAGTACGGCGTCCCGCACGTGTCGACCGGGGAGATCTTCCGCGCCGCGATCGCCGACGGGTCGGAGCTCGGGCGCCGCGTCGAGCCGATCCTCGCGTCGGGGGCACTCGTCCCCGACGAGCTGACGGTGAGCCTGATCCGGGAGCGCCTCGCCGCACCGGACGCGCGCGACGGCTTCGTGCTCGACGGCTTCCCGCGGACGATCGCCCAGGCCGAGGCGCTCGACGAGACGCTCGGGGAGACCGGGCAGACCCTCGACGCCGTCCTCTTCTTCGACCTCGACGACGACGTCGCCACCGAGCGGCTGCGGGGCCGCGCGCTCGAGGAGGGCCGCGACGACGACACCCCCGCCGTGATCGCGCACCGGCTCGCCGTCTACCACGAGCAGACCGAGCCGGTGGTCGAGCATTACCGGGCGACGGGCAAGCTCGTGCCGCTTCACGCCGAGCGTTCGGTCGGCGAGGTGTTCGCCGAGATCCAGGCCGCGCTCGAGCACGTGGAGGCCAGGGCGTGATCATCCGCAAGGGCCGCGAGGAGATCGAGCGGATCGCCCGGGCCGGCGAGCTCGCCGCCGCGACGATCCGGCACACGGCCGAGCACCTGGCGCCCGGGGTCACGACGGGAGAGCTGGACCAGGTCGCCGGCGCCTACATCCGCGAGCACGGCGGGGTGCCGACCTCGCAGGGGTACAAGGGCTACCCGGCGGCGATCTGCATCTCCCCGAACGCGATGGTCGTGCACGGAATTCCCGGCGCGTACCGGGTCGAGGAGGGCGACCTCGTCACGATCGACGTCGGCGTCACGCTGGACGACGCGATCGCCGACAGCGCGTTCACGTTCGGCGTCGGGGAGATCGACCCGGAGGCGCAGCGGCTGCTCGACGTCTGCCGCGCGGCGCTCGCGGCCGGGATCGAGCAGGCTCACGTCGACAACCGCATCGGCGACATCGCCCACGCCGTCCAGGAGGTCGTCGAGGGCGCCGGCTTCTCGGTCGTCCGCAGTCTCGTCGGGCACGGCGTCGGGCGCTACTACCACGAGGACCCGCACGTGCCCAACTTCGGCGAGCCGGGGCGCGGCCAGCGCCTGTCCGAGGGGATGACGATCGCGATCGAGCCGATGATCACGGCCGGCGACGGCGACGTCTACCTCCACGACGACGGCTGGTCGATCTCGACCACCGACGACTCGCTCTCCGCCCACTTCGAGCACACCGTGGCGATCACCGGCGACGGCCCGCGCATCCTGACGCCGAACGGCCTCGAGACGACCACGGCGCCGCTCGGCCGGCCGAGGGAGCGTTTGCTACGATGACCGCTCGCGGCGCGTCCGCCCGTCCGGTTGCGCGTGCCGCGAGCCTTGTGCTTTGACGTCCCACGAACATCCGCTACAGGGCGGCTCGAGTAACGCGACCGAAGGACTTCGATGAAGGTTCGTCCCTCCGTGAAACCGATGTGCGAGCGGTGCCGTGTGATCAAGCGGCACGGCCGCACGATGGTGATCTGCACAAACCCCCGGCACAAGCAAAGGCAGGGCTAGCGCACCGATGGCACGAATCGCCGGCGTCAACCTCCCCAACCAGAAGCGGCTCGAGATCGGCCTCACGTACATCTACGGGATCGGCCAGTCGACCGCCGCGAAGATCTGCGCCGAGCTCGAGCTCGACCCCGACGAGAAGGTCAAGGACCTGACCGACGAGGAGGTCACGAAGCTCCGCGCCTACATCGACCAGCACCTCGAGGTCGAGGGAGACCTGCGCCGCGAGCGCTCGCAGGCGCTCAAGCGTCTGTCGGAGATCGGCTGCTACCGCGGCGTGCGCCACCGCCGGGGCCTGCCCGTCCGCGGGCAGCGCACGAAGACGAACGCACGGACGCGCAAGGGCCCGAAGAAGACCGTCGGACGCGGGAAGAAGGGTAAGTAATGGCGCCACCTCGCAAGGCAGCGGCCCGTGGCCGCACGCGCCGCCGCGTCCGCAAGAACATCGCGGTCGGGCAGGCGCACATCAAGACCTCGTTCAACAACACGATCGTCTCCCTCACCGACGGCGAGGGCAACGTGATCGCCTGGGAGTCGGCCGGCTCGGCCGGGTTCAAGGGCTCGCGCAAGTCGACGCCGTTCGCCGCCCAGGTGACGGCCGACAACTGCGCGCGCAAGGGGATGGAGCACGGCCTGCAGAAGGTCGAGGTCTTCGTCAAAGGCCCGGGCTCCGGCCGCGAGACGGCGATCCGCTCGCTCCAGGCAGCCGGGCTCGAGATCCTCGGCGTCCGGGACGTCACGCCGCAGGCGCACAACGGGGTCAGGCAGAAGAAGCGGAGGCGCGTCTGATGGCGCGCGACCTGGGACCCAAGTGCCGCGTGTGCCGCCGGGAGGGGCTCAAGCTCTTCCTCAAGGGCGAGCGCTGCCTGACCGAGAAGTGCGCGATCGAGCGCCGCTCCTATCCGCCGGGCGAGCACGGCCGCGGCCGCATCAAGCAGTCCGAGTATCTGCTCCAGCTGCGCGAGAAGCAGAAGGCGCGCCGCTACTACGGCCTGCTCGAGAAGCAGTTCCGCAACTACTACGAGAAGGCGACGCGCGGCACCGGCGCGCCGGGCGAGAACCTGCTCCGGATGCTGGAGACGCGGCTCGACAACGTCGTCTACCGGCTCGGCTTCGCGGGCTCGCGCGCGCAGGCCCGGCAGCTCGTCCGCCACGGCCACTTCCACGTCAACGGCCGCCGCGTCAACATCCCGAGCTACGGCGTCCGCCCGAACGACATCGTCACGCTGAAGCCGGGCAGCCCGGCCGAGACGATCGTGCGCGACGCCACCGACCTGACCGCCTCGGTGGCCCCCTGGCTCCAGGCCGACCACGAGGGCCTGGCGGGGAAGGTCCTCAAGTGGCCGGAGCGGGCGGAGATCGACACGCCCGTCCAGGAGTCGCTGATCGTCGAGCTCTATTCGAAGTAGGGGCGAGGCTGCCTCGCCCGGGTTTCCCCCGATTCGCCCGCTGGATTCGGAAGTTCGCATCGCCTGACCGGAAAGGAAAGCCTTGGCCACACGCACCAGCCTGATGGAGTTCCAGATCCCGCGGATCTCGCACGAGGAGTCGGACGAGAACCGCGGCATCTTCGTGATCGAGCCGCTCGACCGCGGCTTCGGGTACACGTTCGGGAACTCGCTGCGCCGCGTGCTGCTCTCGTCGCTCGAGGGCGCCGCCGTCACCGCCGTCAAGATCGAAGGCGTCGCGCACGAGTTCACCACGCTCCCCGGCGTCCGCGAGGACGTGACGGACGTGATCCTCAACCTCAAGAACCTGATCTGCCGGCTGCACGGCGACTCGCCGGAGATCGAGGTGCACATCTCGAAGAAGGGCCCCGGCGTCGTCACCGCTGCCGACATCGAGGCGCCCGCCGACCTCGAGATCCTCAACCCGGAGCTCGAGATCGCGAACCTCGCCGACAAGGGCAAGCTCGAGGTCACGCTCACGATCGGGCGCGGCCGCGGGTACGTCCCGGCCGAGCTGAACCGCGGCCCCGAGACGACGATCGGCGTGGTTCCGATCGACTCGATCTTCTCGCCCGTCCGCCGTGTCGCCTACGACGTCGAGGCGGCGCGCGTCGGCCAGCGCACCGACTACGACAAGCTGCGCCTGGACGTGACCACGGACGGCTCGCTCGAGCCGCGCGAGGCGATCTCGCAGGCCGCGGACATCCTGATCGGCCAGCTGATGATCTTCACCGACGCCAGCAAGTTCGAGGGGGTCGCCGAGGCGGCCGCCGAGGCCTCCGCCGAGCAGGCCACCTCGCACGGGATGGAGAACTTCCCGATCGAGGAGCTCGAGCTGGGCGTGCGCTCGTACAACTGCCTCAAGCGGGTCGGGATCGAGACGATCGGCGACCTGACCTCGAAGACCGAGGCCGAGCTCGCCGCGATCCCCAACTTCGGCCGCAAGTCGATCGAAGAGGTCCGCGAGACGCTCGCCGGGCACGGCCTGACGCTCCGCGGGGAGGAGCTCCTGTCGTGAGGCACCAGCGGGCGGGGAAGAAGCTGGGCCGAGACTCCGCCCACCGCAAGGCGCTCTACTCGAACCTCGCGGGCGCGCTGATCACGCACGGCCGGATTCACACGACCGAGGCGAAGGCGAAGGCCGTCAAGCCGTTCGCCGAGAAGATGATCACCCTCGGCAAGCGGGGCGACCTCGCCGCGCGGCGGCAGGCCCTCGCGGCGCTGCGCTCGAACGACGTCGTGCACCAGCTGTTCGCCGACGTGGCGCCGCGGTTCTCGGAGCGGCCCGGCGGTTACACGAGGATCGTCAAGCTCGGCCCGCGCCAGGGCGACGCCGCGGACATGGTCTACCTCGAGCTCGTCGACCACGAGCCCGCAGCGGCGTTCTGACGGACGGATAGGGCCGCAACGATGGTCGACCGGCTCGCCGCCGCCCGCCGGCGGCTCGTCGACCGGCCCGCGCTCGGCCTCGCCGCCGTCGACGAGGACCGCGGATGATCACGATCGTCGCCGTCGTCGCGGCGCTGCTCTTCCTGCCGTACCCGTGGAACTTCGTCGTGCCGATCGTGGCGGCGATCGTCGACACGATCGAGGCCGGCGTCTTCCTCTGGTGGTCGAAGCGACGCCGGGCGGCGGTCGGGGTGGAGACGCTCGTCGGCCGGCGGGCGGTCGCCGTCGGGCCGCTGGCGCCGGGCGGGCAGGTGAAGGTCGACGGCGAGCTCTGGGAGGCGCGGAGCGAGGCGCCGGTGGATCCGGGAGCAGAGGTGGTCGTCCGCGCCATCGAGGGGCTCGTGCTCCACGTCGAGCCGCCGGACGACGGCACGTGACGCGGTGCCGGGCCTTCTGACCCTGAAGCTGACGCTCGAGTACGACGGCACCGGCTTCCGCGGCTGGGCCCGCCAGCGAGGCGAGCGCACGGTCGAGGGGTCGCTGCGCGAGGCGCTGGACGCTACCTTCCCCGGCTGGGACGGGCTCGCGGTGGCAGGGCGGACGGACACCGGTGTCCACGCGACCGGCCAGGTGGCCAGCGTGGAGGTCACCGGCGGGCCGCCGCCGGATCGTGCCGCCGAGGCGCTCAACGCTGCCCTGCCCGAGGACGTCGCCGTCATGGCGGCCGAGGTCGCGCCGGCCGGGTTCCACGCCCGCTTCTCCGCCGGGTCGCGCTCGTATCGGTACGTCGTCCTCAACCGCCGCGCGCGCTCGGCCCTCGACGCCCGCCGCTCGCTCTGGTGGCCGCGTCCGCTCGACGACGGGGCGCTGGCCGCGTCGGCCGCTCTCCTGCCGGGCGAGCACGACTTCCGCGCGTTCACGCCCACCGAGACGCAGCACGAAGTCTTTCGGCGGTCCGTCTCCAGCGCGGCGTGGGAGCGGCGGGGGGACGAGCTCCACTTCACGGTCTCGGCGGACTCCTTCCTGCGGCACATGGTGCGCACGCTCGTCGGCACGATGCTGGAGCGCGACGCCGGCGAGCTCGAGCGACTGCTCGCCGGTCGCCCCCGCAGCGAGGCGGGCGCGACCGCGCCTCCGCACGGCCTCTACCTCGAGCACGTCGAGTACTGACGGGGCGCGCGGGCGCCTGGCTACGATCGCGCCGATGCGGTTCCCCGTCGTCCTGTTCGACCTCGACGGCACCCTGATCGACTCCGGCCCGATCATCGTCGCCTCGATGAAGCACGCTGCCCGGACAGTGCTCGGGCGAGAGGTCGAGGAGCGCTTGCTGACCGCGGCGATCGGCGGGCCGGGGCTCGTCGCGCAGATGGAGGCGCTCGACCCGGAGCGGGTCGACGACCTCGTCGCGGCCTACCGCGCGCACAACGAGCCCCTGCACGAGGAGCTGGAGGCGTTCTGGGAGGTGGTGGAGGTGCTGCCGAGGCTGCGGGAGCAGGGCCGCCGGCTGGGGATCGTGACGGCCAAGCGGCGCACGACGGTCCAGCTCGCATTCGACCGGCTGCCCGGGCTCGAGTCCAACTTCGACGTGGTGATCGGCGCGGACGACACCGAGCGCCACAAGCCGGACCCGGCGCCGCTGCTCGAGGCGCTCGACCGGCTCGGCGCCGGCCCGGCCGAGAGCGCCTACGTCGGCGACTCCCCGTTCGACGTGCGCGCCGCCAAGGCGGCAGGGATGTTCGCCATCGCGGTGGCCTGGGGCGGCATCCACGGCGAGGCCGTCCTCCGCGGCGAGGAGCCGGACGCCTACGTCGAGCGCGCGGAGGAGCTGCTCGATGTCCTCTAGGGCCGCTGCCGACGCCGCCGGACGGGTCACGGAGCTGCGGCGGGAGGTCGAGCGCCACAACTACCGCTACCACGTCCTCGACGAGCCGGAGATCTCCGATGCCGCCTACGACGCGCTCTTCGACGAGCTGAAGGCGCTCGAGGAGGCGCACCCCGAGCTCGTGACGGCCGACTCGCCGACGCAGCGGGTCGGCGCGCCGCCGTCCGACCGCTTCCGCAAGGTGGCGCACCCGTCGCCGATGGGCTCGCTGGAGAAGGTGACGACCGAGGACGGGCTGCTGAAGTGGGCCGAGGACGTGCGCAAGCGGCTGGGCACGGACGAGCCCGTCGCGTACGTCACCGAGCCGAAGATCGACGGGCTCGCGATCGACCTCGTCTACCAGGACGGCGTCTTCGTCCGCGGCGCCACCCGCGGCGACGGGCTGCAGGGCGAGGAGGTGACGGTCAACCTGCGCACGATCCCGACGATCCCGCTGCGGATGCTCGGCGACGACCATCCGCGTCTGCTCGAGGTGCGCGGCGAGGTGTACATGCCGCTCTCCGGCTTCCGGACGCTGAACGAGCGGCTCGCGGAGGAGGGCAAGCGGACGACGCCGAACCCCCGCAACGCTGCCGCCGGCTCGCTGCGCCAGAAGGACTCGGGCATCACCGCCGCCCGCCCGCTCGCCGTCTGGGTCTACGGGGTCGGCGAGGCGGACGGGCTCGAGCTCGGGACGCAGGCCGAGGTGCTCGCCTGGCTGCGCGACCACGGCTTCCGCACGAACCCGTTCGCGGAGCGCCACGAGGAGATCGGGGCGGTGGCGGCCGTCAGCCGCGACTGGGAGACGAAGCGGATCGAGCTCGACTACGAGATCGACGGGATCGTGATCAAGGTCGACTCGCTCGACCAGCAGCGCCGGCTCGGCGCGCTCCACGGCCGGCCGCGCTGGGCACGGGCCTACAAGTGGGCGCCCATGACCGCCCAGACGCGGCTGGTCAAGATCCACGTCCGCGTCGGGCGGACCGGCAACCTCAACCCCTGGGCGCAGCTGGAGCCGGTCGAGGTCGGCGGGGTCACGGTCACGACGGCCACCCTGCACAACGAGGAGGACATCAACCGCAAGGAGATCCGCGAGGGCGACGACGTGATCGTCCAGCGCGCCGGCGACGTGATCCCGCAGGTCGTCGGGCCCGTGCTCCCGCACCGGCCGGGCACGAAACGGTTCCGCATGCCGACGCACTGCCCGCTCTGCGGCACCGCCGTCGTGAAGCCCGAGGGCGAGGTGATGCACCGGTGCCCGAACCGGCGGTGCCCCTCCCGCAGCGTCGAGACCCTGATCAACTGGGTGATGGCGGCCGCCGACATCGAGGGCGTCGGCGAGCTGATGGTGCGGCGCCTGTGGCAGGAGGGGATCGTCACCTCGATCCCCGACCTCTACCGGCTGACCCCCGAGCAGCTGCTCGAGCTCGACGGCTTCGGCGAGATCTCCGCCCGCAACGCGGTCGACGCGATCGCAGCCTCCCGGCAGACCCCGTTCTCGCGCGTCCTGTTCGGGCTCAACATCCCGCAGGTCGGGTTCGTCACCGCGCAGACGCTCGCCCGCCACTTCGGCGACGTCCAGCGGCTGTTCGAGGCGAGCCAGGAGGAGATCCAGGCGGTGGAGGGCATCGGCCCCGACCGGGCGGAGGCGATCGCGGAGTGGTTCGCGGACGAGGAGAACCGCGCGCTCGTCGAGGAGCTCCGCGCGCTCGGGCTGCGGTTCGAGGCCGGCGAGGGCGAGCGGCCGGTCGAGGGCCCTCTGACGGGACGCTCGTACGTCGTCACCGGCACGCTCGAGGGCTGGAGCCGCGAGGAGGCGAAGGCGGCGCTGGAGGCGCTCGGCGCGAAGGTCACCGACTCGGTCTCGAAGAAGACGGCCGGGCTCGTCGTCGGCGAGGAGCCCGGCGCCTCCAAGCTGACGAAGGCCCAGCGCGCCGGTGTGCCGCTCCTGACCGAGACGGACTTCGCGGAGCTCCTCCGCTCGACCGGCTAGCCGGCCCGTGCCAGGAGCGTGACGAAGCGGTCCTGCGCAGCCCGCGCCGTCCACGTGGACACGGGGTTGCCGGCGTGCAGGATCGCGAACGCGTACCGGCCGCGGACGAACCCCGAGAGCGAGGAGGCGAGGTTCGTCGTGCCCGTCTTGGCGATCACGCGGCCGTAGGTGGGCCGCCGCGCGAGCCGGTCCTCGAGCGTGCCGCTGACGCCGGCGACGGCGAGCGACCCGAGGAAGGCGTCGCGGATGAACGGGTCGAGGTCAGCTGCGCGGAGCAGCGCCACGATCGCCCCGGCGGAGAGCCGGTCGAGGCTGGAGAGGCCCGAGCCGTCGACGATCCGCACCCCCGTGAGGGGCGCCCCGGCCTCGGCGAGGACGCGGCGGACGACGCGGGCGCCCGCGGCGGTGGTGCCGCCGTCGCCCGCCGAAGCGCCGAGCTGCTTGAGGAGCAGCTCGGCGGTGAAGTTGTCGCTGTCGCGGTTCATCGACCGGACGATCCCCGCCAGCTCGCCCGACAGGTGCTCCGCGAGCGGGAACGCCCCCGGTGGGGAGCGGCCGGTGGCGGGGCCCCTCGCCACCGCCACGCCGCGGCGCGCGAGCGCCCGGGTGAGGCGGGCCGCCCCCTCGAGCGCGGGCGCGACCCGCGGCCAGCCGTCCGCGCGGTCGACGACCAGCGCCGACAGCGGCGGGCTCTCGTCACCCACCCAGCCGGGCTTCCAGCCCGGCGCGTCCCGGCGCGGGTCGAACCACGACTCGTCGCCGACGACCCGCCCGGTCACGCGCCGGATGCCCCACGCGCGCACCTGGGCGGCCAGGGCGTCGAGCCCCGCTCCCGCGAGGGTCGGGTCGCCGAAGCCGACGAGGTAGAGGTCGCCGCGCCACGTCCGGCCTGCGAGCTCCCCGTCCGCGGCGACCTCGGTCCGGAAGCGGTAACCGGGGCCGAGCTCGACCAGGGCCGCGTAGGAGACCGCGAGCTTCTCGTTCGAGGCCGGCGCGAGCGCGAGGCGGGGGTTGCGCGCGAAGACGGTCTCCCCGGTGCGCAGGTCGACGGCGAGGGCGGACGTGTGGGCCGGGGAGAGGCCGGCGCCGGCGAGCGCGCGGGCGAGGTCGCCGCGCAGCGCGCCGGACGAGCCCGCCGCCGGCGAAGCCGCCGCCAGCAGCAGCGCGATCGCCGCGAGCAGGACGCGCAGCACCACGGTCAGCCGTAGATCGTGATCGTGACCGTCCTGCGCCCCCAGGCCAGCGCGTCGGCCGTGCTCGGCATCCAGAGGTCGATGATGGTGCCGCGGATCGCCGAGCCCGTGTCGGCTGCGACCGCCGGTCCGTAGCCGGGCACGAAGACCTGCGTGCCGAGCGGGATCACGCTCGGGTCGACGGCGATCACGCCCGGGCCGACCGGAATGCCGCTCGCGGTCACGCCCGGCAGGTGGTACGCGACCGCGTCGACGACGAGCTCCCTGGTGCCTGCAGCCGCCGCCGCGGGGGCCTCCTCTGCGGTGGGCTCGGCCACGGCCGGCTCCGCCGCGGGGACCGGCGCCGGCGGCGCCTCGGCGGTGATCCGCTCGGAGGTCCGCTCTGCCCTCTGCGCCAGCTGCTCGAGCTCTGCCAGGCGGTCGCGCGCCAGATCTGCCTCCCGGCGGACGGCGTCGACCGTCGAGGCCCGGGCCGCCGTCTCGCGCTCGAGCGCCGCGGCGCCAGCTGCGGCGGCCGCCGTCGCGGCGCCGAGCGACGCGCGCCGCGCTCTGAGCTCGCGCACCAGCGCACGCAGCTCGACCGAGCGCGTCTCGGCCTCGCGCGCCAGGCGGGCGTTGCGCGCGGACGCCCGCCGGAGCCCGTCGACGCCGAGCAGCGCCTCGTCGAGCGAGGTCGCGCCGAGCAGCACGGCCAGCACGTTCGTGTCGCCCTCGACGTAGAGGGCGCGCAGCAGCCGCGCGACGCGGCGCTGGGAGGCGCGCAGGGAGCTGCGGACGACCCGGTGGCGCCTGGCGACCGACGCCTCCTCCCGCTCGACCGAGGCGAGCCGTGCCCGCAGGCCCGCCAGCTCGGCGTGCGCCCTGGCGAGCCGGCTCTCGGCGGCATACAGCTCGAGCAGCGCGGCGTGCTCCCGGCCGTCGAGCGCGACCGCCCGTGCGCTCAGGCCGGCGGAGGACGGCGGCGCGTCTGCGCCGAGCGCGGGGGTGAGCCCTGCGACCAGCGCTCCCCCGAGGACGGCCGCAGAGAGCCGCCGGCGTGTGCCGGGTGCCGGTCGCACGGGGCAGAGACGCTACCACACCGCCGTCTGCCCGGATCCGTCCGGAACGCCTGTTTTGCTGGTCTTTTGCGACGGTACTCTGCGCAGCTAGCTGACACTGCTGCTAGGCTCCCGCCTTCGTGTGACGGGGACGCCGGTAGGAGGCGTACCTGTCGACGTCGAACCAGAGGGATTCCGATCAGTTCGAGAACGCGACAGGCACCCGCTCTAGCACTGGTCGTCGCCGTGATGTCGACGGCCCTTCTGACCGCCACCACCGCTGCGACGGCCGATCCCTCGATCGAGTCGAAGCGCGCCCAGGCGCAGGCCGTGCTCGGAGAGATCCAGGAGATGGACTCGCGCCTCTCGAAGGCGATCGAGGCCTACAACTTCGCGAATGTCCGCCTCGACGAGCTCGACGAGGAGCTGACGACGAACGCGACACACCTGAAGATCGCGCGTTCGAGCCTCGAGGCGGCGCAGGCGCACATCGCGAGCCGACTCCGGGCGCTCTATGTCGAGGGTGGCTCGGGCGGCGTGATCGAGGTGCTGCTCGGCGCGGTGAGCCTCGACGACCTGCTCAACCGGCTGGACGCGGCCGAGGCCGTCGGGGCGCAGGACGCGAAGGTGCTCGGCGACGTGAAGCAGTTCCGGCGCGAGGTGGCCGAGCGGCGCGAGAAGCTGAAGGACGACCGGGCCGCGCAGGCGGAGGTCGTCGCCGAGCGCGCCGATCAGAAGCAGTGGATCGAGGGCCAGCTGGCCGAGCGCCAGCGTCTGTACTCCTCGATCAAGGACGAGATCGTGCGCATGGAAGCGGCGGAGCGCCAGCGCCAGGCGCGGCTCCAGGCAGAGGCCGAGGCGCGCTGGCGGGCGCAGCAGGCCGCCGCCGCCGCGGCGCGCCAGACATCGTCGGCGCAGGTGCAGACGCTCTCGACCGCCACGGGCTCGAGCGGCACCGAGTACCGCGACCCGCTCGTCGACTCGAGCGGCGTCGCCGCCGCGCCCCCGCCGTCGCAGTACGGCGGCGTCGTGGGGATCGCGATGCAGTACCTCGGCGTGCCCTACGTGTGGGGTGGGATGAGCCCGTCGGGCTTCGACTGCTCGGGGCTGATCGCCTACGTCTACTCCCAGGTCGGGGTGTCGCTGCCGCACCATGCCGCCTCGCAGTTCAACTACGGGGCTCCGGTCGACCGCAGCGCCCTCGAGCCCGGCGATCTCGTCTTCTTCGACGGGCTCGGGCACGCCGGCATCTACATCGGCGGCGACCAGTTCATCCACGCGCCGCACACGGGCGACGTGGTCAAGATCTCGAGCCTGAACGACTCCTGGTACGCGTCGACCTGGGTCGGCGGACGCCGCATCACGTAGGGGCGAGGCACGCCGCCTTACAGGGGCGCGGCCGCCGGTTCCGCCGCGTACAGCTGCTCGAGCTCCGCGGCGAAGTTGTCCATCACGGCCCGCCGCTTGAGCTTCAACGTCGGCGTGATCTCGCCGTCGGCGATCGTGAAGTCGCGCGGCAGGACG
>DASTPC010000021.1:0-14281 GCA_035720085.1 Gaiellaceae bacterium
GCGAGCACCACCACCATCTCGTCTGCGACGACTGCGGCCGCGTCGAGCCCTTCAGCGACCCGGCGCTCGAACGGGCGCTCTCGCGCGTCGCGGGGACGCGCGGCTACGACCTCGACGCCCACGACGTCGTGCTGCGTGGCGCCTGCGCCGACTGCCGTTAGATGCTTGACCGGAAAATCCCGACGGGCCGGAAGGCGTCCACGACGCGGCGCCGGATCACCACCCGTGCGCGCCGCACAGGCTTCATGCCTGCACGGCGCGTACGTGCGACGCCCGGCTTGGTCGTGGGACGCCCCCGGCTGCGCGCCATTTTCCGGTCAAGCATCTAGGCGGGCCGGGCGGCTCCGGCCAGGGCGCCGTCCGCCGGCTCGGGCACGCCGCGCACGCGCACGGCGTACTCGCAGGTCGTCGTCACCTCCGCGGAAACCTCCCGCGCGGCGTCGGAGCGTGCCCGTGTCGCGGCCACGCGGCTCGCCTCCATCGCCTCGAGGGTCTCCCAGGTCGTGATCGTCAGGGCGCGCGCCCCTTGCTCGCGTTCGATCAGGAACGAGGCGTCGACCAGCCCGGGCAACCCCCGAATCCGCTCGATCGCCGTCTCGAACGCGGCGGTCGCGTCGCCTGCCTGCTCGTCCAGCTCGTACGTCGTCACCCGCGCGTACATGTGTGACCTCCTTCGCGTCTCGCTGCGGCGAGCGTACCCGGCCGGCCGTGCGCCGAACCTCCCCCGGAAGGGGCGTCAGGCGGCCGCGGCGGCGGCCTCGGCGCCGCGCTCGTGGCAGCCGCGGCAGCGGGCCTCGTACTGCTCGGCGGCGCCGACGACGACGGTCTCGCCGGAGTAGGGGGCCGGCTGCCCGTCGACCAGCCGCTGCGTCGTGGTCGCGGGGCCGCCGCAGCGGTGGCAGACCGCCTGCAGCTTGTCTACGAACTCCGCGTGCGAGAGCAGCTCCGGGATCGGACCGAAGGGGAGCCGGCGGAAGTCCTGGTCGAGGCCGGCCGCGACGACCCGCAGGCCGCGCTCGGCCAGCTCGAGCGCCGCACCCACGATCGAGGCCTCGAAGAACTGCACCTCGTCGATCCCGACGACCTCGTGCCCGTCGGCGCGGCTAACGAGCTCGGCCACGCAGTCGACCGGCACGGCGCGCATGCGCAGGCCGGCGTGGCTGACGACGTCGGCGACGTCGAAGCGGTCGTCGATGCGCGGCTTGAAGATCACGACGCGCTGGCCGGCGATCTCGGCCCGCCGCAGCCGGCGGATCATCTCCTCGCTCTTGCCGCTGAACATCGGCCCGCAGATCACCTCGAGCCAGCCGCCGCGCTGAGGGTTGATCCTGATCACGCGCGGGATCCTAGAAGGGACGTCGGCGGGTATGCGCGGCGTGTTAGCGATTGTTTCGACCTGGCCACGACCGTTGTGTCGCCGGGCTCGGGCGGGCAGAATCGGGGTGCCGTCATGCGCTTCGCCATCATCAGCCGCCGCCCGT
This sequence comes from Gaiellaceae bacterium, assembly GCA_035720085.1. Lineage (GTDB taxonomy): Bacteria > Actinomycetota > Thermoleophilia > Gaiellales > Gaiellaceae > Gaiella. Next base: position 1,482 of record DASTPC010000021.1, read on the forward strand.
CGGCGACGAACGACCGTCTCGTCGCAGCCCACTGCCGCCGTGCCCGCTGGGAGCTCCTGACGCCAGCGAACGCGCTGCGCGAGCTTCGCGCCGGCGACGTGGCGCTCGGCCGACTCGACGTCCTGCCGACGCTCGACGGCGTCGACGACGGGCTGTGGGCGCTCGGCGAGCTGGAGGCACGCGGCGTGACGGTGCTCAACGGCGCGCCGGCGCTCCTCGCCGCGCACGACAAGCTGCTGACGGCGCGCCTGCTGCGACAGGCGGGCCTCCCGCATCCGCGCACGGGCCTCCTGCGCCCGGGCGGGCGGGTCTCCCTTCGGCCGCCGCTGGTCCTGAAGCCGCGGTTCGGGAGCTGGGGGCGCGACGTCGAGCGCTGCGACGACGAGGTGTCGCTCGAGCGCGTGTTCGCCCGGATCCGGGCGACGGGCTGGTTCCATGCCCACGGCGCGCTCGTCCAGGAGCTCGTCGCCCCGCAGGGCTTCGACCTGCGGGTGGTCGTGGCGGGGCGGCGCGCCGTCGGCGCGATCAGCCGGTTCGCGGCGACCGGGGAGTGGCGGACCAACGTCGCGCTCGGCGCCACCCGCGTCGCAGCCGATCCCCCCGCCGAGGCCGTCGCCCTCGCGCTCGCCGCCGCGGAGGCGGCGGGCGCGAGCCTGGTCGGCGTCGACCTGCTGCCGACCCTCGAGGGCGGCTGGACGATCGTCGAGTTGAACGGCGCCGTCGACTTCACCGCCGACTATGCGCCCGGCGGCGACGTCTTCGCCGAGGCGAGCTTCGAGCTCGCCCGCGTCGCGCTCGGCTGCCTCGCCGCGCCCCGCCTGCCGCCCGAAGCGGCCGAAGTGGCCTGAGCCGAGGCATCGGGGCCGCCGAAGCCAGGTGTTGCGGCGGCCAGAGGCCGCCGCCTTTAGGGATGTTCGCGCGGGCGGGATCTGCACAGGTGTGCAGATCTCGACCTTGCGCCGACAAGATGGCTTAAACCGGCCGTAACAACCCGTCGCTTCGGCGCTCGTCCTACCATTGGCAGATGCCGTGGGGAGACGCAGCGGCGGCTGCCGCCGTTCCGAACGAGCGGTTCCAGCGGGCGACGGCCGTCGCCGAGCGGCTGCTCGCCAACGTCGAGTCGGTCGTCCACGGCAAGACGCACGAGCTGAAGCTCGTCCTGGCGGCGCTCGCGAGTGGGGGCCACGTTCTCTTCGAGGACGTCCCCGGGACCGCGAAGACGGTGCTCGCTCGGGCGATCGCCCAGTCCGTCGACGGCGCCGTCTCCGCCCGGATCCAGTGCACGCCCGACCTGCAGCCGACCGACGCGACCGGCCTCTCTGTCTACGACCCGCGCACGCGCGAGTTCGAGTTCCGGCCGGGCCCGCTCTTCGCCAACGTCGTGCTGGTGGACGAGATCAACCGCGCCATGCCGAAGACGCAGTCGGCGCTCCTCGAGGCGATGGCCGAGAAGCAGGTCACGGTCGGCGGCGCCACCCGGCCGCTGCCGAAGCCGTTCCTGCTCCTCGCGACCGAGAATCCGATCGAGCACGAAGGGACGTTCCCGCTCCCCGAGGCGCAGCTCGACCGGTTCTTCCTGAAGACCGCGCTCGGCTACCCCGGGTTCGACGACGAGCGGCGGATCGTGCTCGAGCAGCGGCACGGGCATCCGCTCGGCGAGCTCGAGCCGGCGATCGCGGCCGCCGAGCTCGAGGAGCTGCAGGACGCCGTCGCGGACGTCTACATCGACCGCCTGCTCGTCGACTGGCTGCTCCAGCTCGTCCGGGCGACGCGCGACCTCGAGGGCGTCGCGCTCGGCGGCTCCGTCCGCGCCACCCTCGCGCTCGAGCGCGCCGTGCGCGCGTGGGCGCTGCTGGCCGGGCGCCCCTACGTCGTCCCGGAGGACGTCGAAGCGCTCTTCCTGCCGGTCGTCGGGCACCGGATCCTCTTCACGCCCGCCTATCTCGTCGAGTTGCGGCGCGAGGCGCCCGGCGTCGCGTTCGACCGGTTCAAGGACGCCTGCCTTGCGGCGGCCCCTCGCCCCGAGCCCTCGCCCGTCCGGCCCGTCTGAGGCGGGCCGCCGGCCGTGTCAGTTCCCGCCGCGGCGATCCCGGTCGAGGATGCGTTCCCGCTCGTGCCGCGACGGCGGCTGCACGGCCTCGAGCTCGGCCCGTTCCGGAGCGTGCGCCGGGGGCCGGGCTCCGACCCGGCGGGCTCGCGACCCTACGAGCCGGGCGACGACGTGCGGACGATCGACTGGGCCGCCTCGGCGCGGTTGTCGGCGGCGACCGGCGTCGACGAGTTCGTCGTCCGCGAGCGCTTCGCGGAGCAGGCGCCGCGCGTGGTCGTGCTCGTCGACCGGCGGCCCGGCATGGCCTTGCACCCGGAGCCGTGGCTCTCGAAGCCGGCGGCGCTCGAGCGCTGCGAGCGGCTGATCGGCGAGAGCGCGCTACGAGCGCGCGGGCTCGTCGGCCTGCTCCACTTCGGGGGTGGCGACCTGACGTGGAAGCCGCCGAGCGGTAACCCGCGCGTCTGGCACGGGCGCGACCCTTCGCCTGGGTTCGCCGCTCCCGAAGGCTCGGTAGCCGACGGGATCGACCGCCTCGCGCACGCGCGGACGCTGCCGCCGGGCAGCTTCCTGTTCGTGCTCTCCGACTTCCTCGACCCGGTGCCGACGGAGGCATGGCTGCTCGCGGCCGCGCGCGGCTGGGATGTCGTGCCCGTGGTCGTGCAGGACCCGACCTGGGAGTCGAGCTTCCCTGCGGAGGTAGGCGGGCTCGTCCTTCCGCTCGCCGACCCGGCGACCGGGCGCCACGGGCTCGTGCGCGTGAACCGGGAAGAGGCGCGGCTGCGGCGCAATGCGAACGAGGAGCGCCTCGCGCTGCTGCTCGGCGACTTCGCCGACCTCGGGCTCGACGCGGTGCATCTGGCCTCGGCCGATCCGGACGCGATTCTCGGCGCGTTCCTCGAGTGGGGCGCCGACCGGCTCGAGCCGCCGGGGCGGGTGTGGTGAGAACCTGGCTCTCGATTGTCGCGCTGGGGGTGGGCGTGGCTCTCCTCGCCGCTGCGCTCCTGCACGACGAGGCGGCCTCGCTGCCGCGCGTCGACGAGGTCAGGGCCGCGGCCGGGCTCGACGTGGGCGGCGGGCGCTTCGGCGACCCCGTCGTCGCGGGCGTGGAGGTCCTCGTTCCCGCCGAGGCGGTCGACCCGGAGAGCATCCGGGTCGACGCGAGCTTTGCGCCGTTCGCGCTCGCGGGGCCGCCGGCGCTCGAGCGCCGCGACGGCGGCCCGACGACGCTCCTGCGCTGGCGCTACCGACTGGAGTGCCTGGAGCGCGCCTGTCTGCCCCGCGAGGCGGGCCTCGGGGTCGTGCTCCCACCCGCGACCGTCCGCTTCGTCAGCCGCTCGGGCCGGGCCGGCGCGGTGACGGTGGGCTGGCCGCAGGTGCGGAGCGCCACGTGGCTCGGCGGCGCCGACGCCGGGCTGCTCGGCTGGCGCGCCGACCTGGCGCCCCTGCCGGCCTTCGACTACCGCATCCCGCCGCGCCCGTTCGCCGTCCTGCTGGCCCTCGTCGCCGTCGCGCTCGCCGCTGCGGGCGCCGCGCTGCTCTGGCCGGCGGTGCGCCGCGCGGTCCCGCACGCGGCTGCTCCGGCCGACCGGCGCAGCGTGCTCGACCGCGCCCTCGCCGCCGTTCGCGCCGCGGCCGGCGGCGACGACGCGGCCGAGCGCCGCCGAGCGCTCGACCTGCTCGCGCGCGAGCTGCGCCGCGGTGCCCGCCGCGACGAGGCCGGCGACGCCCGGCGGCTCGCCTGGTCGCGCAGCGCGCCGATGCAGACGGAGATGGACGAGCTCGCCGACCGGGTGGAGGGCGTCTCGTGAGGCGCCTGTCGCTTGCCGACGCCGGGGGCCTGCTCCGGGGAGCGCGGCGGACGACCGTCCTGCGCCTCGGGCTCGCAGCGCTGCTGGCCGGTCTCCTGCTCGCCGGCGTGCTGGTCGCGGCCCGGGGCGAGCCCGGCCGGCCGCCGCTCGCCGAGGCCGGCAAGACGACGGTGCTCGTCCTCGACGTCTCCTCGAGCATCCAGCCCCGCGTGTACCGGCAGATCGGGGAGACGCTCGACCGCGCGGTCGAGGAAGGCGGCCGCTTCGGGGTCGTGCTGTTCTCGGACGTCGCCTACGAGATGCTCCCGCCGGGCACGCCTGCCGCCGAGCTCCGCGGCCTGCGCCGCTACTTCACGCCGCTCGCCGAGCGGGTGCCCGGCCAGCCGACCGTCGCGGTCGGCAGCCTGCGCTTCCCCGAGGCGCCCTGGAACGCGTCGCTGACCTCGGGCACGAAGATCTCCACGGGGCTGCACCTCGCGCGCGAGGTGCTCGAGCGGGAAGCGGTCTCGAACGGCAAGGTCGTGCTCGTCAGCGACCTCGAGGACGAGTACCTCGACCTGCCGGAGCTCGGGCGGGCGCTCGCCGCCTACGCGGACGCCGGCCTGCCCCTGCGCGTCGTCGGGCTCTCGCCGTCGCCCGACGACCGGCGGATCTTCGAGCGCCTCCTGCGCGAGCGTGGCTCCGTCGAGGTCGCAGCCGAGCCGGGCACCGCCGAGCAGAGCGGCGGCGGCCTGCCGCCGCTGCCGTTCCCGCGCGCGCTCGCGCTCGCCGGGCTCCTGCTCCTGCTCGCGGTCGCCGCCAACGAGCACCTGCTGGCGCGTCTGCCACTCGGAGGACGCGTCCGGTGAGGCGGGGGACGCTTCGGGTCGCCGCGGGGGCGGCGCTCCTGGCAGCGGCCGTGCTCGCGGCCGTGCTCGCGGTCGACACGTGGAGGCTGCCCGGCGCGGTCGCCGCCGAGGACGGCCTGCTCGCGGGCACACGCCCGCCCGCGGGCGCGTGGGCGCACGGGCAGGGTCTCCGCGCCGACCTCACCGGCGCCGTCGACGACGCGACCTACCGCCGCGCGGTGGCGCTCTTCCTGCGCGGGCGGCCGGACGACCCGGCAGGGGAGCGCTCGACCGAGCAGATCGTCTCGTCGATCGAAGCCGGGATCGCGCTCGCCGGCATCGCCCGTGGCGACGGGCCCGTGGCGCGGCGCTCGCAGGCGCTCAACCTGCAGGCGATCCTGATCGGCGAGCTGGCCATCTTCGAGCCCGACGGCGGCCCGCGCATCGACGCGGCGGCCGACCTGCTGCGGCGTGCGATCAGGCTCGACCCACGCAACGACGCCGCCAAGGCGAACCTCGAGCTGCTGCTCGGGATCACAGGTGTCGGCGGCGCGGACACGACGGAGACGGGCGGCGTCGGCGGCTTCGGCGAGGAGTCAGGCGCCGGCGAGGCGGGGAGCGGCTACTGAGCGCGCTGCACTTCCTCACGCCGGAGGCCGCGGCGGTCGGGGCCGCTGCGCTCGTCCCGCTCGCGTTGCTCGCGCTCGCCAGCCGGCGGGCGGGCCGGGCGCGCCTCGCGCTGGGGCTCGGCCGGCTCGACCCGCGCGCCTCTCTCGGCGCCGCCGCAGCTCTAGCCGCCCTCGGCGTGCTGGTCGCGCTCGCAGCCGCCCAGCCCGTCTGGCGGACGGACGAGACGACCTCGACGCGCGCCGACGCGGCCGCCTGGGTCGTCATCGACACGAGCAGGTCGATGCTGGCCGCGGAGGCGCCCGGCGGGGAGGACCGGCTGGCGCGGGCCCGGCGCGTCGCCCTCCGTGTCCGAGCCGAGCTGGCGGACGTGCCGGTCGGGCTCGCCTCCCTCTCCGACCGGGCGCTGCCGCACCTCTTCCCCTCGCCGGACGAGGAGGCCTTCGCGCGGGCGCTCGCGCGCGCCATCCGCGCGGGGCACCCGCAGCCGACCGGGCTGGGCGAGAGCGGCACCGACCTGACCGCGCTCGCCTCCCTGCCGACCGCCAACTTCTTCTCCCCCGCGACGGCGCGGCGGGCGGCGATCGTCCTCACCGACGGCGAGACCGCACCGGTGCAGCCGAACGTCCTCGACGCGGCGTTCCGCGCCGTGCCGCAGACCGCGTTGCTGCTCGTCCACGTCGGCCGCCGCGGCGAGCGCGTCTACGACGCCAGCGGCCTCGCCGAGCCAGGCTACGACCCGGCGGTGGACGGTGCGGCGGCCGTCCGCGGCGTCGCGGCGCTCACGGCCGGCAGCGCGTTCGAGGAGTCGGACGCTGCCGCCGTCGCCGCCGCTGCACGGCGAGCCGTCGGCGCGTCCGGGCCGACTGCCGAGCTCGTGCGCGGCGAGCGCCGGACGCCGCTCTCGCCCTGGGTCCTGGCGGCGTCGGTCGTGCCGCTCGCATACCTCGTGCGACGGCGCAACGTCGACCGCTGAGGCCGCGCACGGGGCCCGAGCGGGGGCAGACCCGGCCGGCAGCCCTTGCTACACTGCGACCCGCGCGGCGGCGTAGCTCAGTTGGTTAGAGCAGCGGAATCATAATCCGCGTGTCGTAGGTTCGAGTCCTACCGCCGCTACCTCGCACCCTCTTTCCGCGAAGACGAAGAAGAAGAGAGAATGGCCACCGGAGTCCGAGTAGCGATCACGCTCGCCTGCACCGAGTGCAAGCGGCGCAACTACCAGTCGCAGAAGTCGAAGCGGAACACGCCCGACCGCGTCGAGTTCAAGAAGTACTGCCGCTGGTGCGGCCGGCACACGGCCCATCGGGAGACCCGCTAGTGGCCGGCGAGACCCGCAGGCAGCGGCGCGACGCGAGGCGCGCCGCCGGTGACGGCGCGGCGCCGAGCCCCGGGCCGGCGCGCGCGCAGACGGTCCCGGCCGAGCCGGTTGCCGTCGAGCACCACCGCCGTGGCGGCTTCGTCCGCGAGTCCTGGGGCGAGCTGAAGAAGGTCGACTGGCCGAACCGCGCCCAGGTGATCCAGGGCACGGTCGTCGTGCTGATCGCCTGCGCCGTCGTCGGCGCGTACCTGTGGGGCGTCGACCAGGCCCTGCGCCCGTTCGTCCGCGACGTCCTGCTCGGGCAGTAGGCCGCTCATGTTCCGCTGGTACGTGATCAACACCTACTCCGGGCACGAGAACAAGGTGAAGGCGAACCTCGAGCACCGGATCGAGTCGATGAACCAGAAGTCGCGCTTCCGGCGCGTCGTCGTCCCGACCGAGCAGGTGATCGAGACGAAGGACGGGCAGAAGGTGCAGACCGAGAAGCGCGTGCTGCCCGGCTACGTGCTCGTGAACATGGACCTGAACGACGACGCCTGGATGGTCGTCAAGGGCACGCCCGGCGTGACGACGTTCGTCGGCCCGGGCGGCAAGCCCGTGCCGCTGCCCCAGGGCGAGGTGGACAAGATCCTCCACACCGGCGCCGCCGCCGCGGGCGCGCCGGCCGCCAAGGCCCAGGTGCAGTTCTCGCTGGGCGAGTCGGTGAAGGTAACCTCCGGCCCGCTCTCCGACTTCGACGGCGAGATCGTCGACGTCAACCCGGACCAGCAGAAGCTGAAGGTGCTCGTCGACATCTTCGAGCGCCAGGTGCCGGTGGAGCTCGGGTTCGACCAGGTGAAGAAGATCGATTAGCCGATCGTGCTTCGCACGATGGGTCACGGAAAGGCAACATGGCAAAGAAGGTATTGACGCTGATCAAGCTCCAGATCCCCGGCGGGCAGGCCAACCCGGCGCCCCCGGTCGGCCCCGCGCTCGGCCAGCACGGGGTCAACATCATGGAGTTCACGAAGGCGTTCAACGCGCAGACCGCGCAGGAGAACGGGCGCATCACGCCGGTGGAGATCACGGTCTACGAGGACCGCTCCTTCACCTTCATCACGAAGACCCCGCCGGCGGCCGTCCTGATCAAAGAGGCGCTCGGGCTCGAGTCCGGCTCCGGTGAGCCCAACCGGAACAAGGTGGGCCGCCTCACGCAGGCGCAGCTCCGCTCGATCGCGGAGACGAAGATGCCCGACCTGAACGCGCGCGACGTCGACCAGGCGATGAAGGTGATCGCCGGCACCGCCCGCTCGATGGGCGTGGAGGTGCAGGACTGATGCTCGCGCAGCGCACGACGGACGGCCGCGCCAGCGGCCGCTTCAGGGGTTGTCGCGAGCTCGGATCTGCTTCCGCAGATTCGAGCTCTGCGGAAGGAATGGGCGTGGAGGTGCAGGACTGATGGCGCAGCACGGGAAGCGGTATGCGACCGCGCGCGCGCAGGTCGACCGCGAGCGGCTCTACTCGCCGCTCGAGGCCGTGCGTCTGCTCAAGGGCTTCGACGGCCCCCGCTTCGACGAGACCGTCGAGGTGCACTTCCGGCTGGGGCTCAACGTGCGCCACGCCGACGAGCAGCTGCGCGGGACGCTGATGCTGCCGCACGGCATCGGCAAGGACGTCCGCGTCGCCGTCTTCGCAGAGGGCGAGAAGGCACGCGAGGCCGAGGAGGCAGGCGCCGACGTGGTCGGCGCAGCCGACCTGGCTCAGCAGATCGAGGGCGGGTTCACAGACTTCGACGTGGCGATCGCGACGCCCGACCAGATGGGCGTGGTCGGCCGGCTCGGCCGGATCCTTGGTCCGCGCGGGCTGATGCCGAACCCGAAGACGGGCACCGTCACCTTCGAGGTCGCGAAGGCAGTCGAGGACGCCAAGGCCGGCAAGCTCGAGTACCGCACCGACCGCGGCGCGAACGTCCACCTGCCGATCGGCAAGAAGAGCTTCGAGGAGCGCGCGCTGCTCGAGAACTACGCCACGCTGGTCGAGGAGATCGTGCGGGCGAAGCCCGCCGCTGCGAAGGGCCGCTACATCAAGGGCATCACGCTGACGACGACGATGGGCCCCGGCGTCCACGTCGACCCGCAGCGCACGCGCGGGATCGTCGAGGAGCTCGAGGAGGCAGCACCGGTCCCGGCCTGACACACGACGACCCGCCGAAGACCGCTGGCAGCCCGCCCGGGCAGAAGTCCAGCCGAGGTGAGGACGAACGGGGGCGCTCCGCTCCCGCTTGGCCCGCCTCCGTGCGGGCCACGTCATTTCCGGAGGAAACGACATGCAGAAGACGGAGAAGGAACAGGTCGTCGCGGAGCTGACCGAGAAGCTCCGCGCCACCGACACGCTGATCGTCGCCGACTACCGCGGGCTGACGAACAAGCAGCTGGAGAAGCTGCGCGACACGCTCACCGGGCACGGCGCCCGTTTCGTGGTCGTCAAGAACACGCTCACGCGGCGCGCCGCCGAGGCGGCCGGAGTGGACGCGCTGCTCGCGCTGCTCGAGGGGCCGACGGCGATCGCGTTCATCGAGGCCGAGGGCGACCCGGCCGCGGTCGCGAAGGCGCTGTCGCAGACGGCCACCGAGACGAAGGTCATGGCGCTCCGCGGGGGCGTGCTGGAGGGCCGTGCCCTGAGCGGGGCCGACATCGAGGAGCTCGCGAAGCTGCCGCCGATGGACGTGCTCAAGGGCCAGGTCGTCGGCGCGATCATCGCGCCGCTGAACGGGCTGGCCGGCCTGCTGAACGCGCCCCTGCAGAACCTGGCGGGGCTGATCGACGCGCGCGTTGCTCAGCTGGAGGAGCGAGGTGAGGGGGGCGCTTCGGCTGTCGCCGAAGCACCCCAGGCCGGAGAAGAGGCGCCGTCGGGTTCCGCGCCAGAGCCCGAGGCGTCGCTGGAAGACGGTGACGAGACGGAAACGGACGGAGGTGCTGCCGCGGACGCGGAAGCACCCTCGACAGAGGAGGAGGGCTAGAGATGGCCGCTGTTGACACGGTGTTCGAGCAGCTGGGGAGCATGACTGTCCTCGAGCTGGTCGAGCTGAAGAAGAAGATCGAGGACGAGTGGGGCATCACCGCCGCCGCTCCGGTCGCCGTCGCGGCGCCCGGCGCCGTGGCGGGCGGCGACGGCGCCGGCGCGGCCGCGGCGGAGGAGAAGGACTCCTTTGACGTCGTACTGACCGCCGCCGGCGACAAGAAGATCCAGGTGATCAAGGTCGTCCGCGCCGCCACCGGCCTCGGCCTCAAGGAGGCGAAGGACCTCGTCGACGGCGCCCCCGGCACCGTCAAGGAGGGCGCGAACAAGGAAGACGCCGACAAGCTGAAGTCGGAGCTCGAGGAGGCCGGCGCCTCCGTCGAGCTGAAGTGATCGGGGCTCAAGGCCCCGATCACTTCACGTAGGGGCGAGGCCTGCCTCGCCCCTACGGCGTTCCGGGTGGGCATAGGCGAGGCAAGCCTCGCCCTACGGCGTCGAGACGGTGTGCGTGTCGCTGCCGCGCTCGGCGACCCGCACCCCGCCTGGTACACTCTTCGAGGACGTCCCCGCTGCAACCCACGCGGTTGCCGTGGGGTGCACGCGTCCGCTATTCTGCAGGGTTCCCGCCCGAGCGCCCGCTCCTCAATCTGCCCGCAACTGCACGCCGTTAAGGGAGGCTGTCACATTTGAGCAGCACCGCTGTCGCGCCGCGCGCGCGCAAGAGCTTTTCGCGCCTGAAGCACGTTCTCGACCTCCCCAACCTGATCGACATCCAGAAGGCCTCGTTCCAGTGGTTCCTGGAGCAGGGCCTGCGCGAGACGATCGACGACATCTCGCCGATCGAGGACTACACCGGCACGCTCGCCGTCGAGTTCGGCGAGTACGAGTTCGGCGAGCCGCAGTTCTCGATCCAGGAGTGCCGTGAGAAGGACCTGACCTACCAGGCCCCGCTCTCGATGACGGTCCGCTTCGTCAACACCGAGACGGGCGAGATCCGCGAGCAGCGGGTCTTCATGGGCGACTTCCCGATGATGACCCAGTGGGGCACGTTCATCATCAACGGCACCGAGCGCGTGATCGTGACGCAGCTCGTCCGCTCGCCCGGCGCCTACCTGATGGAGCCGAAGGACGCGACGAAGCAGGTCTTCACCGCCAACCTGATGCCGTCGCGGGGCTCCTGGCTGGAGCTCGAGATCGACAAGAAGGGCATCGTCTACGCCCGCATCGACCGCAAGCGCAAGCTGCCGATCACGACGCTGCTGCGCGCGCTGCCGGCCGAGGACCCGACGACCGGCTTCCAGCTCGACACCTCGACGAACGAGAAGATCGTCGAGCTCTTCGACGAGGGCAGCCGGGCCTACATCCAGAACACGCTCGAGAAGGACCCCTCGACGCGCGAGGAGGAGGCCCTGATCGAGGTCTTCAAGAAGCAGCGCCCCGGCGAGCCGCCGACGCTCGACAACGCGCGGAACCTCCTGCGCGCGCTCTTCTTCGACCCGAAGCGCTACGACCTGACGAAGGTCGGCCGCTACAAGCTGAACCAGCGGCTCGGCGTGCAGGTGCCCGAGGACACCCGCGTGCTGACCACCGAGGACATCATCGCCCTCGTGCGGAAGCTCGTCGAGCTGCCCCCGCGCCTCGGCGTGGCCGAGGACTCGAAGGACTACGCGGCCGACGCGTCGTCGCTCGGCCGCGACCCGATCCGCGGCGACCTGGACGAGTACGAGCACTTCGGCAACCGCCGGCTGCGCACGACCGGCGAGCTGATCCAGGAGGCCTTCCGGGTCGGCCTCTACCGGATGGAGCGGGTCGTCCGCGAGCGGATGACGACGGAGGACGTCGACACGATCACGCCGCAGACGATCATCAACATCCGCCCGGTCGTGGCGGCGCTGAAGGAGTTCTTCGGCTCCTCGCAGCTGTCGCAGTTCATGGACCAGACCAACTCGCTGGCAGGGCTGACCCACCGGCGGCGGCTGTCCGCGCTCGGGGCGGGCGGCCTGACGCGCGAGCGCGCCCCGATCGAGGTGCGCGACGTCCACCCGACCCACTACGGGCGCATGTGCCCGATCGAGACGCCGGAGGGCCCGAACATCGGCCTGATCGGCTCGCTCGCCTCCTTTGCGACCGTGTCCGAGTTCGGCTTCATCCAGACGCCGTACCGGGTCGTCAAGGGCGGCAAGGTGTCCGACGAGATCGTCTACCTGGACGCGGCCGAGGAGGCGCAGTACACGATCGCCCAGGCGTCCGAGCCGGTCGACGACAAGACGGGCAAGTTCCTGCACGACCAGGTGCTCTGCCGCTCCCGCGAGGGCGAGGCCGTGATGGCCGAGGCGAAGGACGTCGAGTACATGGACGTCGCCCCGGCGCAGATCGTGTCGGTCGGCACCGCGCTGATTCCGTTCCTCGAGCACAACGACGCGAACCGCGCGCTGATGGGCGCGAACATGCAGCGGCAGGCAGTGCCGCTGATGATCCCGCAGGCCCCGCTCGTCGGCACCGGCATCGAGTACCGCGCCGCGGTCGACACCGGCGACGTCGTGCTCGCCCGGGCCGACGGCACCGTGATCGACGTGGACGCCGAGCGTCTGGTCGTCGAGGGCCGCGGCACGCGGGACGAGTACGCGCTGACGAAGTTCATGCGCTCGAACCAGGGCACGCTGATCCACCAGAAGCCGGTCGTGAAGCTGGGCGAGAAGGTGCGCGCCGGGCAGGTGCTCGCCGACGGCAGCTCCACGGACGGCGGCGAGCTGGCGCTCGGCGCCAACCTGCTGGTGGCGTTCATGCCCTGGGAGGGCTTCAACTTCGAGGACGCGATCGTGATCTCGGAGCGGCTCGTCAAGGACGACGTGCTCTCCTCGATCCACATCCACGAGTACGAGATCGACGCCCGCTCGACGAAGCTGGGCGACGAGGAGATCACCCGCGACATCCCGAACCGCTCGGAGGAGTCGCTCGCCAACCTCGACGAGCGCGGCGTCGTCCGCATCGGCGCCGAGGTCGGCTCGGGCGACCTGCTGGTCGGCAAGGTGACGCCGAAGGGCGAGACCGAGCTCACCGCGGAGGAGAAGCTGATCCGCGCGATCTTCAAGGAGAAGGCGCGCGAGGTCCGCGACACGTCGCTCAAGGTCCCGCACGGCGAGGGCGGCAAGGTGATCGGCGTCAAGACGTTC
>DASTPC010000022.1:0-9988 GCA_035720085.1 Gaiellaceae bacterium
GCGCGGGCAAGCGTGGCGAGCGCGTCCGGGCCGACCGTACCGCCGTTGTTCGCGAGCGCGAGCTCCCGCAGGGCCTCCCGCACGGCGAGTGCGACGCCGAGGTCGGCCTCGGACAGGGGCGCGTCCACGTCGGGGAGCACACCCGCACGCAGCAACGCGGCCCGCAGCGCCTCCGGGCCGACCAGCTCCTCGACGCCGTTCTCGATGTCGAGTGTGTTGACGAAGAGCTGGACGGAACGGAGCGGCTCCGGTGCCGGCGCCCGTCCACCGGGATCGGCGAACATGAAAGTATCGTACCTCTCTGACCGACGTCACATCAGCTCTTCTTCGGCTTATCGACATCTTCATTTAGCTTTTGCTACTGTCGCACGCATGCTTCGCTCGGCCCGCCTTCGCCGCCGCCTCACGTGGTGCGCGGCCCTCGCGGCGCTCGCCGTCGCGGCGGCCGGCGCCGTCGTGCTGCTGCCGCGAGGCGAGCGCGAGACGGTGAGCGCGGCGACGACGCCCGACTGGGCGCCCGTCCGCGAGGAGCAACCGGTGCGGCTCGCGCCGGCCGACCGTCGGGCGATCAACGCGACGATCGGCCGCTTCGTGCGGGACGCGGTTGGCCGGCGCGACCTCGCCTCGGCATGGGAGCTCGCGGGGCCGGCGATGCGGTCGCAGCAGAGCCGCGCCGAGTGGCTCTCCGGGAACATCCCCGTCTTCCCGTACCCGGCCGGGCAGCTGGAGCTGGACGCCTGGAAGCCGCTCTACTCGTTCCGCGACCGCGTCGGCTTCGACGTGCTCGTGCAGCCGCGACGGGACGCGCGCCTCGGCGCGATCGCGCTGAGCGTGGAGGTGCGGCGCAGCCGGCGGGGCTGGCTCGTCGACCAGATCTACCCGGTCGCCTCCTGGAACGCCCCCGACGAGCAGAACTGGGTCACGGGGCCGCCCGACTTCGCGGCCGGGGGCTTCACGAGCCAGGCGCTCGAGGCGCCGCCGTTCGCGCGCAGCCGGCTGGGCGCCGCCTGGCTGGCGGCACCGCTCGCGGGGCTCGCCGTGCTGGTGCTCGTGCCGGTGGGACTGAGGCTCGCCGGAAGGTGGCGCCGGCGACGCCGCTTCGCCGCGCCCGCCGGCCTGCCGCCGCTGCCGCGGCGCTGACCGCAGCCCCAATCCGGGTCGACGCGGATGCGCCGGCCCTCCGGCCGTGGAACCATCGTGGGGTTCACGAGACGGAGGTGTCACGATGCCGAAGACGATGGACGGCGCTCCCGCGGTGGCCGGTGACGAGATCGTCATCACGGGTCACTCGGTCGGCAACGCGCCGCGGACCGCGGTGATCCTGGAGGTGCTCGGCAGTGAAGGGCACGAGCACTTCCGCGTCCGCTGGGAGGACGGCCACGAGTCGATCTTCTTCCCGGGCGAGGACGCCGTGATCCGCCGCCCCGGCAGCTGAGCCGACCGGGCGGGTCAGCTCTCGCGCGCCGCCCGCCGCAGCACCCGCGCGTCGCCCTCGCGGCGCGTGACGCCGTCCGCGTCGAGCCGCTCGAGCAGGAGCTGCGCGTCGCGGCGCCCGGTGCCGAGCAGATCGCGGAAGCGCGCCAGCGTGATCCGGCCGGCCGCGCGGCACTCGCGCACGAGCACGTCGCTCGCGACCTCGTAGCCACCGGTGCCGACCACCCAGCCGTCGCCGAGCCGCACGAGCGCGCCGGCCCGCTCCAGGTAGCGGGCGAGCTGCGGGTCGTCGACCTTGACCGCGGCGACCCCGGCCTCGGCGAGCTCGCGCTCGAGCGCGGCCGCCGCCTCGGAACGCTCACCCAGTGACGCCGCCGCGCCCGGCAGGTACGCGCTCGAGCCGCGCCGTTCGACCGCGAGCAGCGGCAGGATCGCGGGCGCCCACGGCGCCCGCGGCAGCAGCTCCGCGAGCGGCAGGCCGGGGTCGAGCGGGGTGCTCTCCGCGCGCGCGCGCAGCCTCGCCTCCGCGTCGGCCGCCGTCCGCACCAGCCACTCCTCGGCGAAGTACCACTCCCCCGCCTGGGCCAGGGCGGCCAGGCCGGCGTCGAGCTCGTGCGGGGCCAAGACGCCGCGGGCGGCCAGGTCGGCGCGCGTGACCGGCGCGCCGACGGTTGCGCGGACGATCGCCGCGGGGTCGCCCGAGGCGAGCAGCTCGAGCCGCTCGGGGTCGAGGAGCCGCGGCGGCGCTGGGTCGAGCACGACGCCGCCGGCGACCGTCGTCTCCGCGCGCAGGACGACCCGGTCGCCGCGTGCGGCGACGACGGGCGCGCCGAGCCGGAGCTGCGCCCAGCGCTCCCCGGCCCGCACCACCCGGGCCGGGATGCGCGCGGTGCCGTGGTGGACCGTGAGCCGGGCGCCGTCCTCGACGGGCTCGAGCTCCTCGAGGGCCACGTCGACCCGGTAGGAGCGCGGGAAAGCGCCGGGCGGGACGAGGACATCGCCGCGGGCGAGCTCGCGCCGGTCGACCCCCGGCAGGGCCACGGCGACGCGCTGGCCCGCCGTCGCCCGCTCCACCGAGCGGTCGTGCACCTGCACGCTGCGGACGCGCACCGCCCGCCGTGCCGGCTCGGCGACGAGCTCGTCTCCCTCGCCGATCGTCCCCGACCAGAGCGTCCCCGTGACCACGGTGCCGATCCCGCGCAGCGTGAACGAGCGGTCGACGTGGAGCCGCGCCGGCCCGCCGCCCGCCCGAGCGGGGACGGTGTCGGCGGCCCGCGCGATTGCGGCCCGCAGCTCGTCGAGCCCCGCGCCGGTGCGGGCGCTGACCGCGAGCGCCTCGGCGCCCGGGACGAGCTCGCGCGCCTCCTCGAGCGCGAGCTCGACCGTGTCGGCGTCGACCGCGTCCGCCTTCGTCACCGCGACGACGCCGTGCTCGACGCCGAGCAGCCGCAGGATCGCGAGGTGCTCGTGCGTCTGCGGCCGCGCGCCCTCGCCTGCATCGACGACGAGCAGGAACAGGTCGATCCCGGTGGCCCCGGCGACCATCGTGCGCACGAACCGCTCATGGCCCGGCACGTCGACGAGCGAGAGGCGCCGGCCGTCGGCGAGCTCGAGCGGCGCGTAGCCGAGCTCGATCGAGATGCCGCGCTCGCGCTCCTCCGGCAGCCGGTCGGTGTCCTTCCCCGTCAGCGCCCGCACGAGCCACGTCTTGCCGTGGTCGATGTGGCCGGCCGTGCCGACCGTGAGCGCCTTGTGACTGATCGTCACAAGGCCGCCCGGGCGGCCGCGACCGCGGCTGCGAGCTCGTCGAGCTCGTCGTCGCGCAGCGCCCGGACGTCGAGCAGCGTGCGCCCGTCGCGTACGAGCGCGACCACCGGCGGCGCCCCGGCGCGCAGCAACCGGGCGAGCTCCTCCTCCACCGCGCAGGCGAAGCTGGGCAGCTCGGCGAGGGGAAGCGCGCCGCCGCCGACGCGGGCCACGGTCGCCTCGACCTCTCCGCCGACCAGCGCCGCGAGCCGGTCGGCGCGGGCGCGGACCGCCGACGGCGGCTCGTGGAGCAGGCGGAGCACCGGGATCTCGCGGCGGGCTCGGGCCGGGTCGAGCGCGAGCGCCAGCGTTCCCTCGAGCGCGGCGAGCGTCAGCTTGTCAGCCCGGAGCGCGCGCTGCAGCGGATGGCGCCGGAGCCGCTCGACCAGGTCGGCGCGGCCGACGACGATCCCGGCCTGGGGCCCGCCGAGGAGCTTGTCGCCCGAGAAGCAGACGAGGTCGGCGCCCACGGCCAGGCTCGCGGCCGCCGTGGGCTCGTCAGCGAGCGGGAACAGCGAGCCGGAGCCGAGGTCGTCCACCAGCGGCACCCCGGCGCGCTTCGCGAGGGCAGCGAGCTCGGCCGGCGTGGGCAGCTCGCTGAACCCGACGACGCGGAAGTTCGACTGGTGCACGCGCAGGAGCAGCGCCGTCTCGGGGCCGAGCGCCCGCTCGTAGTCCGCGGCCCGCGTGCGGTTCGTCGTCCCGACCTCGACGAGCCGGGCGCCCGAGCGCGCCAGCACGTCGGGGATGCGGAAGCCGTCGCCGATCTCGATCAGCTCGCCGCGCGAGACAAGCACCTCACGCCCCTCGGCGAGCGCCGCCAGCGCGAGCAGCACCGCGGCCGCGTTGTTGTTGACCACGAGCGCCGCCTCGGCGCCGGTCAGGCGGGCGAGCAGGCCGGCGAGGTGCACCTGCCGCGAGCCGCGCGTGCCGCTCCCGACGTCGTACTCGAGCGTCGAGTACCCCGCTCCCACCTCCGCGACGCGCGCGAGCGCCGCCGGGGCCAGCGGCGCCCGGCCGAGGTTCGTGTGCACGATCACCCCCGTCGCGTTCAGCACGCGCCGCAGGCTCGGCTCGCGCCACGCTGCCAGCCGCGCCAGCGCGAGCTCGACGACGTCCTCCGGCTCGGCACCCCCACGGATCGACGCGCGGGCCTCTTCGAGCGCCTCGCGTGCGGCGGCGAGGGCGAGCTCGTGCGGCTCGCCGGCGAGTCGCGGGTCGGCGAGCAGGCGGTCGACGGAGGGCAGGTCGCGCAGGCTCGGCGCCATGCGCTGAGTGTAGGTCTCAGTCCTCGAGCGCCGGCAGCAGCTCGCGCAGGAGCGCCGTGAAGGTGCCGCGGACCCGCGCGCCGACCTCGAGCACCTCCTCGTGGTCGATCCCGCCCGCGCCGAGGCCGGCGGCCATGTTGGTGACGCAGGAAAGCGCCAGGCAGCGGATGCCCATGTGCCGCGCGGCGAGCACCTCCGGCACGGTCGACATACCCACCAGCTGGGCGCCGATCGCGCGGACGAAGCGGATCTCCGCGGGCGTCTCGTAGGCGGGGCCGAGCCAGGCGGCGTAGACGCCCTCGTTGAGCTCGATTCCGAGCCGGTCGGCGGCGGCCCGCGCGCGGCGGCGCAGCTCCGGGTCGTACGCGTCGGTCATGTCGGGGAAGCGCGGCCCGAGCGCGTCGTCGTTGGGCCCGACGAGCGGCGAGGTCCCTTGCAGGTTGACGTGGTCGGTGATCAGCACGAGCACGCCCTGGCCGAACGCCGGGTCGATCCCACCGGCGGCGTTCGTCAGCACCAGTGTGCGCAGGCCGAGGCGCCCGAGCACGCGGACGCCGAAGACGACCTTCTCCGCGGGATGCCCCTCGTAGAGGTGCGCGCGCCCGCGGAGCACCCAGAGCGGGAGCCCCGCGAGCGTGCCGGCGACGAGCGTGCCCGCATGGCCGACCGCCGTCGAGACGGGCCAGCCCGGGATCTCGCCGTAGGGCAGCTCGACCGCGTCCTCGAGCTCGTCCGCGAAGCCGCCGAGACCGCTGCCGAGCACGACCGCCACCTGCGGCCGCAGCGCGACGGCGCCGCCGACGACGGCCGCCGCCTCGGCGAGCCCGTCCGTCACGCGGACCCCTCGGCGAGCCTGACGTCGTAGTGCGACACCACCAGGTCGACCGCCTCGCGGGGCTCGTCGGTGAGGTGCAGGAGCTCGACGTCCTCCGGCGAGACGAGCGCGTGCTCGAGCATCTCCGAGCGGACCCAGGCGAGCAGCTCGCGCCAGTAGTCGCCGTCGACGAGCACGACCGGGAAGTTGCCGATCACGCCGGTCTGGATCAGCGTCAGCGCCTCCCAGAGCTCGTCCTGGGTGCCGAAGCCGCCGGGGAAGATCACGAACCCCTCGGCAGCCTTCACGAACATCGTCTTGCGCGCGTAGAAGTGGTGGAAGGTGAGCGAGAGGTCGCAGTAGTGGTTCAGCCCCTGCTCGTGCGGGAGCTCGATGTTGAAGCCGACGGAGAGGCCGCCTCCCTCCCGCGCGCCGCGGTTGGCGGCCTCCATCACGCCCGGACCGCCGCCGGTGACGACCGCGAACCCTGCCTCGGCGAAGGCGCGGCCGGTGCGCCGCGCGCTCTCGTAGGTTGGCGACCCCACGGCGACCCGGGCCGAGCCGAAGATCGAGACCGCCGGCCGGTCGATCCGTTGCACGACCTGGAACCCGGCCAGGAACTCGGTCGCGATCAGCGAGACGTCGGTCGCCAGCGTCTCGTGGCGGCGGCGGAGGATGCGCCGGTCGAGCTGCCCGCCGGCGGCCGTCACAGCCGTTCCTGCGGCACGTGCGCGACCAGCATGCCGACCGCCAGGGCCGCGGCCAGCAGCGCGTAGCCGGCGCCGACCACCCAGGCGCGGCGCCGCGCGCGCGCCGGGTCCGGGTCGCCCGCCCCGACCCGGAGGATCCGGAACGAGCGGTAGACGAAGCCCCCGTCGAGGAAGCCGATCGGGATCAGGTTGATCAGGTTGAGGAAGAAGCCGACGTACGCCAGCGCGAGCAGGAAGCGCGAGTCGAGCGCCTCGCCGGCGGCGAGCACCCCCAGCGCAGCCGCGCCCCCGGCGACCGGGCCCGCGATCGAGACGAGCGCGTTCCGCCACGGGTCGAACGGCGCGTCGCGGATCGCGACGTAGGCGCCGAGGAACGGCACGAAAACCGGCAGCGCCGGAGACAGGCCCTGGCGCTTCGCCTCGACGTAGTGCCCGAGCTCGTGGACGAGGATCATCGCCACGAAGCCGACCGCGAACGTCCAGCCCCAGATCAGCGCGTAGCCGCCGACCGAGACGAAGATGCCGAGGAACTTGAGCGAGCCGGCGAACTTGACGAGCAGGGCGCCGAGCACGAGCAGCGGGCCGCCGAGGCGCTTCAGCCAGTCGACGAGCGAGCGCTGCGGCCGGATCGGCGAGTAGCCAGGGTCCGGCTCCGGCGCCTCCCGCGGCTCGAGCTGCTCCGACCTCACGCGATCTCGATTCGGCGTCCGTCGGCCTCTACCTGGGGGCCGGAGAAGATCATGTCGACGTGGATCGCGGCTTCGTTGTCCCCTCCGTACGAGCCCGTGTTGCGCCCGATCGCCACGTGCGCCGTCCCGGCGGCCTTCTCGTCGAGCATCACGTGCCCGCGCGGGTGCACGGCCGGGTTGAGCCCGATCCCGAGCTCGGCGACCACGTCCGCTCCGGCGCCGGCCCGTTCGACCAGGTCGCGCAGCAGCTCGGCGGCGCGGCCGCCTTCGATCGAGGTGACGCGGCCGCGCTCGAAGCGCACCGCGACGGGCTCGTCGACGAGCCCGGCAACCGTGTACGGGACGGTCAGGTCGGCGACGAGGACGCCGTCGGCGCCGTCGCGGTGCGGCGCGACGTAGACCTCCCCGCCGGGGAAGTTGGCGAAGTCGCCGGCGACGAGTGGCTGGGCGTCGGTGAGCCAGGGCCGGCCGTCGACGCGGAGCGCGAGATCGGTGCCCGCGGCGCCGCGGACGCGCACCTCCCGGCAGCCCTCCAGCTGCGCCAGCACGAGCCGCGCGGCCTCGGAGAGGTCGGGCGCGGGCTCGGAGAGCTCGCCGTCGAGCAGGGCGGCGTCGACGAAGCCGAGGTAGAGCTCGCGGCCGCCCGCAGCGAGCACCGCCTCGCCCAGCTCGAAGCGGGCGTCGGCCTCGTCGCCGCGTGGCGCCTGGGAGAGGAAGAGGCAGAGGTCGGCCCGGCGCGCGGCGGCGGCGGCGCCCGCCGGCGGCCGGCGCAGAGGGCGCTCGCCTGCCCAGAGCTCCAGGGTGGGATTCCCGCCGGCCTCGGCCACCGCGGCCGCGAGCGCGGCGCCCTGTTCCGCGAGCGGCTCGTCGACGAGGACGAGCACGCGCTCACCCGGCTCGAGGCGGCCGGCCTCGACGAGGTTCAGGCACCAGCCGGGCCGGGCGCTCACGAGCGCTCCTCCTTTGTGCAAGACCGGGAATCCGCAGGAGCGGATTCCCGGCCGCGCGAACATCCCTGAAGCCAGCCGCCGTCGCGGCCGGGCGCTGCGATAGGGCGTCTCACGAGCCCTGTCCGATCCACTCCTCGCCCCCCTCGTAGATCTCCTTCTTCCAGAGCGGCACCGAGACCTTGAGCTCGTCGATCGCGTCGCGGCAGGCGGCGAGCGCGTCGGCGCGGTGCGGGGCCGAGATGGCGATGACGACACTCTGCTCGCCGATCGCGACCGTGCCGACGCGGTGGTGGATGGCCACGTCGACGAGCTCGTACCGCTCCTTCAGCGTCGCCGCGAGCCGCTCCATCGTCTGCTCGGCCATGCCTTCATACGCCTCGTACTCGAGCCGGATCACGTCGCGGCCGCGCGAGCGGGCGCGCGTCGTGCCGACGAACGTCGCGATCGCGCCGGCGTTGTCGCTCGCGACCTCCGCCACGGCTTCGTCGAGCGAGAGTGGCTCCGCCGAGAGCCGGAAGGCGCCGCCGGACACCGGCGGGATCAGCGCCACCTCGTCGCCGGCCGCGAGCGTCTGCGTGCGCTCCACGTAGGCGCGGTTGACGGCGTACAGCAGACCGCCCGGCTCCTCGCCGAGCCCAAGCGCCGGCCAGACGTCGGCGACGGTCGACCCGTCGGGAAGGTCGAGCTCGCGCTCGCGCCCACCCGCACGCTCACGCAGCCCCGCGAAGAGCCTGACCATGACCCGCATCGCCCGCAAGCGTAGACGGTTGCCAGTGCCGGGCCTGTCATGTTACATCCGGCGTATGGCGACGACGCTGCCGCGGACGAACCTCAACGAGCAGGTCTACGAGACCCTCCGCGGGCGCCTGCTGGCACGGTTGCCCGGCCCGGGCGCCAAGCTCAGTCTCCACGAGCTTGCCGCCGAGCTGGGAGTCTCCCGCAGCCCGGTGCACCACGCGCTGACGCGGCTCGTCTCCGAGGGGCTCCTGACCGTCAAGGCGCGGCGGGGCTACTACGTCACCCCGATCACGACCGCGGCGCTCGCCGACGGCTACGACGTCCGCCTGGCGCTCGAGCTACACGCAGCCGAGCGGACCGTCGGCCGCCTCGACGACGAGCAGCTCGGCCATTTCCGCAAGCTCTGCGACGCAGCCGCCGCCGCGCTCTCGCACGAGGAATGGGACGCGGCGAACGCCGCCTTCCACGAGTACCAGGTCGACCTCGTCGGAAACGACCTGCTCTCGCGCTTCTACCGCGAGCTGTCGGTCAACCTGATGATGCAGGTGATCCGCGGCGGCCGGCTGGAGCGCAGCGAGGAGCTGACCCGGGAGCACACGCGGATCGTCGAGGCGTTCGAGGCGGGTGACGTCGCCGCGGCGAAGGACGCGATCGCGGCACACATCGCCACCGGCCGCCGGATCGCGCTCGACGCGATCGAGCGGGCCGGCGGCACCCTCTAGCGCCCCGGTCCGTCCGCCGCCCGACGGCCGACCCTAGGATTGGGGTCGATGGCGGCCACCGACGAGCGCCGCACCGACTCCGGCATCGAGGTGAAGCCGGTCTACGGCCGCGACGACGCGCCCGGCGAGGTGGAGCCTCCGGGCTCGTTCCCGTTCACGCGCGGCCCCTACCCGACGATGTACCGCGGCCGGCCGTGGACGATCCGCCAGTACGCGGGCTTCGCGTCGGCGGAGGAGTCCAACGCGCGCTACCGCTACCTGCTCGAGCGCGGCCAGACAGGTCTCTCGATCGCGTTCGACCTGCCGACGCAGCTCGGCTACGACTCCGACGACCCGGTCGCCGAGGGCGAGGTCGGCCGGACCGGCGTCGCGATCGACTCGATCGCCGACATGGAGGTGCTGCTCGGGGGCATCCCGCTCGACGAGGTCTCCACCTCGATGACGATCAACGCGCCGGCGGCGCTCCTGCTCCTGCTCTACGAGCTCGTCGCCGAGCAGCAGGGCGTCCCGGGCGGCGAGCTGCGGGGGACCGTGCAGAACGACGTCCTCAAGGAGTACGTGGCGCGCGGCAACTACATCTTCCCGCCGCGCCCGTCCATGCGGCTGACGACGGACCTGTTCGCGTACTGCGAGGAGCGGATCCCGCACTGGAACACGATCTCGATCTCCGGCTACCACATCCGGGAGGCCGGCTCGACGGCGGCGCAGGAGCTGGCGTTCACGCTCGCGAACGGGATCGCCTACTGCGAGGCGGCAGTCGCCGCGGGGCTCTCCCCCGACACGTTCGGGGAGCGGCTCTCCTTCTTCTTCAACGCCCACAACCACTTCTTCCAGGAGGTGGCGAAGTTCCGGGCCGC
>DASTPC010000023.1:0-3761 GCA_035720085.1 Gaiellaceae bacterium
CAGCTGGTGCCGCTCTCGGTCGTCGCGACGCAGGTGGTGGCGTTCGTCGTGATGCTCGCGATCGTGCTGGCGCTCTCGCTCTGGTTCCTGCCCGGCTCGCGCGGGACGGCGTGGCTCTCCTTGCCCGTGGCCGCGCTCGTGGTCTGCTTCGTGGCGGGTGTCGCGCTCGCCGTCGCGTCCGCGAACGCGGTCTTCCGCGACGTCGAGCACGTGATCCAGGCGCTGCTCCTGCCGTGGTTCTTCCTGACGCCGATCCTCTACCGCGTCGAGGACCTGCCCGGGGCGGACACGCACCCGTGGCTCGCCGACCTGATCCAGTGGGGGAACCCGCTGACGCCGCCGGTGGAGGCGCTGCGCACGCCGCTCTTCTACGGCGACGCGCCGTCCGCGGGCGTCGTCGTCTATCTCGTCTGCGAGACGCTCGCCGCGCTCGCGCTCGGAGCGCTCGTCTTCAGCCGGGTGGACGACCGGATCGCGGCCGAAGCCTGACGACGATCCGGCCGTCGAACAGCGCGTCGTCGCCTTCCCACGCGGGCAGGCCCTCGTGCTCGCCCGGGGCAAGGCCGTCGAGGAGCGACGGCAGCAGCAGCGGCCGGCCGGGCTGCGGGTGGCGGCCGCCGCCCGGCGCCCACGGCGCGAGGCGGCGGCGGAGCCGGCGCTCGTCCGGCTCCAGCGCCCCGCCGACCGCCGCCCAGCCCTCCGCGTGCGCGTCGAGCAGGCGACGCGACCAGTCGGGCGCCGGCAGTGCGCCGGGGACGAGGTGGGCGACCGCCGCCGCCTCCTCCGGCCGCGGGGTGAGCGGCTCCGCCTGGGCGGCGAGCGCGGCCACGGTCTCGGGGTCGTCCGGGCCGTGGAGGACCACCGCGAGCGTGCGCTCGGCGATCCTCGGCGAGACCGCCACCGCGACGTCGAGCGGCACGCAGCCGATCTCCGCGAACCAGAAGCGGTGCTCCTCGACGAGGTCGAATGCAAGCCGGTACCGGCCTGGCGGCCGCGGTGCGAGCAGCGGCACCTCCAGCTCGAGCAGCTCCCCGGGGGCGACGGGACGGGGCAGTGCGCTGCGGATCCCGTCCCAGACGATCGCGTTGCCGAGCGGGTCGAGCCAGTGGTAGGCGAGCTGGACGCCCTCGCGTCCGTGCGAGCGCCACGTCGCCGTGCCGGCGTTCTCGACGGTTACGCGGGCGGCGCCGAGGGCGCCGGCGCGCGGGCGGCCGATGTCGTAGGCGCGCCAGCGTGTCGCGAGCGGCCCGGCCGGGATCGGGTGCTCGCCGACAGGCTCCATCGGCGGCGAGTGTAGGGGCCGCCGCCTGCAGCCGTCCCGAAGCGGCGTTTCCCGGTGCCAGACACGAGGACGCGTCCGCTTCGGACACGGCCTCGTGTCTGACACGAAGACACGGCTCGAACGGGCCTGTCCCGGCCGGTCTGAGGGGGGCCGCTCGCTACGCTCCGTCCGTGACGACGCCCCTTCTCGTCCGCGCAGCGCGGTGCGAGCCGGTGGAGCGCACGCCCGTCTGGTTCATGCGCCAGGCCGGGCGGTCGCTCCCGGAGTACCGGGCGATCCGCGAGCGCCGTTCGTTCTTCGAGGTTGCGCACACGCCGGAGCTCTGCGCGGAGGTGACGCTCCAGCCCGTGCGCCGGCACGACGTCGACGCGGCCGTGCTCTTCGCCGACATCATGACCCCCGTCCTCGCGATGGGCGTCGCGGTCGAGCTGGTGGAGGGTGTCGGCCCGGTCGTCGACGAGCCGGTCCGCACCGCCGCCGCAGTCGAGCGGCTGCGCGTGCCGGACCCGGAGGAGGCCGTCGCGCCCGTGTTGGAGGCCGTCGGGCTCGTGCGCGCCGAGTTGCCGGCCGAGAAGGCGCTCATCGGCTTCTGCGGGGGGCCGTTCACCGTGGCGAGCTACCTCGTCGAGGGCCGGCCGACGCGCGAGCTGACGCGGACGAAGGCGCTCATGCTCTCCGAGCCGGCGGTCTGGTCGGCGCTGCTCGAGAAGCTCGCCCTGACCTTCGCAGCGTACGTCGCCGCCACGGTGCGCGCGGGCGCCGACGCGATCCAGCTGTTCGACTCGTGGGTCGGCACGCTCTCGCCGCAGCACTACGCCGCCCGCGTGGCTCCCTGGTCAGCCAGCGTGCTGGCGGCGGTCGACGCGCCGACGATCCACTTCGGCACCGGCACGGCCGGGCTGCTCGAGGAGCTGGCCGCCGCGGGCGGCGACGTGGTCGGCCTCGACTGGCGGCTCCCGCTGGACGAGGGCCGCCGTCGCATCGGCGGGCGCGCCGTCCAGGGCAACCTCGACCCCGCGGTGCTGCTCGCCTCGTGGGACGTCGTCGAGCGCGAGGCGCTCGACGTGCTCGCGCGAGCGCGCGGCGGCCCCGGCCACGTCTTCAACCTCGGGCACGGCGTCCTGCCGGAGACCGACCCCGACACGCTCACGCGGCTCGTCGCGCTCGTGCGCGAGCACACCGAGGCGAGGGTGGCGGCATGAATCACCCTGGATCGACCCCCGGCCGCGATAGCGGCCGGCTCCGCGGATGTTCGCGCGCAGAGGAGAGCGCGTGAGCGCGGCCGTCGTCCTGATGGCCTACGGCTCGCCGGACCGGCTGGCCGACGTGCCGGCCTACTACGCCGACATCCGCGGCGGCCGGCCGATCGCGCCGGAGCACCTGGAGGACCTCGTCGAGCGCTACCGGCGCCTCGGCGTGGGCGACGGCGGCGAGCCGTCGCCGCTGAACGTGGTCACCGAGGAGGCGCGGGCGGCGCTGGAGCAGGAGCTCGGCCTCCCGGTCTTCACCGGCATGCGGCACTGGAGCCCGCGCATTCCCGAGGCGGTCGAGCGCGCCCTCGCCGCCGGGAACGGGCCGCTCGTCGGCCTCGTGCTGGCGCCGCACTGGTCGACCCTCTCGATCGCCCGCTACGAGGCGATCTTCGCCGACGCCGTCGCCGGGCGGGCGGAGACGCGGTTCGTGCGCGAGTGGGGCTCGGACCCCGGCTTCGTCGCGCTGCTCGCCGACCGGGTGCGGGGCACGGACGCGCACGTCGTCTTCACCGCCCACTCGCTGCCGGCGCGCATCCTCGACGAGGGGGACACGTACCGGGACAAGCTCCTGGAGACGGCTCGTCTCGTCGGCGATTCCACAGGAGTCGCCTGGTCGTTCAGCTTCCAGAGCGAGTCGCCGACCGGCGAGCCGTGGCTCGGGCCCGACCTTCTCGACCACCTCGCCGACCTGGCCGGCCGCGGCCTCGAGCGGGTGCTCGTCTGCCCGGTCGGGTTCGTCTCCGACCACCTCGAGATCCGCTGGGACATCGACGTCGAGGCGGCGGAGCGCGCCCGGGAGCTCGGCCTCGCCCTCGCGCGGATCGAGATGCCGAACGCCGACCCCGCCTTCGTCTCCGTGCTCGCCGGGATCGTCGAGCGGGAGCTCGCAGCAGCACCGGCGCGATGAGGGCCGGCGCGATCTCGGTCGAGGGCGTCTCCCGCCGGTTCGTCGTGCGGGCGCGTGAGACCCAGACGCTCAAGGAGCTGTTCGTCGCCCGCGGCCGCACCGGCGGCCAGGAGGTGTGGGCGCTCCGCGACGTGTCGCTCGAGGTGGCGCCGGGCGAGGCGGTCGGCCTCGTCGGCCGCAACGGCTCCGGGAAGTCGACGCTGCTCCGGGTCGTCGCGGGGATCATCAAGCCGACGTCGGGACGGGTCGCCGTCGGCGGCCGGGTTGGCTCGCTGCTCGAGCTCGGGGCCGGCTTCCACCCGGACTTCACAGGACGGGA
>DASTPC010000024.1:0-11402 GCA_035720085.1 Gaiellaceae bacterium
CTCGAGTTCGCCACCGGGCCCGGCTTCTTCAAGGTCGAGCTCGACCGGGCGCTCGCGCTCGTGGACGACGCGGTCGACGTCAAGGAGATCGACGACGAGCGCGCCCGCGAGCAGCTCGAGGCGGCGAAGGCCGAGCTCGAGAAGGTCGAGGCTGGCGAGTCACCCGCCGACCGCTGGCAGCTCGAGCAGCGGATCAAGCACGCCGAGAACCAGCTCGCCGTCTCCGGGCGGACGACCGGCTAGGCGCTTCCGCTTCGCGGAAGCACCCAGTGAACGCAGGTAATGCCGTCGTCACGCGCAGCGATGTCGTCCCCGCTCTGGCGGTGATCCTCGTCGCGCCCGTCACGGGCCGAGCGAGGCCCCGCCGGCTCTGCCTTGAAAGACGTCCGCCCAGGCGCCGAGACGCCCGAGCCGCACCGCCTCCTCGAGATTGGCGTCGACTTCGACGAAGCCGAGCGTCCGCGGTGACGTGAAGGCCGACTCCGACCTGCGGGCAGCGGTTGGCTCCTCAGGGCGGCTCAGCTACGCTGAGTCGACCTGGACAGCTTTGTGGCGGCTTGGCGACCAGGAGAAAAACGCCTAAAGAGCCCGTGAGCCGAAGGCTCCGTTCTCCGTAGGCGCGAGGTCGCAGGCCGCGAGGGAGGGCGCGCGTGGGCGCAGCGGAGCGGCTGCAGCAGCTGATGGAGGAGCGGATCGTCGTCCTCGACGGCTCCTGGGGCGTGCTCCTGCACCGCCGCGAGCTGACCGAGGAGCAGTACCGCGGCGAGCGCTTCCGCGACCACCCGCGCGACCTGCGCGGCGACCCCGACCTGCTCAACCTCACGCACCCGGAGCTCGTGCTCGAGCTCCACCGCGCCTACCTCGAGGCCGGCGCCGACATCACGACGACGAACACGTTCACGGCCACCACGATCGGACAGGCGGACTATGCGCTCGAGCCGTACGCCGCCGAGATGTCGCGCGAGGGCGCGCGGCTCGCGCGGCAGGCGTGCGACGAGCTCTCGACGCCCGACCGGCCGCGCTTCGTCGCCGGCTCTGTCGGCCCCCTGAACGTCTCGCTCTCGGTCTCGCCGAAGGTCGACGACGCCGCATACCGGGCGGTCACGTTCGACCAGGTCGCGGCGGCGTACGCAGAGCAGATCGCGGCGCTCGTCGAGGGCGGCGTCGACCTGCTCCTGATCGAGACGATCTTCGACACGCTGAACGCCAAGGCCGCGATCGCGGCCGCGCTCGACGTGGCGCCGGACGTGCCGCGCTGGCTCTCGTTCACCGCGATCGACCGCAGCGGCCGCAACCTCTCCGGTCAGACGGTGGAGGCGTTCTGGACGTCGATCGAGCATGCGGCGCCGCTTCTCGCAGGCGTCAACTGCTCGCTCGGCGCGACCGAGATGCGGCCGTTCCTGGAGGACCTCTCGCGCGTGGCGACGACCTGGGTCGCGTGCCACCCGAACGCCGGCCTGCCGAATGCGATGGGGCTGCACGACGAGACGCCCGACGTGACGAGCGCGCTGCTCCGCTCGTTTGCCGAGGAAGGGCTCGTGAACGTCGTCGGCGGCTGCTGCGGCACGACCCCCGAGCACGTGACGCGCATCGCAGAAGCCGTGCGCGGCCTGCCGCCGCGGGTCGTCCCCGAGCGGCAGCGACGCCCGCGCTGGAGCGGCCTCGAGCCGTTCGAGCTCGGCCCCGACACGGGGTTCGTGATGATCGGGGAGCGCACCAATGTCACCGGCTCGGCGCGCTTCCGCCGCCTGGTCGAAGCGGGCGACTACCAGGCTGCCGTCGACGTCGCGCTCGAGCAGGTGCGCGGCGGCGCCAACCTGCTCGACGTGAACATGGACGCCGACCTGCTCGACGGCGAGCAGGCGATGACGACGTTTCTGAACCTGCTCGCCACCGAGCCCGAGGCGGCGCGGCTACCGATCGTCGTCGACAGCTCGCGCTGGGAGGTGCTCGAGGCCGGCCTCAGGTGCATCCAGGGCAAGGGGATCGTCAACTCGATCTCGCTCAAGGAGGGCGAGGGCCCGTTCCTCGAGCACGCCCGGCGGGCGCGGCGCTACGGCGCCGGGGTGGTGGTGATGGCGTTCGACGAGCGCGGCCAGGCGGAGACGGTCGAGCGCAAGGTGGAGATCTGCGAGCGCGCGTATCGGCTGCTCGTCGAGGGGGTCGGCTTCGCGCCGGAGGACGTCGTCTTCGACCCGAACGTGCTCGCCGTCGCGACCGGGATCGAGGAGCACAACGGCTTCGCGAAGGCGTTCATCGAGTCGCTGCCGCTGATCAAGGAGCGGTGCCCGGGCGCCCGCACGAGCGGCGGCATCTCCAACCTCTCCTTCGCCTTCCGGGGCAACGACCACGTCCGGGAGGCGATGCACGCGGCGTTCCTCTACCACGCGATCAGGGCCGGCCTCGACATGGGGATCGTCAACGCGGGCCAGCTGATGGTCTACGAGGACATCGAGCCCGAGCTGCTCGAGCAGGTCGAGGACGTGCTCTTCGACCGCCGCCCCGATGCGACGGAGCGGCTCGTCGAGTACGCCGGCCGCGTCAAGGGGGAGGGCACGAAGCGCGAGGCCGACCTCTCCTGGCGCGAGGCGCCCGTCGAGGAGCGGCTCGCCTACGCGCTCGTGCACGGGATCGTCGACTTCGTCGAGGAGGACACCGAGGAGGCGCGCCGCACGGCCGTGCGGCCGCTCGACGTGATCGAGGGCCGCTGATGGACGGCATGAAGGTAGTCGGCGACCTCTTCGGCGCGGGGAAGATGTTCCTGCCGCAGGTGGTGAAGAGCGCCCGCGCGATGAAGCGGGCCGTCGCGTACCTGGAGCCGTTCATGGAGGAGGAAAAGGACGGCGGCGGCCGTGCCGCCGGGAAGATCGTGCTCGCCACGGTCAAGGGCGACGTCCACGACATCGGCAAGAACATCGTCGGCGTCGTGCTCGGCTGCAACAACTACGAGGTCGTCGATCTCGGCGTGATGCAGCCCGCGGACGTGATCCTCGACACCGCGCTCGCCGAGGGGTGCGACGTCGTCGGGCTGTCGGGCCTGATCACCCCGTCGCTGGACGAGATGGTGCACGTCGCCAGGGAGATGGAGCGGCGCGGGCTCGAGCTGCCGCTCCTGATCGGCGGCGCGACCACCTCGCGGCAGCACACGGCGGTGCGGATCGCGCCCGCATACGGCCACCCGACCGTCCACGTGCTCGACGCGTCGCGCGTCGCCGGCGTCGTCGGCGACCTGCTCGACCCCGCCCGTCGCCTCCGGCTCGACGAGGACAACCGCGCCGACCAGGAGCGGCTGCGCGGGCTGCACGCCGAGCGCGAGCGGAAGCCCCTGCTCGCGTACCGCGCCGCGCGCGAGAACGCGCCGCGCCTGGAGTGGCGCGCCGAGGAGCTGCCCGAGCCCGTCTTCACCGGCCCCCGCGTCGTCGAGCTGGAGCTCGCCGAGCTCCTCGACGTGATCGACTGGACGTTCTTCTTCCACGCGTGGGAGCTGAAGGGCCGCTATCCGAAGATCCTCGAACAGCCGGCGGCGCGCGAGCTCTTCGACGACGCGACCGAGCTGCTGGAGGAGATCGTGGCCGGCGGCCTGCTGGAGCCCCGCGGCGTCTACGGCTTCTGGCCGGCGCGGGCGGAGGGCGACGACCTCGTCGTCGACGGCGGCGTCCGCTTCCCCATGCTGCGCCAGCAGGCCGACCACCGCGACTCGCGCCCGAACTACTCGCTCGCCGACTTCGTCGCGCCGGAGGAGACGGGCGTGCGCGACCACGTGGGCGCCTTCGCGGTCGGGATCCACGGCGCCGCCGAGCTCGCCGCGCGCTTCGAGTCCGAGCACGACGACTACCGGGCGATCATGACGCAGGCGCTCGCCGACCGGCTGGCCGAGGCGTTCGCCGAGTGGCTGCACCGGCAGGCGCGCCGCGAGTGGTACGCGCCCGACGAGCGGCTCGGCAAGGACGACCTGGTCGCAGAGCGCTACCGCGGCATCCGCCCGGCGTTCGGCTACCCGGCCTGCCCCGACCACTCCGAGAAGCGGCGCCTCTTCGACCTCCTCGACGCCGGTGCCGCCGGGCTCGGCCTGACGGAGTCGTTCGCGATGACGCCCGCCGCCGCCGTCAGCGGGCTCTACTTCGGCCATCCCGGCGCGCGCTACTTCGCCGTCGGCCGGATCGGCCGCGACCAGGTCGAGGACTACGCGGAGCGGAAGGGCGTCGCGCGCGGCGAGGCCGAGCGCTGGCTGCGCCCGAACCTCGCCTACGAGCCGGAGGGCAACTAGGATCTCGCGCGTGCGTGTCCTCGTCGTCCTCCTGGCGCTGCTCGCCGGGGCCGCGCTCGCCGTGCCGGCGGCGCTCGCCGACCCGACCGACCCGCAGAAGCGCTTCACGCCCGCCGACCAGAAGCTCGCCCGAGGGATCGTGGTCACGCAGACGGACCTGCCCGGCACGGGCTGGAAGGGCTCGCGCTCACCGTCTTCGTCCGATCCGTCGCTCAGCTGCGCCGGCTTCCAGCCCGACCTCTCCGACCTCGTCGAGACGGGCCGGGCTGAGGGCCTCGACCTGGAGCGCGCCGACGGCCTCTACGTCACCTCGACCACCGGAGTCTTCAAGACGCCGGCGATGGCGAAGGCGGCCTTCACGCGCGTCGCCGCGCCCGGGCTCGCCGGGTGCCTGCGCTCGATCTTCACCGAGGCGCTCGCGTCGCAGCCCGGCCTGGACGTGAAGCAGGTCACACGGCGTCCGTCGCCCGTGCCGCGGGTGACGCCGCTGACCCGCGGCTACCGGCTCGAGGTGATGATCGCCGCGGCCGGACAAACCGTGAAGAGCGTCCTCGACGTAGTGCTGCTCGGCCGCGACCGCGCCAACGTGGCACTCCTCGCGGTCGGGATCGGCAAGCCGTTCCCGACGGCTTCGCTCGGCGCGCTGGCACGCGCCGTGGCGTCCAGGATGGCCACGACCTAGACGGACACGGCCGTTTGGGGCCTTCGGGCCCCACCGGCAAAGGTGGTACCGTCGTCGCGTGCTCGGGAGCACGACCGGCCGTCTGACGCTCCTCCGCCGAAGGCCCTCCTTCCGCCTGCTCGTGCTGGCGAGCGTCGGCTCGGGCTTCGGCACCTACCTGGCCGCGATCGCTCTCTCGGTCGACATCTACGACCGCACCGGCTCGGGAAAGTGGCTCGCGGCGCTCCTGATCGCGGACTTCCTGCCGATCGTGCTGATCGGGCTTACGCTCGGGCCGCTCGTCGACCGCCTCTCCCGGCGCCGGCTGATGATCGTCGCCGACCTCGTCCGCGCGGGCGTCTTCTGCGCGCTCCCGTTCGTCGACTCGCCGGCGGCGATCGTGGCCCTCGCCGGCGCGAGCGGCGTCGCGACCGGATTCTTCCGCCCGGCGGTCTACGCGGGGTTGCCGAACCTCGTCGACGACGAGGAGCTCGCCGAGGCGAACTCGCTCCTCGCGGGGATCGAGAACGTCGCCTGGATGATCGGGCCGATTGTCGGCGGGGCGCTGCTCGCCGCGTCCGGCCCGAGCCTCGCGTACTGGATCAACGCCGTCACGTTCCTCGTCAGCGCTGCGCTCGTCGTGCGGATCCCCGCCCGCGCGCTCCAGTCCGAGGAGTCGCTCTCGCGCGGGCACTGGCGCGACGTCCGCGAGGGCCTCAGCCTCGTCCGCGGCTCGTTGCAGCTCCTCACCGTGCTGCTCGTCTGGAACGTCGTCCTGCTCGGCAACGCCGCCGTCAACGTGGCCGAGGTCGTCTACGCGAAGGACTCGCTCGGCACCGGCAACGTCGGTCTCGGCATCCTCGTCGGCGCGACCGGGCTCGGGCTCACGATCGGGAGCTTCGTGGCGCCGTCGGCGCTCGCCGCCCTCGGCCTGACGCGGCTCTACGGCGGCGCGATCGCGTTGATGGGCGTCGGGTGGGGCGTGGCCTCGGTCGCGCCGAGCCTGGGGGTGGCCGTCCCGCTCGTGGTCGTGGCGACGATCGGGAACGGCTGCGCGCTCGTCTGCAACCAGCTCCTGCTCCAGCGCGGCGCGCCCGACCGGCTGCGCGGCCGCGCGCTCGCCGTCGTGATGGCCTCGTTCTACACCACGCTCGGGCTCGGAATGGTCGCCGCCGGGCCGCTCACGGACGCTGTCGGAGGCCGCGGTATGTGGGCAATCGCGGGCGCGGTCTACCTGCTCGGCGCGTGCGTCGCCGTCGTGATGACGCTGCGCGTGCGGGCCGCCGGGCTGATCACAGACGGGATCTCGGCGCCCGCCGAGATCCCGTCGGACACGGCGCCGGTCGCGGCGACCAACGGCGGCGCCGCCGAGCACGAGCCCGCAGCAACCGGGGCGAGCGGCTTCGACCGGCTGGTCAGCATCCTCGCCGAGGTAGAGCGCAGCCGCGAGGCCGAGCGGTCGACCTGAGCGCGCCGCCGCCGCACGGGCGGAGAACGACGCGCAGTTGGGCGCGTCCACGACCAAGCCGGGCGCCGCAGCCACGCGCCGTGCCGGCTGGATGCCTGTGCGGCGCGCGCGTGTGGTGATCCGGCGCCGCGTCGGGCGTCCCCGACCCGCGGGATTTTCCGGTCGAGCATCTAGAGTCAGCCCATCGTGGCCCGCCGGCAGTGGACGCACGACGAGCTCGCCGCGGGCGTCCGCCAGGGCGACCGGCGCGCCCTGGCGCGGGCGATCACGCTCGTCGAGAATCGCGACCCGGCCGCCGACCGGCTCGTCCGCGAGCTCTACCCGGAGACCGGCGGGACGTACGCGATCGGCGTCACCGGCCCACCCGGCGTGGGCAAGTCGTCGCTGATCGGTGCGCTCGTGCGGCACGTGCGCGCGCTCGGCACGACCGTCGGGGTCGTCTCGGTCGACCCGTCGAGCCCCTTCTCCCACGGCGCGCTGCTCGGCGACCGGATCCGCCTCGCCGACCATTTCCTCGACCCGGGCGTCTACATCCGCTCGATGGGGACGCGTGGCCACCTCGGCGGGCTCGCCGAGGCGACGCTGCAGGCGCTGCTCCTCCTCGACGCGTCAGGCAAGGAGCTCGTCTTCCTGGAGACGGTCGGCACCGGCCAGAGCGAGGTCGAGGTCGTCGGCATCGCCGACACGGTGCTGCTAGTGCTGATGCCGGGCTCGGGCGACTCGGTGCAGGCGCTCAAGGCCGGGATCATGGAGATCCCGGACGTGATCGCGATCAACAAGGCCGACCATCCGGCCGCGCGGACGATGCTGACCGAGGTGCGGTCGATCCTCTCGCTCGACCGCAGCCGTCCATGGAAGCCGCCGATCGTGCTCACCGAGGCGCTGCGCGACGAGGGCGTCTCCGAGCTCTGGTCCGCGCTCGAGCGGCACCGCGCCTTCCTCGAGCAGGACGGCGGGCTCGACGAGCGGCGCCGCCGGAACCTGGCTCGCGAGGTGTTCGCCGTCGCCGCCGGCCGCGTGCAGGAGCGCCTCCGGCGGGCCGTCGCCGACGACCCCGAGCTGCGCCGGGTGCTCGACGCGGTGGAACGGCGCGAGCTCGACCCGCTCAGCGCCGTCCGCGAGATCATGGTCAAGGTGTTCGATGTCGACGACGCTGCAGCCGCCGACGCTCGCTGACCTCCGCGCCGCCCAGGCGCGGCTGGCGGGCGTGGCGCGCGTGACGCCGCTCCAGTCCTCCGAGACGCTCTCGCGGCTCGTCGGCCGGCCGGTCTGGCTGAAGGCCGAGAACTTGCAGCGGACGGGGGCGTTCAAGATCCGCGGCGCCTACAACACCCTCGCCCAGCTGGGAGACGCCGAGCGGCGCGCTGGCGTCGTCACAGCGAGTGCCGGCAACCACGGCCAGGCGGTGGCGTGGGCGGCGCGCGAGGTGGGCATCCCTGCGACGATCTTCGTTCCCGAGACGGCGCCGATGGCCAAGGTCGAGGCGGCCCGCGGCTACGGCGCCAGGGTGGAGCTCGCCGGCGAGGGGTTCGACGACTCCGTGGAGGCGGCGCGCGCGTACGAGCAGCGGACCGGCGCGACGTTCGTGCACGCGTTCGAGGACGCGCGCGTGATCGCCGGCCAGGGGACGCTCGGGCTGGAGCTCGCGGAGCAGTTCGAGGGTGCCGGCACCGTGGTCGTGCCGGTCGGAGGCGGCGGGCTCGCGGCGGGGGTGGCGATCGCCCTGGCGGCGTTACGTCCCGACGTTCGCGTGGTGGGCGTGCAGGCGGAGGCGTGCGCGCCGCTCGCGGGGCTCGAGCCGGCCGGGGCGACGATCGCCGACGGCATCGCGGTGAAGTATCCCGGCGAGCTGACCGCCGCGATCCTCCGCGACCGGCTCGACGGCGTCGTCGCCGTCGACGACGAGGCGATCTCGCGCGCGATCGTCCTGCTGCTCGAACGCGCCAAGCTCGTCGTCGAGGGCGCCGGCGCGGCGCCGGTCGCAGCGCTGCTCGCAGGCCGCGTCGGCGGGGACGATCCCGTCTGCGCGATCCTCGCCGGGGGCAATATCGACGCCACGACGCTGATCTCCGTCACGCGCCGCGGCCTGACGGTCGACGGTCGCTATCTGGTCGTCTCGCTGCTGATCACCGACCGGCCCGGAGAGCTGGCGAGCATCGTCGGCCTGCTGGCGAGCGAGCGGGCGAACATCCTCTCGATCGCCCACCACCGGGAGGGCCGCAACATCGGCGTGCTCGAGACCGAGGCCGAGATCACGCTCGAGACCCGCGACGAGGTGCACTCGCAGCACGTGATCCACGCGCTCACCGAGCAGGGCCACACGGTCTCGCGGCTGCGGTAGCGTGTCTCTTGCGCAGGGCCGGGACCAGCACACCTGTGCGGACGCCCGACCGCGCGAGCATCCCTGAAGGCGTCGGCCTTCCGCCGCAAAGGCATCGTCGCTCGCGGTCAGACAGGTGAGCCGCAGCGGCGGAACTCGACCGTCGAGCCGCCCGCCGCCCGCCACGCGGTGATCCCGCCTGGAGAGACCGGTCGCGCGTCGACGCCGCAGGCGGTGAGGACGCTCGCCGCCAGCACGGCCCGGGCGCCGCTCTCGCAGATCGTCACAACGGGCCGGTCGCGCGGCACGTCGGCCCCGCAGACCGCCAGCAGCCGGTAGGGAATGTTGCGCGTGCCGGGGATGTAGCCCGCGTCGCGCTCGTCCTGCTCGCGTACGTCGATCACCTGCGCCCCCGCCTTCAGCAGGCTGTCGAGCTCGTCGACCGAGACCGGGTCGAGCCGCTCCTCGCCGCCGCCGAGCACGAAGCCGGCGAAGTCGAGGAACGCCACCGAGCGCAGGCCGCGGAGCGCACGCCCGGCTTCGTCGGCCGTCCGCGCCTGGACCGTGACCGGGCGGGCGGCGTCGAGCACGAATCCGGACTTGGTCGCGAAGGCGGAGCCGCCCACCGGCACGTTGACCGCGCCGGGGTGGTGCCCGGCCATGAACTCCTCGGCGGGGCGGGCGTCGAGCAGTTGCGCTTCGGCCGGCGGCAGCGGCAGCTCCTCCACCGGCGGCGGGGAGCCGAGGAACGGCCCGCGGTTGAGCTCGACCAGCCGCTTCATGTTCGGCGGCTTGGGAGCGCCGATCGACGCGGACTCGGCGACGAAGGCGGCGGCGTCCGGCAGCGTCAGCATGGGATTGAACCGCCGCTCGAAGCCGATCGTCGTCGACGCCTTCGAGCTCATCGCGCGGCCGCACAGCGAGCCGGCGACGTGCCCGGGGTAGACCTCGACGCCATCCGGCAGCTCGAGCAGCCGGCGCAGCGAGTGAAAGAGCCCCTCGGCGCCCTCGGTGGCCCCCACGGCGAGATCGGGCCGGGCGGCATCCCCGACGAACAGCGAATCGCCGGTCAGCACCAGCCACGGCTCGTCGGCCCGCGCCCGGTCGACAACCGCGAGGCAGCAGTGCTCGGGCCGGTGACCCGGCGTGTGGATGCAGCGCAGGGCGACCCTCCCCGCCACCACCTCCTCGCCGTCCTCGAGCGGGTCGTGCGGGTACTCGGCGCCGGCCGCGGGATGGATGCTCACGGGCACGCCGTGGTCGAGCGCGAGCCGGCCGTGCCCCGACAGGTGATCCGCGTGCGTGTGCGTCTCCACGACGCGCACGATCCGGACGTCGTGGCGCTCCGCCTCCTCCAGCAGCCGCTCGATTGCGTACGGCGGGTCGACCGCGACGGCGACGTTCGCCTCCTCGTCGCCCACGAGGTACGAGGCGCACCCGAGGTCGTCGTCGAGCAGCTGGCTGAAGATCACCGCCCGACGACCGTAGCAGCCGTTTTCGCTATTCCTCCTGAAGTGAGCTGCGGCGGAGGCGGCGCACCGCGACGAGGCTCAGCGCGATCACGGCGAGCCCCACGACCGCGGCGACGAGCGCCCGTCCGAGATGCTGGCTCGGCGCCTCGCTCGAGGGCGGAAGCATCGTGAACGCGGGCGTCCACTCGACGGAGCGGCCGTCGGCGTACCGCTGCTCGGCGTGAAACGAGACGACGCCTGGAGCGCCCTCTGCATCGAGTCGCAACGCGAACTGCGCGCTCGCGTCAGGAGGCAGGGAGTTTCCGTCCCAGCTGACCGTACGGCCGGCCGCGTGGAGCGTCCAGCCCGGCGTCTCGGGCTGGTCGGCCGGCTCGGCGCGAAGCCCGGCCGGGAGCGCCAGGAACAGTGCCGTCATCGGCGCGCCGGCCCGCTCGTTCGGCGCGTCGACCGACACGGTCACCGTGCCGCCGCTCGCCGCGAAGGCGGGCGTAACGGTCACGTGGGCGCGCGCTGCGGCTGCGAGCCAGAGGGTCGCGAGCGCCAGCGAGGCAGCCGGGGCGAGATGGCGCATCCGACGCATCTTGCCGTGCATGGCGGCGGCCCCGCGTGGGTACAGTGTGGGCGAACACGATTCCAGGTCTGTGCCTGGTAGGCGAGCGCGGCCGCCGAGGTTCCCGGCTCGGGGAGAGCGCCGATCTCGTCGGAGACTGGAGGTTCGATGAGCAAGAAACTGACGCTCTGGGTCGGCGTGCTGCTGCTCGGCGCCGGGCTGCTCGTAGCGGCCGGCTGCGGTGGCGGCGACGACAACGAGAGCTCGGGCGGGACGACCGGCGCGGCGACGGAGGGCACGGGTACCCCGGCGGCGCAGCAGGGCGGCACGCTCAAGATCAACCTGCAGGACGACACGGACTACACGGACCCGGCGCTCGCGTACTACCAGATCTCCTGGCAGTTCGAGTACATCACGGGCGTGAAGCTCCTCAACTACGCGGACGCCCCGGCCCCCGAGGGCTCCCGGCTGATCGCCGAGGGCGCCGAGGACCTGCCGGTCGTCTCGGAGGACGGCAAGACGTACACGTTCACGATCCGGGACGGCTTCAAGTTCTCGCCCCCGTCGAACGAGCCGGTGACGGCCCAGAGCTACGTCCGTGCGTTCGAGCGGGCGCTCGACCCGAAGCAGCAGTCCCCCGCCGCCTCGTTCGCACACGACATCG
>DASTPC010000025.1:0-5923 GCA_035720085.1 Gaiellaceae bacterium
GGCCGCCGCTCGTGATCGCCCGGACGAGACACGGGTTCGTCTGCGCGTCGGCCGGCGTGGACGCGTCGAACACGCCCGGCGGCAGCACCGTCGTGCTGCTCCCGCTCGACCCGGACGGGTCGGCGGCCCGCCTCCGTACGCGCCTGGCCGAGCTCACGGGGGCCGACGTCGGCGTCGTCGTCAGCGACTCCTTCGGGCGCGCCTGGCGCACGGGCACGACCGACGTCGCGCTCGGCGTCGCAGGTCTCGCTCCGCTGCGCGACCTGCGCGGCCACCGCGACCGGACGGGCTACGAGCTCCGCTCGACGCAGATCGCGGTCGCGGACGAGCTCGCCGGCGCGGCCGAGCTCGTGCTCGGCAAGACGTCGGGCGTTCCCGCGGCGGTCGTCCGCGGCGTCGACGCCCGCGGCGAGGGAACCGGGGCCGAGCTCGTGATGCCGCCGGAGCGCGACCTCTTCCCGTGACGGCTCCGGGTGGGTCTGCCGGCGGGCGGCGCCGCCCGCGGCGGTAGAGTTGTGCCGTGCGCAAGTACGCCATCTGGGGCACCGCGACCTCGTCCACGCATCAGGCCTGGGTGCGCGCTGTGGGGCAGGAGTTCGAGCAGGACGGCTTCGTCCTCGTCGACGACATCGCGGAGGCCGACTTCGTCCTCAACATGTTCGACTCGAACGCGCCCAAGGCGTTCCGGCGGGCCGCCCGCGGCACCTACTCCGCCTCCTTCTACGAGCTCGACGCGGCCCCGGAGGACGTGCTCAAGACCAGCTACCCGATGCTCGTCCGCACGCTCGCGAACGTGGTCGTGCTGCACGTCCCGGGGCAGGGCGTCTGGTTCACGACGATGGAGCGGGGGACGTATCGCATCTCGGACGACCCGGCCGAGGTTTTCGAGCGCCTGGCGCCGCTCGCCAAGTCGAAGCTCGTGATCGACAACGAGTTCGCGTCCGACCTCGAGCCGGAGCTTTGGGACGGCGACGAGGTGACCGCCGACGTCGCCGCCGCCGGCAAGCGGATGGGCGACCTCGACCTGCTGCCCGCGCCGTTCCCCGTCCACGAGTTCCTCGACGAGCGCGACCTCCGCCACGTGATGCGCCTCTACCAGGTCGGCGGCCTCTCGTACGGCAACCTCTCTGCGCGCAAGGACGGGACGCGCTTCTGGATGAGCGCGAGCGGCGTCGACAAGACCCAGCTCGAGGTGCCCGGCCGCGACATCCTGCTCGTCACCGGCTACGACGAACCGAACGCGCGGATGCTCCTGAGCGTGCCGCCGGGGATCGAGCCGCGCCGCGTCTCGGTCGACGCGATCGAGCACTGGATGATCTACCAGGCCCATCCGGACGTCGGCGCCATCCTCCACGTCCACGCGTGGATGCAGGGCATCGCCGCGACCGACATCAACTATCCCTGCGGCACCCAGGAGCTGGCGCAGAGCGTCGCCGAGCTGATCGACCGCGAGCCCGACCCGGCGCACGCCGTGATCGGCCTGCGCAACCACGGCATCACCGCCACCGGCGAGAGCCTGACGGAGATCCTCGACCGCATCGAGCCGAAGGTCCTCCGCCAGGTGCCCATGACGTAGGGGCGACGCTTGCG
Organism: Gaiellaceae bacterium; assembly: GCA_035720085.1. Lineage (GTDB taxonomy): Bacteria > Actinomycetota > Thermoleophilia > Gaiellales > Gaiellaceae > Gaiella. The sequence continues at coordinate 1,591 of DASTPC010000025.1, forward strand.
TCGCCAGGGCGAGGCGAGCCTCGCCCTATGCCGCGAGCGCGAGCGCCCGCGGGAAGAGGATGTTGTTCTCCTCGTGCACGTGCTCGTGCAGGTCGGCCTCGAGCGTGGCCAGGCGGTCGAGCAGCGCGCGCCAGGACGGGCAGGCGTCCTCGCGCGGCGTGTAGCCGTCCGTCGACTCGCGCAGGAGCGCGAGGGCGGCCCCGACGCGGGCGTGCTCCTCCTCGGCCTCCTCGACGGCCGCCGCGAGCAGCGACGCGTCCAGCGGCTCGCCCGCGGCCGCGCGCCGTGCGGCGGGGAAGACGACGAGCTCCTCGACGTCGATGTGGTCGAAGACGTCGTCGTGGAGCTGCTCGAAGGTCTGCCGGACGACCCCGAGCCGGGGATCGGTGTCGCCGTGCCGGCGGGCCACCTTCGTCACCAGCTCCGAGAGGCGCGGCAGCTCGTCGCGGAGGTAGGCGTGGTGCACCGTGACGACGTGGTCGACCAGCTCCTCGAGCGGGGCGGCGGCCCAGTCGCGCACGTCGGTGTCCGCGGACTCGACCGCCTCCAGCATCGCCACCACGGTCGGCGTGTCCAGGCCCGCGGACCGGCAGGCCTCCTCCAGCGGGCGGCGCCCGCCGCAGCAGTACTCCAGGCCGAGACGCTCGAAGATGCGCACGCGTCCCGGCCGCTCGACGGCCAGCTCGGCGACGGTGCGGGCGGGGTCGATCACGGGCATCGGTGTTCCTCCATCGGTCGGTTCCACCGGTAGCGTCGCCGCGCGTACCGGGGGCCGCATCCGAGGAAACTACGGTGCCGGCCGGGGAAAAGCTCCGGGCGAGGCAAGCCTCGCCCCTACGGTGAGGTCACGGCGGCCGTCGCGCGCAGCCGCAGCAGGCTCAGCACCGTCAGCAGCGGCACGAGCACGACGTCGTTGACCATGCACCAGACGCAGACCGCGTCGATCACGAACAGCTGCAGCACGACGAGGTAGACGGCGAAGGCGGCGGCGACCAGCGCGATGCCCGCCGTCAGCGCCCGGGCGAGCGGGCTGTCCCAGGCGACCAGGACGAGCACGGCGATCCAGGTGAGCAGGCCGAGGAGCGCCACCGGGATCCCCGCCAGCTCGGCGTAGTCGGACTGCTGGACCTGCTCGCAGCCGCCGGTCGTGCAGATCAGGGCGCTCTCGTCGTAGTGGACGTACGTCAGGTAGCCGGCGACGCCGACGCCCGCGAGCGCGACCACCGCGAGCGCGAGGCGGAGCGCCCGGTCGGTCACGTCGCGAGCGCGTCGTCCAGAGCGGCCCGGAAGTCGTCGATCGTCGAGACCTGCAGCTCGTACGGCTCGGCGTCGCCGACCTGGATGAAGAACCACGGCGTCCCCGGCACCTCGGCGGCCTCCGCCTGCCGTTGCGTCTCGGCGATCTCCGCGGTGACCGTCTGGCTGCCCGCGTCGGCGAAGACCTTGTCGACGTCGAGGCCGGGAATCGAGTCTCCGACCTCACGCAGCAGGTCGTCCGTCACCCAGCCGCTGTTCTCCTCACCCTGCCGCCGGTAGAGGCCCTCCTGGAAGTCCCAGAGGTGGTTCTGCTCGCCGGCGGCCAGCGCGTGGCGAAGCGCCTTCTCCGAGTCGGGCCCGAGGAAGTGGAGGCCGCGGAACTCCATCCGGATCTTGCCCGTGCGGACGTACTCGTCCACGAGCGTCGGCAGGATGCTCTCGGAGTACTGCCGGCAGATCGGGCACTGCAGATCGGCGTACTCGACCAGGGTGACCTTCGCCGCCGGGTCGCCGAGCATCGTCCCGTCCTGCGCGATGCCGTCGAAGAGCGTGCTCGGCGTGCTCGTCGTCTGCGTGGGGGTGGTTTCGTCGTCGCCGCCGGCGAAGATCAGGCTGGCACCGATCAGGACCAGCGCGACGACGACCGCGCCGCCGAGCGCGAGGTAGAGCGTTCGGCGGGAGACGCCGCCGGGGCCGGGCGGGCTTCCTGCGGGAGGTGTCGGCTGCTTCGTGCGCGGCGTGGAGACGCGTGGCTTGGGAGGCATGGGGAGAGTCTGCCTGCGCTGCGCCGGACGCGGCGCCGGGAACGCGATAATCGAGCTGTGGAACAGGCCGAGGGAAAGCTGAGCGCGCTCGTCGACGCCGGCATCGCGCTCACGTCGGAGTTCTCGGTCGAGGCGCTGCTCGCGCGGCTCGTCGAGGTCGCTGCCGAGCTGACGGGCGCCCGCTACGCGGCGCTCGGCGTGATCGACCGCGACGGCGAGGGCCTGGAGCGCTTCGTCGCGCACGGCCTCGACGCCGAGCAGCGGGCGGCGATCGGCGACCTCCCGCGCGGGCGCGGGATCCTGGGCGTGCTGATCCGCGAGGCGCGGCCACTGCGGCTGCACGACATCGCCGAGGACGCGCGCTCCGTCGGGTTCCCGCCGAACCACCCGCCGATGAAGACCTTCCTCGGCGTCCCGGTCCTGCTCCGCGGCGTGGCGTTCGGCAACCTCTACCTGGCCGAGAAGGAGGGCGGCGCCGACTTCACGCAGGACGACGAGGAGATCGTCAGCGCCCTCGCCGCCCAGGCGGCGGTGGCAGTCGAGAACGCGCGCCTCTACGAGGCGGCGACGCGCTGGTCGCGCCAGCTCGAGTCGGTGAACGAGATCGCCGTCTCGTTCGCCGCCGAGAGCGACCTGCACGTGCAGCTCGACCTGATCACGCGACGCTCGCGGGAGCTGCTCGGCGCCCGGCTCGTCGCGGTCGCGCTGCCGCAGGGCGACGGGAGCCTGCGGATCGCAGCGGCTGCCGGCGACGACGTCGAGGGGATCGTGCTGCCGGCCGGGTCGAAGACCGCGCGCGCCCTCACGCGCCGCCGGGGAGAGCGGATCGACGACGTCGGCGCGGACGAGGAGGTGCTCCAGCCGATCGCCGCGCGGCTGCACGCACGGGCGCAGATCCTGGTGCCGCTGGTCGTCCGCGACCGTCCGGTCGGCGTGGTCCTGGTGATCGACAAGGAGGGCGACGACCCGCGCTTCGACGACGACGACCTGCGGCTGGCCGAGAGCCTGGCGGGGCGGGCCGCCGTCGCCGTCGACCTCTCGCAGCGGGTAGCGCGAGACGCGCTGCGCCGGGTCGTGGCGGCGCAGGAGCTGGAGCGCCGCCGCCTGGCGCGCGAGCTGCACGACGAGACGGGCCAGGCGCTGACCTCGATCCTGCTCGGGCTGGCGGCCGTCGAGACGGCCCGGGACGAGGCGGAGCTGTCCGAGGCGATCGGCTCGCTGCGTGAGCTCGCCGTCTCGACGCTCCAGGACGTCCGCCGCCTCGCCGTCGAGCTCCGGCCGAAGGCGCTCGACGACTTCGGCTTGCTCCCGGCGCTCAAGCGCCTGGGGCAGACGGTCGGGGAGGGCTCGGCGCTCGACGTGCAGGTCGAGGCGCGGCTCGGCGCCGAGCGCCTGCCGCCCGAGGCGGAGACGTCGGTCTACCGGATCGTCCAGGAGGCGCTCACGAACGTCGTCCGGCACGCGGAGGCCCGGCACGTGTCCGTCGTCGTCACCCGAAAGAATGCGAGTGTGTCGGTCGTGATCGAAGACGACGGCAAGGGCTTCGAGCCGGAGCGCGCCGCCGAGGGCGGCGGCGTCGGGCTGCTCGGGATGCGCGAGCGCGTGCAGCTGCTCGACGGCACGCTGTCGGTCGAATCGTCACCGGGGGCCGGCACGACTCTCGTCCTCGACCTGCCGGTGCGATGAGCCCCGCCGACGGCCCGATCAGTTTGCGTGGGGGCACCACCCATGGTTCCCCCACGAGCCCCCTCCTTCCGCGTGCTGCAGGGACGTCGCCGCCGCCTGGCCTGCGCGGAGAGCGCGGTCTCCGCTCCGGCCACGGACCCGCTGTTCGGCGGAGAACCGAGCGAGTCCCGTGAGCGGCCCCGCCGACGGCCCGATCAGGGTGGTGATCGTCGACGACCACGCCCTCGTGCGCTCGGGCCTGCGCCTGCTGCTCGACAAGGAGGAGGGCATCGACGTGGTCGCCGAGGCCGGGACGGCCGACGAGGGCGTCCGCGCGGCGCGGCTGGAGAAGCCCGACGTGATCCTGCTCGACGTCGTCATGCCCGGCCGGAGCGGCATCTCGGCTGCCGAGGAGATCATCGAGGCGTCGAAGGGCGGCCGCGTGCTCGTCCTCTCGATGCAGGACGACCCCACCTACGTGCGGGAGGCCTTCGCGGCCGGCGCGACGGGCTACATGCTCAAGGAGGCGGCCGACGCGGAGCTGGTGCAGGCGGTGCGCCAGGTCGCGGCGGGCGGCCGCTACGTGCACCCCACCCTGGGCGCTCGACTCGCGCAGGCCGAGGTGGAGGCGGCGCGGCGGGCGGCCA
>DASTPC010000026.1:0-2624 GCA_035720085.1 Gaiellaceae bacterium
CTGGTCGTCCCCGAAGGCGGCGAGCTGCCGCCCGAGGAGGAGCTGGCCGCGCTCGAGGCCGCCGAGGCGGCAGCTGCCGAAGCCGAGGCGCGTGCCGAGGCCGAGGCGGCCGGCGTCGTCGAGGCGGAGCTCGCCGAGCTCGACGAGCCCGTTCCGGCGACGGACGAGGGTGCCGCGCCTGCGCCCGAGCAGGCCGAGGGCGAGCCCGCGGCCGGCTGACCCCGACGACAGCCTGAGGTTCCGCGCGGGGCGGCCCTGGGGCCGCCCCGCGTCTGTCCACAGCTGGTGGTCCCGCTGTGGAGATCGTCCCGAACTTCGCGCTCCCTGCGCCCCGGCGATCCCCAGCGGCGGCGCCGGTCGTACACGCCGGCCTGTGGGGTGCGCGCCCCTTGCTGTGGACGGCCGTCCGGCCGGTGTGGGACACTCACGACGAACACCTGTTCGACCGCCGGCGGAGGGCGGCCAGGCGGCAATGATCCGCGGCGCGCCCGGCTCCCCTCGCGGCCGTCGCGGCGACGAGGAGGACGATGCCGGGACCTGTGGACAACCGACGCTCGGGCGGCGCGCCGCACGGCCGCAGAGCCTGTTTGATGCAGCCGTGACCGAGCTGGCCACCCGGCGCCCCGTCCACGTGCCGCCGCAGAACCTCGAGGCCGAGGAGTCGGTGCTCGGCGCGATGCTGCTCTCGCCGACGGCGATCGGGGTCGTCACCGAGCTCCTGGACGCGTCCGACTTCTACCGGGAGAGCCACGGCAAGATCTACCGCGCCGCCCTCGGCCTGTGGGGCAAGGGGGAGCCGGTCGACGCGATCACGCTCGTGGACGAGCTCGACGGCCGCGGCGAGCTCGAGCCCGTGGGCGGCAGTGCCAAGATCGCCGAGCTGGCCGCGCTCGTGCCGGCGACGTCGAACGTCGAGCACTACGCACGGATCGTCCGCGAGATGGCGACGCTGCGCGGCCTCGTCCGCGTGGGAGCCGAGATCGCGCGGCTCGGGCAGGAGCGGCCCGGAGAGACCGCCGACCTCGTCGACCGGGCGGAGCAGCTCGTGTTCGAGCTCGCCCAGCAGCGGGTCACCGGCGACTTCGCCCACATCGAGGCGCTGCTCAAGGAGAGCTTCGAGCGGATCACGCACCTCTACGAGGTGGGCGCGGACATCACCGGTGTCCCGAGCGGGTTCCGCGAGCTGGACATGCTCACCTCGGGCTTCCAGCCCGGCAACCTGATCATCCTGGCGGCGCGCCCCTCGATGGGGAAGTCGGCGCTCGCGCTCTGCACGGCCGCGAACCTCGGCGTCCGGCACGAAACCCCCGTGGCGCTCTTCACGCTCGAGATGTCGAAGACCGAGGTGACGCAGCGGCTGATGTGCAGCGAGGCGAAGGTCGAGTCGCAGCGGCTGCGCTCCGGCAAGCTCGCCCAGGACGACTGGCCGCGCCTGACCGCGGCGTGCGACCGGCTGATGAAGGCGCCGATCTTCGTCGACGACACGGGCTCGATCACGATGATGGAGCTGCGCTCGAAGGCACGGCGCCTGAAGTCGCGGCAGCCGAACCTCGGCCTGATCGTCGTCGACTACCTGCAGCTGATGACGACGGGCGCGTCGGTCGAGAACCGCGTCCAGGAGGTCTCGCAGATCTCACGCCAGCTGAAGGTGCTCGCCCGTGACCTGGAGGTGCCGATTCTCGCGCTGTCCCAGCTCTCGCGCGCCGTCGAGCAACGCCACGACAAGCGGCCGATCCTCTCCGACCTGCGCGAGTCGGGGTCGATCGAGCAGGACGCCGACCTGGTCGCGTTCGTCTACCGCGACGAGTACTACAACGGCGAGGAGTCGGAGCAGCAGGGGCTCGCCGAGGTGATCCTCGCCAAGCACCGAAACGGGCCGACCGACACGGTCAAGCTCAGCTTCCTCAAGCGCTACGCGAAGTTCGCCGACCTCGCCGCGTAGCGGGCGCCGGCGGCTCTGCCGGCTCCGTCTGCTCGAGCGCTCGGAGGAGGAGCCGCAGCCCCGCGACGACGCGCGCCTGCTCCGGCGGGGAGAGCGTTGCGAGCAACGTCTGCTGGTTCTCGAGGTGCGCCTCCACCACCTCGTCGGCGAGCCGCCGGGCCGCGGGTAGCAGCTCGACGAGCACGCCGCGGCGGTCGGCGGGATCGGGCAGCCGCCGGATCAGCCCGAGCGTCTCCAGGCGGTCGAGTCGCTTCGTCATCCCGCCGCTCGTCACCATCGCCGCGCGGCGGAGCGCGGTCGGGTTGAGCCGGTACGGCGGTCCCGTGCGGCGGAGGGTGAACAGCAGGTCGAACTCGGAGCCGCTCAGGCCGAAGCGCGCGAACAGCCGCTCCTGGTCGGCCTCGGCGAGCTTGGACGCCCGTACCAGGCGGCCGAAGACCCCCATGGTGGACGCGTCCAGCTCTGGCCGCTCGCGCTGCCACTGCTCGACGATCCGGTCGACGGCGTCGGCCTGCACGTCACCAACTTACTTCCTCAGAACACACTTGACAAGAACTTATCCAGCATTTATCTTTCTAGAAAGCTAATAGGAGGTTCCGATGTACCCGCACGTCACTCAGTTCCAGACCAGCGGCCTCGAGGCCCACCTGTCCTCCCGGAGTCGCTCGTCGACCCGCCGCGC
>DASTPC010000027.1:0-4746 GCA_035720085.1 Gaiellaceae bacterium
GTGGCGGCAGGCGACGCCGAGCGCGCAGTCTTCGTCCAGGACGCCCACCGCGCGCGGGCGCTGGCCCGCCTGCGCGAAGCCCTCGCGGCCGGCTAGCGCTCGACGGTCGAGAGCGTCCCGAGCGCCGCGGCGGCGACCGCGCGGTCGACGTCCTGCGGCACCGGCTGGTACCCGGGGCGGAACCGGCCGGGCTCTGTCGCGAGCAGCCGCATGGCGTGTGCCTGCAGGGCGAAGCCGAGGTCCATCACCTGGATCTGGTGGCCGCTAGCAGCGGACAGGTTCAGCATCTCTCCGCGCGCGAGGAGCCGCACCGCGCGACCGTCGGCCAGAACGAACTCCTCCACGTGCTCGCGCAGCGTTCGCCGCTCGACCGCGAGCCGCTCGAGTGCGGCGACGTCGATCTCGTTGCCGAAATGGCCGACGTTCGCGAGCAACGCCCCGTCGCGGAGGGAGAGCAGGTGCTCCTCGCGCACGACCCCCGGGCGGCCGGTGACCGTCACGAGCACGTCCGCCTGCGCCGCCGCCCGCTCGAGCGTCGTCACGCGCATCCCCTCGAACGCCGCCTCGAGCGCGCGCACTTCGTCCCGCTCGACCACCAGCACGGACGCGTGCAGCGCGCGCAGCGTCCGCGCGAGGCTGCGGCCGCAGGAGCCGAACCCGACGACTGCGAACGTCTTCCCGGCGACCAGCGCGTTGGTCGCGCGGTTGAAGCCGTCCACGACCGCCGGGCCGATCCCGTGCTCGTTCTCGAAGAGCAGCTTGATCGGGCTGTCGTTGATCACGACGACCGGGAAGGGAACGCGGCCCTCGAGCTCGCCGAGCAGCCGGTTGCGGCCGGAGGTCGTCTCCTCGGTGGCGGCGACGACGCGCCCGCCGCCGGCCTCGACCGTCGCCGCGATCAGATCCGCGCCGTTGTCGAGCAGCAGGTCGGGCTCGCTCGCGAGCACGCGCTCGACGTGCGCGTAGTGGTCCTCGAGCGTGTCCGCCTTGCGCGCGTACACGACCGCCCCGCTCGCAGCCGCGGCGGCGGCGACGCCGTCGTCGGTCGTGTTCGGGCTCCCGGTCCAGACCACGTCGGCGCCGCCCGCACGCAGGGCGTCGACGAGCACGGCCGTCTTCGACTCGACGTGGAGGCACATCCCGATCCGGCGTCCCTCGAGCGGCCGCGCAGCCGCGAGCTCGGCGCGCAGGCCAGTCAGCACGGGCATGTTCGCGCGCGCCCACTCGATCCGGCGTGCGCCCTCGGAGGCGAGCGAGCGGTCGGCGAGGAGGCTCGGCTCCAGCCCGGCGAGCGGCGACGGCATGGCTGGATCCTACGGCGGCTCGGGCGCGCGCATCCCCTGCAGCTCGCCGTGAGCGAGCGGCGGGTCGGCGCACGGCCGAACCGGCAGGCCCCGCTCGTGCCAGGCGGCGAAGCCCCCCTCGACGTCGGCGGCGTCCACGCCCAGCTCGTGGATCAACGCGGCAGCGAGGAGCGAGGACGAGCCGTGGTCGCAGAGCACGATCACGCGCTGCCCCTCCACGACGTGCGGGCTGCGCCAGGGCCCGCCCGGCTCGAGCCGCCAGTGCAGCACCGTCATCGGCACATGCAGCGAGCCGGGCACGACGCCGTCCCGGCGGCGCGCGTCGCACGAGCGGATGTCGACGACCAGCGCGCCGCTCGACGCCTCCTCGAGCGCGCGTTCCGGCGACAGCCGCTCGACCCTCAGCGCCGCAGCCTTCAGCAGGTCGCTCAGCGGACGGCCGCTCATGCGGCCTCGCCTCCGTCCACCGCGGCCGCCTGGGACTCGGGCCCGATCAGCGAGCCGACGAACGGGATCGCGAGCAGGATCGGGAGGCCGAGGATCGGCCAGACGGCGGCGTACCCGTCCGTCGAGTCGAGGTAGGGCTGCAGGATGTCGACCGCCGCGCCGGCAGCCAGCGGCCCGATGATCAGGCCGGCACCCTTGGTCGTGGTCGCGAGGCCGGCGATCGTGCCGCGGTCGTCCGGCGGCATCAGCTTGAAGAGGAGGCCCCAGGCCAGCGTCATCACGGTGCCGCCCGCGATCGCGACGCCGAAGATCAGCGCGAGGTACCAGGCGTGCCACTCGCGACCGAGGCCGCCGGCGATCAGGCCCGTCCCGTAGACGACGGAGGCGACCACGATCACGCGGGCGAGGCCGAAGCGGTCGCCGATCGGCCCGGCGACGATCGCCGCGACCACGTAGCCGCCCGCCACCGCGCCGAGCACCGCCGTCGAGGTGGCGAGCGGCTCGTCGAGTCCGACCGTGACGTAGAGGACGACGAAGGTGCGCGCGCCCGCGAACGTGCCCTCCCAGGCCGTGTTGGCGACGAGGAAGCGGCGCACGTGCGGCTCGCGCTTCAGCACCGTCCAGCTCTGCGCCAGGTAGGCGCGGATCCCCTGGAAGACGCGGCCGTGCCCGCCGTCCTCGCGCACGAGCGCGATCGGGACCGCGCACGCCGCGCCGACGACGAGCGCGGCGACCAGGAACGGCCCCGGCTCCCAGACGCGGAAGAGGAAGCCGCCGCCGATGAGCGCCCCGGCGATCGCGACGCCGCGGAAGAGGTGCTGGACCCCCTGGGCCCGCCCGAACACCCGCTCGGGGAGCACGTCCGGGTACAGGCCGCGGTAGGGCGGCTCGTAGACGTAGTAGGCGAAGAAGAACGCACAGACGAGCAGCGCCGTCGTCCACAGGCTCGGCATGAACGCGAGCAGCGCGATGCAGAAGCAGAGCGGCCCGAGCGCGACGACCATGAACGGCCGCCGGCGCCCGAGCGGCGTGTGGAAGGTGTCGCTCCAGGGGCCGATCACGAGCGGCAGCGTCAGCGCGAACGCGCCCTCGGCGGCGAGGACGAGGGCGATCAGCGTCGTCGACCCCGTGAACTCCTCGAGCAGCGGCGGCAGGTAGGCGGCCGTGGTCGTCAGCGACCAGGCGAGGCCGAGCGCGCCGAAGCCGAGCACGACCGTGAGGCGCGCTGCGGAGTCGGCTCTACGCCACGACGGCGCCGCGGGCGGCGAGCCCCCCGCAGACGACGTCGACGATCGTTCGCTCGGCACGCGCGACCTCCTCGTCCCCGTCGGGGAGCTGGCCCAGCACCCAGCCCGTCAGTAGCTCCTCGAGCCCGCCGTAGAGGATCCAGCTGACCAGCTGCGGGTCGAGGTCGCGACGGAACGCCCCGTCGGCCTGGCCCCGCTCGACGATTCGCTGGATCGTCTGGAACCCCTCGCGCAGCTCGTCCACCTGCGCTTGCAGGTGCGGGCTGCGCGCGACCTCGCGCACCATCACCCGCACGAGATCCGGGTCGTTGCGCCACGAGCGGAGCAGGATCTTGGCGATCCCGCGCAGCTGCTCCTCGGGCGGCTCGCCGGAGCTCTCGACGCGGTGGAACGCCTCCAGGAGCTCGGCCCAGTTCTCGCGGAACACGGTTGCGAGCACCTCCTCCTTGGAGGCGAAGTAGTGGTACAGGAGGCCGTGGGCGATGCCCGCCTCCTCCGCGATGTCCCCGACCCGCGAGGTGTGGTAGCCGTCGCGGGCGAACACGCGGACGGCCGCGTCGAGGATCAGGCGGCGCTTGTCCGCGACGGCCGGCCCCGGGGCGATTGAACGGTCAGTCAACCGTCGCAGCGTAGTGCGGTCTCCCGGCGGTGCGCAATGGGTCCAGCTCAGGCAGTCTCGAGCGCCGCCGATCCACATCGAGATCCCGAGCGTGCCCATCCGCGCCGCGCACCTCCGGCGGCGCGAGCCTGGCGGCGAGGGCGTCGGCGGTCAGCCCTAGACAATTCCCGCTTCCCGCTTCACTTGCACGGGCTCTCAGGTCCCCGGCCGGACCAGCCCCAGAGCGGCGGGCAGGGCGAACAGATCCGGGATCCGCCCCGCCTCGGCCGGAAAGCGGTCGTCGCGATCGACGAGGACGGCGACCATCCCGAGCACCCGCGCGCCCTCGATGTCGTCCTCGTACGAGTCCCCGACCATCGCCGCCTCCCGCGGGCCGACGCCGAGGACGCCGAGAGCGGCCTCGAAGATCGACGGGTGCGGCTTCTGGCGCCCGTGCGCCTTCGAGCCCACGGCGACGTCGACGTCGAGCCCGTGGTGGGAGACGAACTCGTCCAGGTCGCGCTGGCCGTTCGAGACGAGGCCGAGGCCGAGCCCGTAGCGGCGGAGCTCGGCGAGCACGGGCAGCACGTCCTCGTAGAGGGCGAAGTTCTCGTGCCGCTCCCACAGGCGCACCATCTCTGCGGCGCACGCGCGGGCGCCGACGGCGTCGCCGCCCATCCCCCGCACGATGTCCTCGGTGAAGGCGATCCAGAGCTCCTCGTCGTGCACGAGCTCCGGGTGGCGCTGCAGGTCTGCGAGCGCGGCGAGGCGTGCCTGCTCGTGGAGCGTAGGGTCGAGCGTCAGCCCGTGGCGCTCCCCGAGCCGCCGGTAGCCTTCGGGGCCGAGCTCGGGCCCAGGCCGCGAGAGCGTGAAGTCGACGTCGAAGAGGACCGCGCGGAGCAAGCGTCCGGTCACGATAGGCGCTCCGGCGGTCGGGTGGCCCTTGTGACTGATCGTCACAAGGGCCCAGCTCCCTTCGGTCTGGCGCACGCAACCGAGATCTCCCGTGCCGGGGCAGTTGCGGCCGGAGGCCGGCTTTGCCGGCCGGGAGGCCCGATGCGGCGTCTCCGTGCCTCGCGCGGGAGGAGGGGGTCCGTGGGGGAACCACGGGTTCCCCCAGGTGAGAAGGAGGGGGTACGTGGGGGAACCA
>DASTPC010000028.1:0-19099 GCA_035720085.1 Gaiellaceae bacterium
TCGTCGGCGGCCGCGACGAGGACGGGCTCGCGACGACGTCGCTCGTGCTCGACCTGAAGACGCTCCGCTGGTCGGCCCTCCCGGGGCCGATCCCGCGCGAGCACCTCGCGGCCGTCTCCGCTCGCGGGGTGGTCTACGCGGTCGCCGGCCGCACGGCCGGGATCGACACGAACCTGCGCACGTTCGAGGCCTACGACCCGCGCGTACGGCGCTGGCGCCGGCTTCCCCCCGTCCCGTCGTCGCGGGGCGGCACGGGCGCGGCCGCGCTCGCCGGCCGGATCGTCTCGGTCGGCGGCGAGGAGCCGGCAGGCACGATCGCATCCGTGTTCGCGTTCGACCTCGACAGCAGGCGCTGGCAGCGGCTGCCGGACCTGCCGACGCCCCGGCACGGCCTCGGCGTCGTCGCGCTCGGCGGACGCGTCTGGGCGGTCGGCGGCGGGCCGCAGCCCGGCCTCTTCGTCAGCGACGCCGTCGAGTCGCTCGCCGTCCCCTGACGCGGCGGCCCCGCGCCGCCGGGCCGTAGGATCCGCCGGTGGAGGAGCGGCGCGCGTGGATCCCGGCGCGGGACGGCGTCCGCCTCGCCCTCCGGCTCTGGCTGCCGGAGGAGCTGCCCGCTCCGGTCGTGCTCGAGGCCAACCCCTACCGGATGGACGACCTGACGGCGTCGTACGCGGGCGAGTACGAGCGGCTCTGTCGCGAGGGCGGGCTCGCGGTGGCGCGGCTCGACGTGCGCGGCACGGGCTCCTCCGGAGGCATGGCCGCGGACGAGTACACGCAGGACGAGCACGACGACATCGTCCAGACGATCGCCTGGCTGGCCGCGCAGGACTGGTCGAACGGACGCGTGGGCATGTTCGGCACGTCCTGGTCGGGTTTCAACTCGCTCCAGGTCGCCTGCCTGCAGCCGCCTGCCCTCGGTGCGATCTGCGCGATCTACGCCTCCGACGACCGCTACACCGACGACGTCCACTACATGGGCGGGATCCTCAAGGCGGTCGACCTGGTCGACTGGGAGCTCTACATGGCGGCGTGCAACGCGCTCCCCCCGGTGCCCGCCGTCGCCGGGGAGGGCTGGCGCGACGAGTGGGCGGGGCGGCTGGAGCAGGAGCCGTGGCTGCTCGGCTGGCTCGCGCGGCAGCGCGACGGCGCCTACTGGCGGCACGGCTCGCTGCGCCCCGGGTACGACCGCATCTCCTGCCCGACGCTGCTCGTCGGCGGCTGGGCGGACGGCTACCGCAACAACACGCTGCGCACCTTCGCGGCCCTCCGCTGTGAGCGGCGCCTCCTCGTCGGGCCGTGGAGCCACATGTCCCAGGCGACGTCCCTGCCCGGGCCGCACCTCGACCTCGTCCCGGAGCTCGTGCGCTGGTTCGGCCGCTGGCTGCGCGACGACGAGAACGGCCTCGACGGCGAGCCGCCGATCCGCGTCTTCGTGCGCCGCTCGACGCGGCCGGCTCCGGACCTCGCCGTGGTCGAGGGTGAGTGGCGCTTCGAGCCGGGCTGGCCGCTCGAGCGCTCCCGCACCGTCGTGCTGCGGCCCTCCGGCAAGGGACTCGACGTCGTCCCGGTCGAGGGCGACCTCGGCACGGCCGCGTGGATCTCGTGCGCGGGCAAGCTTCCCTGGGGACAGCCTGACGACCAGCGCTCCGACGACGCGCGCTCGCTCGTGTACGACTGGGAGCCGCTCGCCGAGGAGCTCGAGCTGCTCGGCCATGCGCGCGTCGAGCTGGTCGTCACCTCGAGCGAGCCGGTCGCGTTCCTCTCCGTGCGCCTCTGCGACGTGTTCCCGGACGGGACGTCGGCGCTCGTCACGCGCGGCGTGCTCAACCTCGCCCACCGCGACTCGTCGAGCGAGCCGGAGCCGCTCGACCCGGGCACCGCGACGCCCGTCTCCGTCGAGCTCGAGGCGACCTCGTGGGTGCTCCCACCCGGCCATCGCCTGCGCCTCGCGCTCGCGGGCGCGGACTGGCCGAACACGTGGCCACCCCCCCGCGCCGCCGCGCTCACGGTCGACCGCTCGTCCGTCACGCTCTCGCTGCCCGTCGTCGACGGCCCGGCGGCGATCAGGGAAACGCCGCGGTTCTCGCCGCCACCGCCGCCCGACACGTCCGGGGAGGACTCGGACGACCCGGTCGTCTGGCGGCTCGAACGGGACGTGCTGGGGCGCGAGACGCGTGTCGTCACCGGCTACGGCTGGGCGTACGAGGGGCCCTACGGTGCTCGGATCCGGGAGCGCTACGACGGCACCGTCGGCGTCTCGCCGCACGAACCCGGCCGCGCCTGGGCGCGCGGGACGGCACGCTACGAGATCGCCTGGCCGGAGGCGACGGTCGCCACCGAGGCACGGCTCGAGCTCCGCTCCGACGCGGACGCCTACCACGTCGCCGTCGACGTCGTCGCCGAGGAGGTCGGCGACGCGCCGGAGGGCTTCGGCCGCCGCGAACGCCGCTACGAGCGGACGATCCCGCGCGACCTACAGTGACGGGCCTAGGCGCCATGAGCCACGGCGTGGCAGGCGGCGGCCTGCGCCCGCGCCACCTCGGCCAGCACGGGATCGTCGGCCGCGCAGCGCGCCTCGATCCCCAGCCGCACGGCCTCGCCGGAGGCGTAGAGCGGGCAGCGCGGGTGGAAGCGGCAGCCGCCCGGGATGCGGGTCGGGTCCGGCGCCTCGCCGGCGAGCACCTGGGGCTCGACCTGGGCGATCTCCGGCACAACCGAGAGCAGCGCGCGCGTGTACGGATGGCGCGGCGCGGCCAGCAGCTCCTCGGTCGGGCCGACCTCGACGATCCGCCCGAGGTACATCACCGCCACCCGGTCGGCGATGTTCCACGCGAGCCCGAGGTCGTGCGTGACGACGAGGATCGAGACGTTCGTCTCGCGAACGAGGCGGAGCATCAGCGCGAGGATCTCGCCGCGGACGGACGCGTCGAGGCTCGAGACGGGCTCGTCCGCGATCAGGACGTCGGGCTCGAGCACCATCGCCCCGGCGATCACGACCCGCTGGCGCTGGCCGCCGGAGACCTCGTAGGGGTAGAGGCCGACGAAGCGCTCCGGCGGGCGCAGGCCGGAGCGGGCGAGCGCGTCGGCGACGCGCTCCTCCTCCGCCGCGGCGAGACCCTGCACGCGGAGCCCCTCGGCGACCGCCTCGTAGATCGTCTGGCGCGGGTTGAGGGCCCCGGTCGGGTCCTGGAAGACCATCTGCACGCGGCGCCGGTAGCGGCGGAGGGCGCGCTGCTCGTACGCGATCGGCGCTCCCTCGAACACGACCTCGCCGGCGGCGGGCCGCTCCAGGCCGAGGATCGTGCGCGCGAGCGTCGTCTTGCCGCAGCCCGACTCGCCGACGAGCGCGAGAACCTCGCCGCGGTGGAGCTCGAGGTCGACGCCGTCGACGGCCCGCACGACCGCCCCGCGCCGTGCCCGGAAGCGGACGTGCAGATCGTGCACGGCGAGGAGCGGATCAGCCACGCGCGGCTCCCTCGAGCACCTCGATGCACGCCGCCCGGCGCCCCTCCCCGGCCGGCCACAGCTCCACGTCCAGCGTCTGGCACTCCGGCTGCGCGACCGGGCAGCGCGGATGGAAGGGACAGCCCCCGGGCAGGTCGAGCGGGTCCGGTGGATCGCCGCCGAGCCCCGACGGATGCCGCCGGAAGGCGGGGTCGCCGATCACGGGGAACGCGGCCGCGAGCGCACGCGTGTACGGGTGCGCCGGCCCCCGGAACACCTCTTCGGCGGGGCCGTCCTCCACGATCCTGCCCGCGTACATGACGGCGAGCCGGCGGCAGAACGCGGCGAGCGTCGAGAGGTCGTGCGTGATGAAGATCATCGCCAGCCCGAGCTCGTGCTGCAGCTTCTCGAGCAGCGCCAGCACCTGCGCCTGCACCATCACGTCGAGCGCGGTCGTCGGCTCGTCCGCGATCAGCACCCGCGGGTTGCAGGCGAGCGCGAGCGCGATCAGGACGCGCTGCCGCTGGCCGCCAGACAGCTGGTGCGGGTACTCGTCCGCCCGCCGCGCCGGCAGGCCGACCACCTCGAGCAGCTCGCCGACCCGGGCGCGCACCCGCTGGGCGCGCGGCTCGTGCGCGGTGATCGCCTCCTCGATCTGCCAGCCGACCCTCCGCACCGGGTTGAGCGTGTGCAGCGCCCCCTGGAAGACGATCGCCACGTCCGTCCAGCGCACGGCGCGCAGGCGTCCTGGCCGCATCGTGAGCACGTCCTCGCCGTCGAGCAGCACCTCGCCCGTCACGAGCGTGCCCCGCGGCAGCAGCCGCAGCAGCGCGCCTCCGAGCGTGGTCTTCCCGCAGCCCGACTCTCCGGCGAGCCCGAGCGTCTCCCCGGCGGTGAGCTCGAGCGAGACGCCGCGCACGGCCGGCACGCCGCCCGGGTACGTGACGTGGAGGTCGCGGACGTCGAGCAGCGGCGTCATCGGCGCGACGCGACCGTCACCGGCGGCGCTCGCGTAGCCGCGGGTCGAGGATCTGCTCCAGCGCGTGGCCGATCAGGACGAACGCGAGCACGACGGCCATGATCCCGAGGCCCGGCGGCAGGTAGTACCACCACGCGTTCCGCGACAGCGCCCCCGCCGCGAACGCCTCGTCGAGCATCTTCCCCCACGACGCGCGCGTCGGGTCGCCGAGGCCGAGGAACGAGAGCGTCGTCTCGGAGAGGATCGCGATCGGCACGGTCAGCGTCAGGTTGGCGAGGATCAGCGGCGAGACGTTCGGGAAGATGTGCCGGCTCATCAGGTGTCGCCGCGACGCGCCGAGCGCGCGGCTCCGCTCCACGTAGAGCCGCTCCTTGAGGGTCAGCACCTGCGCCCTGACGACGCGCGCCGTGCTCGGCCAGGACGTGATCCCGATCACGAGGATCACGTTGCCGACCGAGGGCCCGATGATCGCGGCCAGGACGATCGCGAGCGGCAGGAACGGGATCACCAGGAACCACTCCGTCAGCCGCATCAGCACCGCCGCCGCGGGCCCGCCGAAGAAGCCGGCCGTGATCCCGACGACCGAGCCGATCACGATCGCGATCGCCGTCGCCGCGAGACCGACGAGCAGGCTGATCCGCGAGCCCCAGACGAACTGCGCCCAGACGCTCCGGCCCAGGTTGTCGGTGCCGAGAGGCGGGAAGTCGGCGGGCGGCGCCCAGCGCTCGTTGCCGACCGCGTTGATCGCGCGCAGGTCGGACTCTGGCGCGAGGAGCGGCGCGGCGAGCGCGATCGCGACCACGAGCAGGAGCAGCCCCAGGCCGATCAGCCCCGGCACATCCTGCCGGTACTCGGCCCACGCGCGCCCGAGCGCCCGCCGCCTGCGCCGCCAGGCGATGCGCCGCGCGGACGCCCCCGTCGCGACCGTGCTCACGCCTGCTCCTCTGCGCAAGGCCGCGAATCCGCAGGAGCGGATTCCCGGCCGCGCGAAAATCCCTGAAGCCGGCCGCTGCCGCGGCCGGGGGTTGACACGGGACGTCTCACGCCGTCCGCACCCGTGGGTCGAGGTATGCGTAGAGGAGGTCGGCGACGAGGTTGAAGAAGATCACCGCGGCGCTGAAGACGAGGAACAGGCCCTGCAGCATCGGCAGGTCGGGGCCGCGGAGGGCGTCGTAGGTGAGCAGCCCGAGCCCGGGCCAGGAGAAGATCGTCTCCACGGCGATCGCGCCGGAGAGCACGAAGCCGAAGTTGATTGCGATCAGCGTCACGACGGGCAGCACCGCGTTCGGCACTGCGTGCCGGTTCCGCACGACGACGTCGCGGAGCCCTTTGGCCCGCGCGAGCAGCAGGTAGTCCTCGCGCATCGTGTCGAGCAGCGCGGAGCGCATCACGAGCGCGTACTCGCCCAGGTACGCGAGCGTCAGCGTCAGCGCGGGCAGGAACAGGTGGTGTGCCTGGTCCAGCAGAAGCACCGGGCCGGTCGCGTCCGAGCCCGGGTCGGTGATGCCGCCGACCGGGAACCAGCCGAGCAGGACGGAGAACGTGATCAGGAGCAGCATCCCGAGCCAGAAGTCCGGCATCGAGTACGTGGCCATGGTCGCGCTCGTGGAGACGTAGTCGACCTTCCGCCCGCGGTTCCAGGCCGCCACGATCCCGATCAGGACGCCGAAGATCGTCGAGAGCAGCGTCGAGATGCCGACGAGCGCGATCGTCGGCCACGCGCGCTCGCGGATGGTCGAGGCGACGGGCTCGTTGGACGTGTACGACCGGCCGAGATTGAGCTGGGCCGTCTGCTGGAGGTAGCGGCCGAACTGCTCCACCCGCGACCCGTCCAGGCCGAACTGCGAGCGCAGCTCCTGGCGCTGCTCCTGGGTCAGGTTCCGGCCGCGGAAGAGGTTCGCGACCGGGTCGGACTCGACGACGCGGAAGAGGAAGAAGTTGAAGCAGACGACGAACGCGAGCGTGGCCAGCGACCCCAGGACCTTGGTGCCGACGAACCTCGCGCTCACGGGCCGCTCCCTCGGCGGAGCCGATGTCTATGCGCGCGCGGGCGGGATATCTCCCGCCCCTACTCCCGCTCGTCCGCCGTCCGACGGCGCATCACGAACCACGCCACCGCGGCGAGCACCACCAGCCCGACCAGCGCGATCCCGACGATCGCCGTCGAGCCGATGCCGCCCCCGCCGGAGCCCGAGCCGGCGATCGGAGTCAGCGCCGCGTACGTGGGCGAGGTGTTCGAGAACAGCACCGGGCCCGTCTCGGCCGGCTGGCGGATCCAGCCGTCGAAGCGGTCTGTGCGGTAGGCCTGCAGGTCGCCGTTGAAGAGGATCACGTTGTAGACGGCGGCGTCGTACATCCGCTTCAGCATCCGCGCGCCGATCTCCATCCGCGTGTCCGGGTCGAGCTCGGTGTTCTGCGCCTTGTAGTCCGCGTCGTAGGCGGGGTCGCACCAGCTCGCGTCGTTGTAGTAGTTCGTCGGGTCGTCGGGGTCCGAGCTCAGCTGGTTGCACTGGAAGTACGAAAACATCGGGTCCGGGTCGACGAACGGCGTCCAGCCCCAGTGGAAGAGGTCGTAGTCGCCCTTGCCGATCACCTCGATCAGCCGGTTGTCGTTCATCGGCTGGACCCTGGTGCCGATGCCGATCTCCTTCAGCCAACCGGTCACGAACTCGGCCACCGGCGCCGCCACCTGCGACTCGGTGCGCACGGCGTAGTCGAGCACGATGTCGTCGCCGCCGCCCTTCTGCTCCCTGATCCCGTCGCCGTTCGTGTCGCGGTAGCCGGCGGCGTCGAGGATCTGCTTCGCCTTCTCGAGGTCGAACCCGAGCTCCTGGTCGGCCGGGATCTCCGGCACCCAGGCGGGGTTCGCAGACGGGCTCATCGTCGTCCCGAGCGTCCCCAGGCCGCTGTAGACGCGGTCGATCAGCGTCTGCTTGTCGATCGCGTGCGCGATCGCCTTGCGAAACTCGAGGTCCGAGAGCGCCGGGTTGCCGTTGCCGATCCCCTCGACCCGCATGTTCTCCGGGCGGCCGCCGTTGACGGCGATCTCCTCGAAGCCGCCCTGCTGCCCGTCGAGCGCGACGATCCCGTCCGTCGACTCGAGCTTCGCGAACGACTCGGTCGGCACGTCGTGGGCGGCGTCGATCTCGCCGTTCTCGAGCGCGGCGACCATGGCGTCGGCGTTGTTGAACAGCCGGAACACGACCTCGTCGACCTTCGGCTCGCCGCCCCAGTAGCCCGGGTTCGCCTGCAGGCGCCAGAACTGGCCCCGCTTCAGCTCGACGAGCGTGAACGGCCCCGAGCCGACGCCGTCCTCGCCCGAATACTTGGTGATCGCCTCCTTGTCCAGCTTCCCCCAGACGTGCTCGGGGAGGATGTAGACGTCCATCGTCGGCAGCTTCGGATCGGGGACCGAGCTCGTGATCTCCACCGTCCGGTCGTCGACGGCCTTCGCCGTCAGGTTCTGCACGACCGAGTCGTAGTTGAGCCAGCCCTCCTCGCGCGCGCGGTTGACCGTGAACGCCACGTCCTCCGCGGTGAGCGGCTCGCCGTCCGACCACTCGAGGCCGTCGCGCAGCGTGTACGTGTACGTCTTGCCGCCGTTCGAGGCCTCCCACGACTCGGCCAGCCCCGGCGTCGTGGCGAAGTCGGCCGCCGCCTTATCGGTCAGCGTGGCGTACTGGATGTTCCAGACCTCGTAGTCCGGCACTTCGACGCCGACGAGCGGGTTGAGGCTGTCGACGTCGTTCGTGATCCCGACGGTGAAGACGACCTTCTCGCCGTCGTCCTGCGCGCCTGCGGCGGTGACGAGCGCAAGTGCGGCGAGAGCGAAGAGGAGCGCGATGGCAGCGCGGCGTGCGGCGGTCACGGGTCCCTCCTGTCGACGTGTCCCCGGAGTCGAGCGATCATCGGAGGATCTGACCGTGGAGTCAAGCAGGGTCGGGCTCAGAGCAGGTGCCAGTCGAGGAAGCGCTCGAGCCGGCGGTAGAAGTCGACCTGCGGCCCGGCGCGCAGGAAGCCGTGCGCCTCCGTCGGGTAGGTGACGTACTCGTACGTCTTGCCCAGCCGGCGGAGCTCGGCGACGAGCTCCTCGGACTGCTTCGGGCTGACGCGCTCGTCCAGCTCGCCGTGGGCGACCAGGATCGGCACACGGACGTTCGCCAGCCGGCCGACCGCCGACCCGGCCGCGTAGGCCTCCGGCGAGTCGGCGGGGGAGCCGACGAAGTTCTCGAGCGAGCGGAGGACGCCGTCGCGGTCGCCCTGCGCCCAGGAGGTGCGGAGGTCGCAGTCGCCGTACTTGCAGACGGCGCAGCGGAAGCGCCGCTCGGGGTCGTCGGTGACGGCGAGCAGCGCGATGAACGACCCCCAGCTGGCGCCGAACACCGCCAGGCGGTCGCCGTCGACCCAGTCGAGGGTGCGGAGGTGGTCGGCGGCGGCGAGGCAGTCGCGCACGTCGTCGACGCCGATGCGGCCGTGGAGGAGCCGCTCGAAGTCGCGCCCGTAGCCGGTCGAGCCGCGGTAGTTCGGCGCCAGCCAGGCGTAGCCCTTGTCGACGAAGTACTGCGCGTGGCCGTCCCAGTAGTCGCCGTAAGCCTCGATCGGCCCGCCGTGGGGGTAGACGACCGCGGGTGCGGGCCGATCGGCTGAGGCGCCGGGCGGCCGGAGCAGCCAGGCGGCCACCTCGACGCCGTCGAAGGAGCGGAACATGATCTCCTCGGGGCGGACGTGCGGCGCCTCGGCGACGGCGAGCGGGGTCGGGGCGAGCACGGGCTCGGGCGCCGACCCGGGGGCGACGAGCCGCAGCTGCGGCGCGGTCGCCTGGTCCTCGTAGGTGGCGAGGATCGCGCCGTCGGCCGTCCAGCAGGGCGAGCCCCAGGTCCCGCCGGGGGCGAGCTCGGTGACGTCGCCGGTGTCGGCGTCGACGAGCACGAGGTCGAAGACGCCGCGCCGGCCCCGGACCGCGACGAGCCGGTCGCCGTCGGGATGCCAGCGGAGCTCGGAGAAGTCGGCTCCCTCCCGGGTGAGCGCCCGCGCCCCAGTGCCGTCGGCGGCGACGACGTGGACCTCGGCCCAGCCGGACGAGTCGGAGGTGTAGGCGAGCGTGGCGCCGTCTGGCGACCACGCAGGCGACGTGTCGCGCGTGCCCGCGGCGCCCGTGACCGCCCGGACGGCGCCGCTCGCCACGTCGACGACGCGGATCTCGGTGCGGTTCAGGTCGTCGTGGGGAGCGAAGACGTAGGCGACCGAGGCGTCGTCCGGCGCGGCGTTCGCGTACCACTCGTCGCCGGCCGGATCGAGGTCGCCGTGCGCCCGGGTCAGCCGCTGCGGCCACGGGTCGTCGACGTCGACGAGGCCGAGGCGGGTCGCCTCCTCTTGCTCGACGGAGATCGCGAGCCTGCCGGGGCCGAGCCACACGGGGCTCCCGCCCGCGACCAGGCGTCGCGGGGGGCCTCCTGCCGCCGGCACGAGCCAGACGGCGCCCTGGTCGCCGTAGGCGACGGACGTCCCGCCGGGCGAGGCGCGCGGCTCGGTGTCCTCCCAGTAGGGCATCGGGTCGCGGCCGGTCGTCAGCCGGCGCGGGACGCGGTCGGCGAGGTCGAGCAGCCAGACGTCGGAGGTGTCGCGGTCGAGGACGATCACGGCCGTGCGGCCGTCCGCCGTCAGCGAGAGGCTGCGGGGCCGCTCGGTCGCGGCGATCGCGTCCAGCCGCCAGTGGGGCGGCTCGGGCGCGCCGCGACGGCGCTCCGCCGGGATCCCCCCGCGCTCGTCCTTCCCGACCCACAGCTGCGGCGGCTCAGTCAGCCTCGTCCCTCCCGTCCTCGAAACCCTCCAACGCGGCCAGCACGAGCCCGCCGAGCGTCGCGAGATCGTATCCGCCCTCCTGGACCAGCACCGTCGGCAGCCGTAGCCGGCCGAGCGCGCGCCCCGCCTCGCGGAGCCCGTGCCCGGTGACGGCGAGCGGGCTCTCGGGATCGCCGGCGGCCGCGTCGACGCCGAGCGCGACGACGAGCGCGACGGCCTCGTGCTCACGCACGAAGGCCGCGAGCCGGTCGATTCCCGCCAGCCACTCGGCGTCGCCGGCTCCCGGCGGAAGACAGACGTTCAGGTTCGCCTGCCCGCCGTCGTGCTCGAAGCCGAGGAAGTGCGGGAACCAGCCGGCGCCCGGGTCGACGTGCACCGAGCAGGTCGCGACGTCGGAGCATGACCAGAAGATCGACTGCGCGCCGTTGCCGTGGTGGGCATCGACGTCGACGAGCGCGACCCGCCGGCGCCCGTGGTCGCGGAGGTACTGCGCCGCCGCGGCGGCGTTGTTCAGGTAGCAGGAGCCGCCGTAGGCGGCGCGGGTGACGTGATGCCCCGGCGGGCGCGTGCAGGCGTACGCGGCCGGCGCGCCGCCGAGGACGAGGTCGCAGGCCGTCAGCGCGCAGTCGACCGCGGCGCGGACAGCGTCCCAGGTCCCGGGCCCGATCGGCGTCATCGTGTCGAACGCCCACAGGCCCGTCCTGGCGGACGCGGCGGCCGGGTCGGCCGGCGCCAGCTCGCCGAGCAGCCCCGCGGTCGGGAAGAGATAGCCGACGACGCGATCCTGGCCCGGGTCGTCGGGGTAGCCGGCTGCCTGCCACCGCTGCCACGCGGTCTGCAGGAACTCCACGAGCCCGGCGTCGTGCACGGCGAGGAGCGCTGCGTCGTCGTGCGGATCGGCCGCGACGACGGGCGCGCCGGCCGCCTCGAGCGCCGCCCTGATCGCCTCCGCCCGCTCCGGGACCTCGTCGCCCGGGATGCGCATGCCGATCCAGGTCTCGCCGCCCGGCACATGCCGCCGGTGCGCGTCGGTCCAGACGACGGGCGTCGAGAGCGGCATCGCGCGAACCTACCGCGGGGTAGGCTCGCTCGGGTGAGCGACCGGCTGCGCGACCACGGCCTGCGGCTCGGCTCGCTCCCGACGGGGCTGCTGAACGCGGTCACTGACGTGCCCGGAGTCGAGGTCGGCCACGTCACCGTCCGGCGGGACGAGCCGGGCCCGCCGGCGGGCCGCGGCGTCGCCCGCACCGGCGTCACCGCCGTCCTCCCCGGCCCGGCCGGCGAGCTCTTCGACGCGCCCGCCGCCGCCGGCGCGGCCGTCCTCAACGGCGCCGGCGAGCTGACCGGCTTCCTCCAGCTCTCCGAGTGGGGCCTGCTCGAGACGCCGGTCTTCCTCACCTCGACGCACGCGGTCGGCCGCGTCTACGACGGCGCGGTCGCCGCCTCCGTGGCGGCCAGCCCGCGGGTCGGAGTCGACGACGTCGTGATCCCGGTCGTCGGCGAGTGCGACGACAGCTGGCTGAGCGAGGCGCGCATCGTCCAGGTCGAGGCCGCCGACGCGGGACGGGCGGTCGAGTCAGCCGCCCGCGGCGCCGTCGCCGAGGGCTGCGTCGGCGCGGGCACCGGCATGGTCGCGCTCGGCTGGAAGGCCGGCATCGGCACCTCGAGCCGCGCGGTCGCCGAGGGCGGCGTGACGCTCGGCGTCCTCGTGCTGGCCAACTTCGGCGGCGCGCGCGACCTGCGGATCGACGGCGTCGGCACGCACGCGGCGCTCGGCCACGGCGTCGAGCTGCCGCGGCCCTCCGGCAGCTGCATCGCCGTCGTGGCGACCGACGCCGAGCTGTCGCCGTCCCAGCTCGCGCGGCTTGCCCGCCGGGCCGGCCTCGGGCTGGCGCGCACGGGCTCGGTCGCGCACCACGGCAGCGGGGAGATCTTCGTCGCCTTCTCGACGGCCCGGCGCCCGCGCGGAGAGCCAACGCCCGCCGCGCGAGCCGACCTCCTCGACCCCCTCTTCGCCGCGACGGTCGAGGCGACGGAGGAGGCCGTGCTCAACGCGCTCTGGGCCGCCGAAGACACGACCGGCCGCGAGGACCGGATCGTCCGCGCTCTGCCGCACGAGCCGACCATCGAGCTGCTCGCGGCGCACGGGCGTCTGGCGTAGGGGCGCGGCTTGCCTCGCCGGCGGATCGATCTCTCGTAGCGTCGCGGCTTGCCTCGCCCGCGCCTGCAGCGCGCGCGTCAACCGCCTCAGAGGCGGTCAGAGGCGGCCGCGGCGGAAGATCCCCCAGATCAGCCAGACGCCGAACACGCCGGAGAGCACGAAGCCGACGAAGGCGAGCAGGTGCAGGCCCATCACGTGCGGGCCGTCCTTGGCCAGGACACCGACGAGCGAGGAGCCGAGCAGGCCGCCGAGGATGACGAGGGCGACGGCGATCCGGTTGGTCGCGACGTCGATGTGGAAGGCGATGTCGTCGATCCCGGGGTTCGAGATCTTGACCCGCAGCTCCCCGTCGCGCAGCTCGTCGAGGACGTCATGCACCTGGTAGGGGAGCTCACGGGCGATGCCGGCCAGCTCACGGCCCTCGACTTGCGCGCGGAGCGCCAGCCGCCGCGGCGAGAAGCGCTCCGCCAGCAGCGAGCGCGCGTACGGCCTCGCCACCTCGAAGACGTTGAACTCCGGGTACAGCTCGGCGCCGACCGAGCCGAGTGTCGCGATCGCCTTGTCGAGGATCACGAACCGGGTCGGCAGCCGCAGGTTCATCGAGTAGATCAGGTCGAGCCCCTCCCGGATCACCTCGACCGGGTCGATCTCGGAGAGCTGCGAGCCGTAGTAGCGGTAGTAGAGCTCCTCGATCGCCGCGCGCAGCTCCTCCTCGCGCTCCTTCGGGTAGCGGACGCCGAGCTCGCCGAGCCGGCGCGGCAGCGCGGCGACGTTCTCGGTCGCGGCGTCGATGAAGAGGCGCGTCAGCCGCGACATGTCCTCGTCGCTGAGCCGGCCGACGAGGCCGAGGTCGATCAAGCCGATCCGCCCGTCCTCGAGGACGAGGATGTTCGACGGGTGCGGGTCGCCGTGGAAGAAGCCGTGCCGGAAGATCATCGTCATCCAGGCGTCGGTCATCCGGTAGGCGAGCTCGCGGCGCTCCTCCTCGCCGAGCACGCTCACGTCGACGTCGCGCAGCTGCACGCCGTGGAGCTCCTCGAGCGTGAGCACGCGCTCGGTCGAGTAGGACCAGTAGACGCTGGGCACGACGACGGTGTCCGAGCCCTGGAAGTTGCGCCGGAACGCTTCGGCGTTGCGGCCCTCCTGGGCGTAGTCGAGCTCCTGCCTGATCGAGCGGGCGAACTCGTCGACGAGCAGCTCCGCGTCGATGAAGTCGAGCGCGCGCACGCGGTCGCGGACGAAGCGGGCGGCCGAGCGCATCAGCTGCAGGTCGGACTCGATCTGGCGCGGCGCTTCCGGCCGCTGGACCTTGACGACCACCTCGCGCCCGTCCGGGAGGGTGGCCCGGTGCACCTGGCCGATCGAGGCGGCGGCGATCGGCTCGCGGTCGAACCGGAGGAACGCCTGCTCGACGGTGAGGCCGAGCTCCGCGCGGATCACCTGCTCGACCTGCTCGAATGGGACCGGCGTCACGTCGTCCTGCAGCTTGCGGAGCTCGACGACGATGTCCTGCGGGACGACGTCCGGGCGGGTGGAGAGCAGCTGACCGAACTTGACGAACGTCGGGCCGAGCTCGTCGAGCATCTCCCGCAGCCGGCGCCCCCGCTCGGAGGGCTCGTCGTCGCCGCGCCCGTCGCGGCGGCGGACGAGCAGGTACCCGAAGCCGTGGCGCGTCGCGACCCGGCCGATCTCGGAGAGGCGCGAGATGCTGCGCTGGGTTCGTCCCGTGGCCATGGCGCCTCAGTCTGGCACGGGCGACGGCCCTCGCCGGGCCGGCTCCGTCCCCGCTTCTCGGACTAACCCTCGCGTTCGCGCTCGAGGAGCCGCAGCCGGTGCTCGAGCTGGGCGAGCCGCAGGCCGAGGTCGTCGAGCTCCTCGCGGCGGACGAGCCCCAGCCGGGCCAGCATCCGCTCGGTCAGGTCGCCCCTGCCGGGCACCGCCTTCTCGGCCTCGCGGCGCCAGCCGTCGAGGGTGTCTCGCACGGCCGTGCGCATCCGCTCGCGCTCGACGCCCATCCGCCCCGCGAGCTCGTCGGCCAGCTCGTCCGCCGCCTCGGCGGTCAGCGAGACCCAGCCGACCCCGGCGAGCAGGAGCTGCTCGAACGTCTTCCGCCGGGCGCCGCCGTTCTCCTCGCGTGTGCCCTCCATCGTCAGCGTGCGCGCCCGTGCGGCTTGGTCGAGCGCCGCTGCCGACGCTTCTCGCGCCGGGCCGAGGAGGACGACGAGGCCGCGGGCTGCGCGGGCGACGCCGGGGACGGGGACGGAACCGGAGCGGCAGCCGCCACCAGGTCCTCGGCCTCCTCCGCGAGCGCCTCCTCCCCGGGCTCCACGACGAGCGCGCCGCCGACGGTCTGCAGCCCGGCGAGCTCCTCGGTGTCGTCCTTGCGCCGCCGGTACTCCGGCTCGCGCTCCTTGAAGACGGCGAGCAGCGGGGCGGCGATGAAGATCGAGGAGTAGGCGCCGGCGCCGATGCCGACGAGCAGGGCGAAGGCGAAGTCCTTGAGCGTGTCGCCGCCGAAGAGGTAGAGGCAGCTGATCGGCAGCAGCGTGATAAACGTCGTCGCCAGCGACCGGGGGATGACCTCCCAGAGCGAGACGTTCCCGATCACGCGGAAGGACGCCTTCCGCATGATCGGCATGTTCTCGCGGATCCGGTCGAAGATGATGATCGTGTCGTAGATCGAGTAGCCGAGCACGGTCAGCACCGCGGCGACCGTGGCGGTCGTCACCTCCCGCCCGACGAGGGCGTAGATCCCGACCGTGATGATCACGTCGTGGGCCAGCGCGACGAGCGTCGGCACTGCGAACTTCCACTGGAAGCGCAGCGAGATGTACGCACAGATCAGGAGCAGGGAGACGAAGATCGCGAGGAGCGCCGAGTTGGCGATCTGGCCGCCGAAGCTCTCCGAGACGTTCTTGACCCCGAACGCCTGCGCGTCGACCGCCTCCGTGAGCGACGACTGGAGCTCTCTCACCTCGGCCTGCGTGAGCGACTCGGTGCGGATCGAGAAGTCCTCGTACGAGTCGTTCGTCGAGGCGCCGCGGCCCTGGATGACGGCGTCAGCCTGTCCGATCTGGGCTGCTTCGGTCCGGACCTGCTCGAGCGAGGTCGGCTGCGGCGTCGAGAACGTCATCTGCGTGCCGCCCTCGAAGTCGATCCCGAGGTTGAGTCCGCGAAGGCCGATCGCGAGCAGTGCGACGGCCATCACGGTGGCGGAGAAGCCGAACCAGAAGTTGCGCCGGCCGATGAAGTCGAGCTTCAGCCACCCGGGCACGCCTCCCCCGGTGGCGCCCATCAGCCGGGGGTTCTCGATCCAGGAGAACGAGCCGAGCACGATCAGGAGCGCGCGCGTGGCGAGGACAGCCGTGAGCATCGAGATCGCGGTGCCGATGAGCAGCATCAGCGCGAACCCGCGCACGCTCGCGGTGGCGACGGCGAAGAGCACGAGGGCCGTGATCGCGGTGACGACGTTCGCGTCCACGATCGTCGCGAAGCCCTTCGCGTAGCCCTGCGCGATCGCGGCCCTCACCGACCGCCCGGCTCTGGCCTCTTCTTTCACGCGTTCGAAGATGACGACGTTCGCGTCGGCGGCGACGCCGAGGGTGAGCACGAGCCCGGCGATGCCGGGCAGGGTCAGCGTGACGTCGAAGAGCAGGATCGCCGCGTACAGGAGCCCCGCGTAGATGCCGAGCCCGACGACCGCGATCAGGCCGAGGAAGCGGTAGAAGATGAGCAGGAAGAGCGCGACCAGCAGGAGGCCGGCGAGCAGCGCGATCTTCGCTTCCTGGAGCGAGTCCTTGCCCAGCGTGGCCGAGATCGCCGTCTGGTCGAGCTGCACGAACTCCACCGGCAGGGCACCCGTCTGGAGCACGAGCGCGAGGTCCCTGGCCTCGCCGACGTCTCCCAGGCCGGTGATCTGGGCGCCGTTGTCGCCGGAGATGCCGCCCGGGTAGTCGTTGAAGTCGATCGACGGCCACGACTTGATCTCGCGGTCGAGGACGATCGCGAAGTGCTGGTTGAAGCTGTCCGCGTCGCCCTGGCCGCCGCCGACCGTGTTGTAGAGGAGCTTGCCGCGCGTCGCCTCCGCGCGCGTGATCTCCTGGAACCTGTCCGCGCCCCTGTTCGTGAAGTCGAGCAGCACGATCGGCTGGCTCGTCGTCGGGTCGAAGTCCGCGCGGGTGCCGTCGAGGTTCAGGTCGGCGCCCGTCATCTCGGGGACGGTCGGCGGGTCGTACTTGAGCAGGTAGTAGGACTCGTTCGTCGGGTTCACCTGGCCGACGCCGGGGCACACGGGCTCGTCGGCGCCGCAGCTGACGACGACGGTCTTCGGCGGCGTCGCGAACAGCTTGAACCCGTCGGGCACCTTGCCGCCGTGCTTCTGGAGCGCCTTCGCCTTCGAGTTCTCCGGCCCCGCGACGAGCTTCTTCTGCTTGTTGAAGAGGTACCACGACTCGGCGGCGTCCTCCTTCACGAGCGACTGCTGGCCCGCGAGCAGGTCGTAGATCGAGCCCTTCGCGACCGGGAACTTCTGGGCGTCGATCGAGGGCGGCACCAGGTCCGCCTCGAGGTCGAAGAGCTCGAGCTGGGCGGTCTTGCCGATGATCTCCGCGGCCGCCTCCGGGTTGTCGACGCCCGGCAGCTGGATCACGATCTGGTCATCGCCCTGCGTGCGGATCTCCGGCTCGGAGACGCCGAGCTTGTCGACCCGGTTGCGCATGATCTCGACCGACCGCTTGAGGTCGTCGTCGGTCAGCTGCCGGTCGCGCGGCGGCACCGCCTGGAGGGTCACCTCGAGGCCGCCCTGGAGGTCGAGGCCGAGCGTCGCCTTGTCGTGGATCGGCGACGACGGCACCGCCATCGCGGCCACGGCGACGAGCGCCGCGGCAATCAGGGCGAGGACGACGATGGCTGCGCGACGAGTCACGGGCTGGGACAGGTTAGCGGTGCTCGAGCGCGGCGGGCTCGTCCGCGCCGTCGCTCCTTACCGTTTCCTCTTCGTTCTTAACGCCGCCTTCGCCGCCGTCAAGGCCAGAGTCCTCGACGGCCTCGTCCAGGACCTCCTCGCCGGCCTCCTCGACCTCGTCGGCCTCCTCGAGCTCCTCGTCCTCGTCGGGCTTGACGACGGCGGCGACTGAGCGCCTGGCCATGCGGACGTTGATGCCCTCGGCGATCTCGACGATCAGGTCGTCGTTCTCGTCGAACTCCTGGACGATGCCGTAGATGCCGCCGTGGGTGAGCACCTCGTCACCCGCGTCGATGTGCTCGAGCATCGTCTGCTGCTGGCGCTGGCGGTTGCGCTGCGGGCGGATCAGGAGCACCCACAGCAGCACGAACATGGCCATGATGATGATCAGGGATCCCACGCGGTCAGTCCTCCTCGGAGCCGGCGGCGAGCCGGGCGAGCACGCCGGCACGGTAGGCCGCGAGCTCGCCGCGCGCGATCGCCTCTCGCGCGCCGGCGGTGAGTCGTAGCACGAACCACAGATTATGCAGGCTGAGCAGACGGAGCCCCAGCAGCTCCTGCTGGTTGACGAGGTGGCGCACGTACGCCCGCGAGAAACGCGCGCAGGCGGGACAGCCGCAGCCCTCCTCGAGCGGGCGCGGGTCGCGGGCGAAACGGGCGTTGCGGAGGTTGAGGCGCCCGCCGGCGGTCAGCGCCGAGCCCGTCCGGGCCGTCCTCGTCGGCAGCACGCAGTCGAACATGTCGATCCCGCGGGAGATGATCTCGACGATCCCCTCGGCGTCGCCGAGGCCCATGAAGTAGCGCGGCCGATCTGCAGGTAGCAGCGGAGCCGACCAGCCGACCGTGTCGAGCATCTCCTCGCGGTCCTCGCCGACGGCGAGGCCGCCGAGCGCGTTGCCGTCGAAGCCCAACGCCGCGATCTCCTCCACCGAGCGGCGCCGCAGCTCTGGATCGGTGCCGCCCTGCGCGATCCCGAAGCGGAGCTGGCCCGGCGCCCGCTCCTCGTCGCGCTGGCGCGCCGCCCAGAGCGTCGTCCGCCGGACGGCCTGCTCGAGCTCCCGCACCGGCACGCCTGCGGGCGGGACGACGTCGAGGCACATCGCGACGTCGGAGCCGAGGCGCCGCTGAACCGCCGCCGCCAGCTCCGGCGTGAACCGCTCAGCTGCGCCGTCGTAGACCGAGCGGAAGGTGACGCCGTCGTCGTCGACCGCGAGCAAGGTGTCCCGCAGCGAGAAGACCTGGAAGCCTCCGGAGTCGGTCAGGATCGGGCCGTCCCAGCCCGAGAAGGCGTGCAGCCCGCCGAGCTCGGCGATCACGTCCTCGCCCGGCCGGAAGTGCAGGTGGTAGGTGTTGCCGAGGATGACGCGGGCGCCGAGCGCGCGCACCTCGTCCGGGTGCAGGCTCTTGACCGTCCCCTTCGTGCCCACGGGCATGAAGGCCGGCGTCGGGATCTCACCGTGCGCCGTGCGGATCACGCCGGCGCGCGCCGGGCCGTCGGTCGCCTCGACCGTGAAGCTCACGGAGCCACGAGGCGGGCTTCGCGGCTCCCCATCCCGGCGAGTATCGCACGTCACCACAGTCGGGATCCCGCCGGCGAGGCGCGTGGGAGAATTCGCGCATGGCCCAGGCGGCGCCCGAGGAGTTCGACCTCCCGCTCGTCGAGTCGCCGTTCCAGGACGTGCCGGAGGCCGAGGAGCTCGAGCTCGGCGAGGGGCTCGAGGGTGACCCGGCGATCGCGTTCCGGCGCACG
>DASTPC010000029.1:0-4104 GCA_035720085.1 Gaiellaceae bacterium
CGGACGGGAGCCCGCGCGAAGATCCCTGAAGGCGTCGGCCTGCGGCCGCCGCAAGAGCCTCGCCCCGCGTAGATCCCTGAAGGCGTCGGCCTGCGGCCGCCGCAAGAGCCTCGCCCCGCGTAGATCCCTGAAGGCGTCGGCCTTCGGCCGCCGCAAGAGTCTCGGTGCGCAGCGACGCCCATCCGCACGCCTGCGAAGACGGGCGCCGCGCGCAAATCCCTGAAGGCGTCTGCCTTCCGCCGCCGCAACGGCAGGCAACCAATTCTCGCGGGGCTCAGTCCGTTGCGGCCAGCCAGCGCACGCGCTCGGCTCGGATCGCCTCCAGCTCCGTCTCGCCGAGGAGGCCGCCGAGCCGGTCGGCGAGCGAGAGGAGGAGCGTGCCGGCGAGGAAGATCCACGCCTCCGCGTCTGCGTCGCGGTCGGCCGCGATGCTGCCCGCCCGCTGGCCGCGACGCAGCAGTGCGGCGTGGTAGTCGTGCACGCCGCGCATGTGCTCGAGCACGAAGCGGCCGATCTCGGCGTCCTCGCCCGCCTCGGTGATCGCCTGCAGCCAGAGGTTCGCCATCAGCACGCGCAGGGGCGCGGTCTCCTCGGCGAAGCGTCCGAACTGCTCGAGACCGCGGCCCGCGTCGAGCTCGACGCCTTCCGCGTCGAGCACCGAGCGCAGCCGGGCCCATGCCTCCTCGAGGCAGGCCACGTAGAGGTCGCGCTTGGACGCGAAGTGGCGGTAGAGGATCGGCTCGGAGACCCCGGCCTCGCGCGCGATCCCGGCCGTCGTCGCGCCCGCGTAGCTGCCGGCCGAAAAGACGCGCAGCGCGGCCTCGACGATCGCCTCGCGGCGCTCGGCCGCCGGCAGGCGCGCCGGCGCCCGGACCGCGTGACGACGGCGGCCGCGCTCGGTGAGCCCGCGTTTCCTCACGCCGCCAGCTCGGGCGCCTCGGCCCGCCGGTCCTCGCGCTCGCGCTCGTGCGGCCGGACGAAGACGAAGGCAACCACCGCGCCCGCCAGGGCGATCCCCGCGGCGACCAGCAGCGACGTCTCGAAGCCGTCCATGAACGCCTCCACGGTGCGCCGGCCCCCCGCCTCGGCCGCCATGATCGCGCCGATCAACGCGATCCCGACCGAGCCGCCGACCTGGCGGAACGCGTTCAGGACGGCCGAGCCCACGCCCGCCTTGTGGACCGGGACGCTCCGTGTCGCCGCCGCGGCGCTCGGCGTCATCGTCAGCGCCATGCCGAGGCCGCCGATCAGCATTGCCGGCAGGAGCTCGAGGTACGAGGCGTCCTGGCCGAGCTGCGAGAAGTAGGCGAGCTGGACGGCGAGGATCACCATCCCGACCGTCATCAGCCAGCGCGAGCCGAACCGGTCGGACGCCTTCCCGGCGATCGGCGCGGCCAGGATGATCAGCACCGTCATCGGCAGGAACGCCGCTCCGGCCTGGACGGCCGAGTAGCCGAGGATGTCCTGCATGTAGAGCGAGACGAAGAAGAACACGCCGAACATCGCCAGCGCGACGAGGAGCACGACGACGTTCGAGCCGGTGAAGGTGCCGCTGCGGAACAGGTCGAGCGGCAGCATCGGCGCGCGCTGCGTCCGTTCGAGCACCACGAACGCCGCGAGCGCCGCGACCGCGATCACGAACGAGCCGACGATGCGGGTCGAGCCCCAGCCGTACGTGTTCGCCTCGATCAGCCCGTAGGTCAGGGCGAAGAGGCCGAGTGCGGACGTGAAGAGGCCGGGCAGGTCCAGTCGCTCGTGCGTCTCGTCGCGCGACTCGTCGATCAGCAGGTAGCTCGCCACGATCCCGACGACGCCGATCGGGACGTTGACGAAGAAGATCCAGTGCCAGCTGAGGTGCTCGGTCAGCAGGCCGCCGACGAGCGGCCCGATCGCGAGCGCGAGCGCAGAGACGCCCGCCCAGATCCCGATCGCGGCGCCGCGCTCGCGCGGTGGGAACGTCGCGGCGATGATCGACAGCGTCGCCGGGTTCATCAGCGCCGCGCCCGCCCCCTGGACGACGCGCGCGCCAATCAGCATCCCCTCGGAGTCGGCGAGGCCGCACGCGAGCGAGGCGAGCGTGAAGACCACGATCCCGAGCACGAACACGAGCCGGCGGCCGTACGCGTCGGCCGCCTTGCCGCCGATCAGCATCAGCGCCGCGAAGGTGAGCGCGTAGCCGGCGACGATCCACTGCAGCTCCGACAGGGTCGCGCCGAGGTCGCGCTGGATGGACGGCAGCGCGACGTTCACCACGGTGTTGTCGAGCATGATCATGAAGAGGCCGAACGAGACGGCGGCAAGCGTCCACCACTTGCGCCGCTCGCCGCCGAAGGCGGCTGCGCTCACGGGCTGTCCTCCCGGGTCGGTGTCGCCACCACTCGAAGTTAGCAGACACTAACAAGCGTGCGGAGGGTGCCTCGCTACGCTCTCGCGCGTGGAGGTCGCCTGGGTTCCGACGCCGGAGCAGCTCGAGTCCGCGAACCTGACCCGGCTGGTCGCTCGGCTCGGCTGCGACGGCTACGAGCAGCTCCACCGCCTCTCGCTCGACGAGCCCGATCGGTTCTGGCGCGCGGTCCGGGACGACCTCGCGCTTCCGTTCACGCGCGACTGGGACGACGCCGTCGACCTCTCGCTCGGGCCGGAGTGGGCGACCTGGTTTCGCGGCGCCCGGCTCAACGTCGCCGACGCCTGCGTGCACCGCTGGGCGGCCGAGCGCCCCGAGGCGGAGGCCGCGGTCTGGCGCGGCGAGGACGGCGAGCGCCGCACCTGGTCGTGGGCGGAGCTGTCGCGCGAGGTGCGGCGGCTGGCCGAGGCGCTCGTCGAGCGCGGCGTCGGGCCCGGCGACGCCGTCGGCATCTACCTGCCGATGGCGCCCGAGGCGGCGATCGCCGCCCACGCGTGCGCCCACGTCGGCGCGATCCAGGTGCCGATCTTCTCCGGCTTCGCCGCCCCGGCGATCGCCGCCCGGCTCGGCGACGCGCGCGCGAAGCTGCTCCTCACCGCCGACGCGACGCTCCGCCGCGGGCGCGAGACGCCGATGAAGGAGATCGCCGACGAGGCGCTCGCCGAGTGCCCGACCGTCGAGCACGTGCTCGTCTGGCGCCGCCTCGGCCGCGACTGCCCGCTGCAGCCGGGCCGCGACGCCTTCTGGCACGAGGCCGTCGACGGCCGACCGGGAGAGCTCGCGGCGCTCGCCGTCGACGCCGAGCATCCGTACCTGCTCGCCTACACCTCCGGGACGACCGGCCGCCCGAAGGGGGCCGTGCACGTGCACGGCGGGTTCCTGCTCTCGATCGCGCGGGAGGCGGCCTACCAGGCGGACGTGAAGCCTGGCGACCGCGTGCTGTTCGCGACCGACATGGGCTGGATCATGGGGCCGTGGACCGTGGTGGGAGCCGGCGCCACCGGCGCCGCCACCGTCTTCATGGAGGGGGCGCCCGATCGGCCCGCCGACCGGCTCTGGCGCCTCGTGGAGGAGGAGCGCGTGACCATGCTCGGGCTGTCGCCCACGCTCGTGCGCGCGCTGATCCCGATGGGCGAGCCGGATGCCGACCTCTCCTCGCTGCGCGCCGTCACCACCACCGGCGAGCCGTGGAACCGCGGCCCGTACGACTGGCTGAACGAGCACGTGTGCGGCGGCGGCCGGATCCCGATCGTGAACATCTCCGGCGGCACCGAGGTCGGCGCCTGCTTCCTCGCCGTCTGCCTGCTGGTGCCGTCGAAGCCGGTCTCCCTCGGCTACCCGGCGCTCGGGATCGACCTCGACGTCGTCGACGCCGTGGGGCGTTCCGTCCGCGGCGAGGTCGGCGAGCTCGTCTGCCGGCGGCCCTGGCCGGGGATGACGCGCGGGATCTGGGGCGACCCGCAGCGCTACCTGGACACGTACTGGTCGCGCTTCCCCGGCGTCTGGACGCACGGCGACTGGGCCTCGGTGGACGAGGACGGCTACTGGTTCCTGCACGGCCGCAGCGACGACACGCTCAACGTCGCCGGCAAGCGGATCGGCCCGGCCGAGCTGGAGTCGGCGGCGCTCGACCACCCGGCGGTGGCCGAGGCGGCGGCGATCGGCGTCCCGCACGAGGTCAAGGGCGAGGTGCCCTGGCT
>DASTPC010000030.1:0-5541 GCA_035720085.1 Gaiellaceae bacterium
ACGACCTTCATCCGCTCGCTCGGTCGCGCCTACCGCGCCAGCGGCCGCGCAGCGCCGATCATGGACGGTCTCGCGCTGCATCCCTACGCGGG
Organism: Gaiellaceae bacterium; assembly: GCA_035720085.1. GTDB lineage: Bacteria > Actinomycetota > Thermoleophilia > Gaiellales > Gaiellaceae > Gaiella. The sequence goes on from DASTPC010000030.1 coordinate 93, forward strand.
CAACTCGAGCCGCTCGCCGGACGCGTCGAACCGCGGCACGACGACGATCGGCCTCGCCGACTACCGGCGGCTCGTGACCCTGCTCGGCCAGGCGTTCGACGGCACGTACCAGGAGGGCTCGACGCTGCCGATCCTCTACTCGGAGTTCGGGGTCGAGTCGCAGGTGCCGGGGGGCAAGGCAGCGGCCTACTCGGGCACCGAGCCGCCGACGACCCGGCCGGTTCCCGAGGCGGTGCAGGCGGCCTACTACGCGCGCGCGATCGCGCGCGCGTTCTGCCAGCCGACGGTGGAGGGGATCCTGCTCTTCCACTCCCACGACGAGACGGGCCTGGCGAGCTGGCAGTCCGGGCTCTACTACGCCGACGGCGCGCCCAAGGCGAGCATCGCCTTCGTCCGCGATGCGCTCGCCCGCGCCCGCGGCGGCTCGATCGCGCACTGCCGCGACCTCGCGCTGACCCCACGGGCGACGGCGATCAGCATCCACCGAGGCCCGCGCGAGGTCGCCGTCCGCCTGCGCTGCGACCTCGACTGCGCGATCGAGGCCCGGCTGGAGCGGAACGGCAGGGCGGTACGGGCGCGGCGCGGGTGGGCGCGCGCGGGCACGTCGACGACCGTCGCGATCCCCCGCCGCGGCCTGCCGCGCGGCCGGTACGTCCTGAACGTCGTCCTCACCCACCCGGTCAACCCCGGCGACGCCACGCTGGCGGGGACGCGGGTGCTCGCGCTCGGCTGACCGCCGTGCGGCCTTGTGACTGAAGGCGCGGGTACGCTCGCTCGGTGGGACGGGGCCTGCAGGGAGCGCTCTCGACGCTGGCCGTGCTCGTCGCCGTAGCGCTGACGGCCTGCGGAGGGGACGACGGGCCTCACCGCCTGCTCGTGGGCGCCGTGGACGACGTCGTCCGCTCCCCCGACCCGGCCGTCGCCGGCGCGCTGCTCGACGAGGCGGCGGCAGCCGGCCTCGACGCGATCGCGATCTCGAGCTTCTGGGAGCCTGGCCTGCAAGCCCCGACGCCGGAGGAGCTCGCGGTCATGCGGACGGTCGCGGCGGGAGCGGAGGCGCGCGGCCTGCGGCTGTTCGTCGCCGTCTACCACCGCGGCTCGGCGAGCACGCCGCTGACAGAGGAGGCCCGCTCGCAGTTCGCGGCCTACGCCGCCGCGCTCGCGCGCGAGGTCCAGGGTCTCGACGACCTGATCGTCGGCAACGAGCCGAACCTGAACCGCTTTTGGCTGCCCCAGTTCGGCCCCGAGGGCGAGAGCCTCGCGCCTGCCGCCTACGCGCTCCTGCTCGGGCAGACGTACGACGCGGTGAAGGCCGCGGCCGACGTGCGCGTCTGGGGCGGCGCGACCTCCCCGCGCGGCGGCGACAACCCCGGCGGCGCGCGCCCGACGCACTCGCCCACGCGCTTCCTCGAGGAGCTCGGCGCCGCCTACCGCGCGAGCGGCCGCGACGCGCCCCTGATGGACGGCTACGTGCACCACCCGTACCCGGAGACGTCCGCGACGCCCGTCGACCTGCCGCACCCGCTGAACGCGACGATCGGCCTCGCCGACTACGGCAAGCTCGTGGAGCTGCTCGGCGACGCGTTCGACGGCACGGCGCAGGAAGGGTCGGGTCTTCCGATCGTCTACGGCGAGCTCGGGATCGAGACGGAGGTGCCGCCGGAGGCGACCGCCGCCTATGCCGGCGCCGAGCCCGCGCGGACGGTGACCCCGAAGGAGCAGGCGGCCGCCTACCGGCGCGCGCTCGAGCTCGCCGCCTGCCAGGACACCGTCGAGGGCATTCTCGTCTTCCACGTCCGCGACGAGCCGGACCTCGCGGGCTGGCAGTCCGGCGTGCGCACCGCGGACGGCGCGCCGAAAGCCAGCCTCGAGCCCTTCCGCCAGGCGGCTGCCGCGGCCCGTGCCGGCGACCTCGACGTACGATGTGAGCCGTGAGCGAGACCCCCGGTTACGAGCGCGTCGAGAGCCTGCCGAGCGGCCAGTACGTCGCCTACACGTTCTTCAAGGTCGACCGCGCCTGGCGGCGGCTGCCCGTCGAGGAGCGCCTCGCCGGCAAGGACGCGTTCGCCGAGGTGGTCGAGGAGTGGGCCGGCCGGATGGAGTACCTGCGGGCCTACTCGACCGCCGGCGTCCGCCCCGACGCCGACTTCTTCCTCTGGAAGATCACCGAGCGCTACGAGGACCTGCTCGAGCTCGGCGCGGCGCTCAACGGCACGCCGCTCGCGGCCTGGCTGGACACGCCCCACTCGTACCTGGCGACGACGAAGCCGTCCGTCTACACCGACAAGAAGCGGATCCGGCAGGGCAAGGTGATCCCGCGCGGCGCGCCGTACCTCGTGGTCTACCCGTTCGTGAAGGCGCGGCCGTGGTACTTCCTCGACTTCGCCGAGCGCGCCGACGCGATGCGCGAGCACGCCGAGATCGGCGGCAGATTCGTGACGATCACGAACCACACGACCTACTCGTTCGGGATCGACGACCAGGAGTTCATGCCGGCGTTCGAGTGCGAGGAGCCGTCGGACTTCATGCACCTGATGATGACGCTGCGCGAGAGCGAGGCGTCGCGCTGGACGGAGCGCGACACCCCGATCTTCGTCGGCCGGCTGACGGATGTCCGCGACGCGCTCGACGCCCTCGACGGCGCGTCGTCCCGCATCGAGGCGTAGCCGCCTCCGGCCCGCCGGCCGTAGGGGGTACATCTCGCCCCCAACCTCGCGAAGAGGCCTTTGCGGGCGCCGGAGGCGCCCGCCTTCAGGGATCTTGCGCGCCCGTGATCTGCACAGGTGTGCAGATCGCGGCCTTGCGCCTAGGAGAGGAGCGCAGCGAGGCTCGCGTGCTCCTCGGCGCAGGCAGGGCAGCCGGCCAGGTGCGCCCGCATCCCGGGCACCTCGGCGTCGGCAGGGGCGCCGCCCAGCTCGAGGTCGACATAGCGGTCGAGCAGCTCGAAGCACTGGTCGCAGTCGAGCTCGGGCTCCGCAGGCCCCAGCAGGCGTGCGAGCAGGTCGTCGGTCACGGCGTCAGCCCCCTCTCGGCGAGTTGGGCGCGCAGCTTCCTGCGCGCGTCGTGCAGGGTCTTGTAGAGCGCGTTGCGGTTCGTCTGCAGGCGCTCGGCGAGGACGTCGATCGGGACGCCGTTCACCGCCAGCGCCACGAGCACGTCGCGCTGGTGCGGCGTCAGCTCGGTCGCGACGGCGTCGCGGATCACGGCGAGCAGCTCCCGCTGCTCCGCGTCGTCGGCAGGCGACGAGCCGCCGGCGAGCGGCTCCCACGCCTCTGGCTCGAGCGGCACCTCGCGGCCGCGCCACGCCAGGCGGCGCACCTCCGAGGCGGTCTCGAGGAGCGCGAACTTGTAGGCCCAGGTGGTGAACCGGCTCGCGCCGCGGAAGTCGTCGAGCCGCGCGAGGACGGCGACGCAGGCGTCGTCGGCGCACTGCTCGGCGAGGTCGTCCACGTCGGGGTCGCGGAGCTGTGCCAGCTGCCCCCGGCGCCGCCCGAGCTCGAAGCGGGCGGCGCGCAGGAGCAGCTGCCGCAGCCGTGCCACCGCCTCGTCGCGCTCGGCGCCCGCGGCTTGCAGCCCGTCGAGCCAGGCGCGCGACTCGAGGTCGAGTACGCGGGGCTCGCGCAGGGTCGGCGCGGGCGCGTCCACCTCGCGAACAGTAGCGGCGTCGATCAGCACGGCCGCTCGTCGCCGGGCAGCGGGGCGAGGATCCTGATCGCCAGGTCGGGCGGGCAGCCCCGCTCGACCAGCTCGATCAGCGCGTGCAGGTCGTAGTCGCAGCAGCGGGAGAGCTGCTCGGCGACCGCGTGCTCGAACCCGGCCGCCTCGAGCCGCTCGGCCCGCCAGCCGGAGACCTCGGCCTGTGTCTCGGTGCTCATGACCCGTTGGTGTCGCCGGGGCACCGGTCCTTACCCGGCGTAAGGACCCGCCCGCCGCCGGCACCAACGGTGCGAACACGAGACGAAAGGAGCACGACATGCCCTGGGGCACCTGGGTCAACGACCTGCCGACCGGCTTCTTCCTCGCCGTCCACCTCGCGGCCTTCGCGGTGGGCGCCGGGTTCGCGTGGGTCGCGTTCCGCAAGCGGCTGGACCTGCTCGGCTGGGGGTTCTCGCTCTTCGCCGTCGCGGAGCTGAGCTACATGACCTACCACCTCGACTGGACCGTGTTCCTCTTCGCCCACACGGTCAGCGAGGTGCTCGACCTCGTGGCGTTCGTGCTCGTCTTCGCGGGCGCCGTCCTCGAGCTCCAGCCCGGCCGCCGGCACGCGCCCGCGGCCGCGACCCGGTCGTGAGCAAGCCGGCGATGGCTGCGACGCTCGCCGGGCTCGCCCTCGCGGCGGCCGGCTGCGCGGGCGGGCCCGACCCGGACTCCGCCGAGCCGGTCGCGACCACCGAGGTGGAGATGCCCAGGAGCTACCGCTTCGACCCGGTCGCGATCGAGGTCGACGCCGGCAGCGAGGTCACGTGGACGAACGAGGACAGCTTCACCCACACCGTGAAGCTCGAGGACGGCCCGGACACGTCGGACCACCGGGTCGGCCGCGGCGACAGCGTCACCCTCACGTTCGACACTGCAGGGACGTACCACTACGTCTGCACGCTCCACCCGCGCGACATGAAGGGTGTCGTGGTCGTCCGATGACGGCGCAGACGGAGCGGGACGGTCTCGTGCTCGCCCTGGGGATCAGCGCCGGGATCCATGCGGGCCTCGTCCCCGTCCATCTCGAAGAGGAGCCGGCGCTCGGCGTCGGCTTCGTGCTCGCGACGATCTCGCTCTGGGCGGCGATCGTCGCGCTGCGGCGGCGGCCGGCCTCCCCACTTCCCCCGGCTGCCGCCGCCCTCCTCCTGGCAGCCCTCTTGGCCGGCTACGCCGTCACCCGCGCCGACGAGCGCGTCGACGGCCTCGGCCTCGTCACGAAGGCGATCGAGCTCGCGGGGCTCGTCCTCGCCTGGCGACTCGGCCGCTCGGCCGCGCCGCACCGCCTACCGAAAGGAGCACCCGTATGACCCGTGCAGCCCGTCCTGTCCCGCTCGGGCTGGCGTTCCTCGTCAGCCTGTTCGCGGCCCTCGTCGCCCTCTCGCTCTCCGCCGGCCACGCGCACGCACACGGCGATGAGCACGCGACCCCGGCGGCGAAGAACGCGTCTACCTCCGCGGTCGCGCTCGAGCAGTCGATGCAGCGGCTCTGGTTCGAGCACGTCGCGTGGACCCGCCTCGCGATCGTCAGCTTCACCTCCGGCCTGCCGGACCTGGAGCCGACGGTCGCCCGGCTGCTCCGTAACCAGCGCGATATCGGCAATGCGATCAAGCCGTACTACGGCGCGGCCGCCGGCACGGCGCTGACCGGGCTGCTGCGGCAACACATCGTGATCGCGGTCGACGTGCTGAAGGCCGCCAAGGCGGGCGACACGAAGGCGCTCGCCGCAGCCCAGGCCGACTGGAACGCGAAC
>DASTPC010000031.1:0-12117 GCA_035720085.1 Gaiellaceae bacterium
ACCGAGCGCCTCTCCGAGCCAGTGGAACGGCAGCGCCGCGACGGGCTGCACTAGCGAGTACTTCAACTCCGGGACGTCGCCGCCGGCCAGGTCCTCGAGCGCCTCGTGACGGACCTGGCCGTCGCCGCCGAAGTCGTGTGGCAGCAGACCCATGACCACCAGGCCGGCAAGAAGGAGCAACCAGTCCAACAGCTGTAGCGTCGATGCTCCGATGAGCCTCATGTCGCGCCGAGCCGGTAGAGCGTGAAGCGCCCGTCGCGGTAGACGACCGGCAGGTCCGGCTCGAGCCCCGGCGCCCGCTCCGCGTCGACCACCAGCCACGCCGCCCCGCACGCGCGCGGGATCGCCAGGTCGCCCGTCTCGAGGAAGCGAAGTGCCTCGTCCCGCCGCTCGTAGGGGCGGTTGTCCTTCGTGTCGGCGACGTGGGCGGGCGGGCCGTTGCAGACGTACACCGGCGCGAAGGCGGCGATCCCGTAGCTCGTCTCGGGGTCGGAGAAGACGATCGTGCCCTTCGGCACGTCGTCGCGTAGCGCCGCGATCAGCCCCGGCGTCAGCGGCGCCGGCCGGTACGCGGGCGACGGGGACCACTCGGAGAAGCCGTGCACGAAGACGGGCACGAGAAAGAGCGCCGACGCGAGCGCCGCGGTGGTCTCCACCGGCGGGCGGCGGAGGAAGCCCCACGCGAGCGCGGCGACCGCCCCGGCGACCGCGAGCCACGTCACCCAGGCCGGGCCGCCCTCCGTGAGCACGTAGTTGAAGTCGCCGGGGTAGAGGAGCTGGAACGCGATCCCGCCGGCCAGCGCGAGCGGGGCGGCGAAGGGCCCGAGCAGCGCCGCCAGGACGCCCATGCCTCCGGCGAGCGAGAAGGTGAACGGCAGGAAGCCGGCCAGGCGGCGCGCCTGGGAGAGCGAGACGGCGTCCGAGAGGGCAGTGAAGAGCACGGGCACGAGCGTGAGCAGGAAGACCGCCAGCGCACCGCCGACCACGTAGGCAGCCCAACGCCGGCGCGCTGCGAGGCCGGCGAGGGGCAGGAGCAGCAGCGCCCCGACGGCGGCGGGGCCTGCGCGCCCGAACAGCTCGCCCGAGAGCCGGAAGCTGTCCTCCGAGTAGACGACGAGCTGGCCCTCGTACTGCTGCAGCGCGCGGGCGCGCTCGGCGGCGTCGGGGCTCACCGAGGCCGTTTCGGCGACGACGGGCAGCAGCCAGACGAAGAAGGCGGCGGGCGTGACGGCGAGCGAGGCGAGCGCGAGCGCGCCGGCTCGCGCGTCCTCCCTCGTCCACGCCCAGCGGACGAGCGCGAAGCCCGCGAACGGCACCAGCAGGAACAGCGCGTAGGTGGGGTGCACCACTGCGACGGTGAGCGCAGCGGCCGCCACCGACGCGGCGAGTCGAAGCGAGGGCGCCCGCACGAACGCAAACGCCAGTGCGAGCGCCGCCGGCACGAGCAGCTGGCGCGACGCGGTCGCAGGGAGCGACAGCACCGTGAAGGCGCCGCCGTTGCCCGGGGCCATCGCGACGAGCGCCACCCCTGCCGCGGCCGAGGTGGCGGCGGGGACGACCGACCGGAACAGCGCGTAGCCGGCCTCGTAGGCGACGAGGACCGCGAGCGGCGCGAGGACGCTCGGCAGATGCTCGACCACCTCGGCCGGGTCGGCGAAGGAGACCTTCGCGACGAGCGCGAGGAAGCCGTGCCAGAGCGGGAACGCGTAGCCGGGGTGCAGCCCGCCGTCGGCGAACTCGTCGACGGAGTCGAGCGAGAGGTCGTCGAAGGCCAGCAGCTTCTGCACGCGGCCAAGGTGGAACAGCCCGTCTCCGCCACGCTCGCCCGCGACCAGCCAGAGCAGCAGCCCGAGCACCACGCCCGCGGCGCCGACCTCCCGCCAGTACGGCACGCGAGCCCGCCGTGCGCCGCGCGCGAAGGGGAACGCGACGAGCCCGGCCCCGAGCTGGAGGAGCAGCGTCAGCGTCAGGGAGCCGCCGACCGCGAACGTGATCGCCATCGCGCCGAAGAGGACGGTCAGCGACCACGCGAGGGTGGCGGCCATGCCGCGCTGGCCGAGCGCGCGCGCGATCAGCCAGCCGGGCGCGAGGAGCAACCCGGTCGCAAGCGCGAGCCGGACGAGCAGGAAGACGTCGCTCACGCCGCCTCGGCGCAAGGCCGGGAATCCACAGCAGCGGATTCCCGGCCGCGCGAACATCCCTGAAGCCGGCCGCTGTCGCGGCCGGGGGGTGACACAGGACGTCTCACCGGCGCTCCTCCGCGAGGAGCGTCCCGACGTCTCCCGACCCGAGCCAGCGCGCGACGTCGCGGTACATGGCACCGCGCTCGCCGCGGAAGAGGGCGCCGCGGGCGACGAGGGCGCCGCGCAGCAGCCGCCGGGCCCGCTCGGCCTCGACCCGACCGTGGTGCTTGTCGAGGAACAGCAGGTGCCCGCGCACGTTCTCGCGGAACAGCCGCCCGCCGTGCGACGCGCCGCCGACGTGGACGCACTCGGCGCCCGGGAAGAAGAGCACGCGCCAGCCCGCCTGCCGGAAGCGGTAGCACCAGTCGGTCTCCTCGGAGAAGAGGAAGAAGCGCTCGTCGAGCGGGCCGACCCGGTCGATCGCGTCGCGCCGCACGAGCAGGCAGGCACCCATCACGAACTCGGCCTCGCGCGGCTCGTCGTGGTCGAAGCCGCCGGCGTAGAAACCGTTCAGCGCCGCCGAGCGCGGTGCCAGCTTGCGCAGGAAGAGGTACTCGGTGGCGAGCCGCCAGACGGTCGGGAAGCCGCGCACCGACCGCTGCAGGCTGCCGTCGGGATTGAGCAGCCGCGGCGCCACGACGGCCGCGTCCGGGCGCTCGTCCGCGTGGGCGACGAGCCGCGCGAGCGCGTCCTCGACCAGCCACGCGTCGGCGTTGAGGATCAGGACGTAACGCCCGTCGGTCTCGCCGATGCCGCGATTCCAGCCGGCGGCGAGGCCGCGGTTCTCCTGCCGGACGAGCCGCACCTCGGGAAAGCGCTCCTCGACGAGCTCGAGGGTGCCGTCGGTGGAGCCGTGGTCGACGACGACGGTGTCGACGCCGCGGATGCTCTCCAGGCACGGCCCGAGCCACGGGAGGGCGTCGTAGGTGACGACGACGCACGCCACCTCGCGCTCAGCCATGCTCGACCCGCGGGCGGGCGCCGCCGCGAACCCCTTCCCAGAGCAGGATCGCGCCGCCGGGCGCGGCGAGGAGGACGGTGACGAGGAAGAACAGGAACCCGGCCGCGAAGGCCTGGTCGGCCGGCACGCCGACGCTGCCGAGGAAGCTGACGAAGAACGCCTCCCGCACGGCGAAGCCGTTGAGCGTGAACGGCACGAGCAGCACGAGGAAGAAGAGCGGCCCCATCACGTAGTAGATGCGGGGGCCCAGCTCGATCCCGACCGCGCGGGCCGATGCCCAGACGGCGAGGATCCGCACCGCCTGGATCGCGGTCGTGAACGCGAAGACGCCGAGGAGCAGGCCGGCGTGACCGCGGTAGTGGTGGACGCCGTCGTAGAACGCGCGCAGCGGCCGCTCGAGCCGCAGCCGCCGGAGCGGGCCGGTCAGCCGGGCGAGCAGCGGCCGGGCGGAGCGGGCGAAGAAGACGAAGAGCAGCGCGATCGTGCCGAAGACGAAGGCGCCCTCGAGCCAGAGGTAGGCGCTCACGTCGTAGTGGCCGATCGCGAGCAGGAAGCCAACCGCGCCGAGCAGCACGGTGGCGGCGCCGCCGAGCCCCCGCTCGAGCAGGACGATCGCGGTCAGGTCCGCCGTCCGGCCGGGATGCCGCCGCGCGACCTCGTAGATCCGGACGGCGTCGCCGCCGATCGACGTGGGCAGCACCTGGCTGGCGGTGTAGGCGACGAAGTACGCGCGCGTCAGCCAGCGCAGCCGGTCGCGCACCCCCTGGGCCGCGAGCAGCCACCGCCAGCGGAGCGCCATCGCCGGCGTCGTGCCGACCATGATCGCCACCGAGAGCGCGAACCACCACGGGTCGGCGTCGAGCAGGACGTCGACCGTCTCGCCGACGTCGATCTTCCAGAGGATGTATGCGACGGCGAGCGCGGTGACGACGAGGGTCAGCGCGACCCGCAGGCGCCGGCTCATCCGGCGAGACGTGCGTGGACGCGGCGGAGCGCGTCGGCCGCGTCGGCGATGTCGTCGTCGGCGTGCGCCGGCGAGAGCGGCAGCGAGAGCACCTGCTCGCCGGCCTGCTCGGCGACGGGCAGCGGCGGCTGGTCGGGGTAGCGCTCGCGGAACCACGTGAGGCGATGCACGGGGAGGAAGTGGATGCTGGTCGCGATCAGCTCCCCGGCGAGCGCGCGCCGGTAGTCGTCCCGCGTCCCGCCGGCGCGCGCGGGGTCGACGCGGACGACGTACAGGTGGTGGGCGTGCACGTCGCGCGGGTCGCGGGCGAGCGGATCGATCCCCTCGAGGTCGGCGACCGCGTCGTCGTAGAGGGCGAACTGCCGCGCCCGGGCGGCCGCATGCAGGTCGACCTTCGCGAGCTGCACGAGCGCGATCGACGCGAGGACGTCGGAGAGGTTGGCCTTGAACCCGGGCGCGATCTGGTCGTAGCGGCCGCCCTGGTCGCGCCGGGTCAGGCGCATCGCCGCGATCCGGTCGGCGAACGCGTCGCTCTCGGTGGCGACGAGGCCGCCTTCCCCCGCGGCGACGTTCTTGGTCGCGTAGAGCGAGAAGCAGGTCGCGGTGGAGATGGTCCCGACCTTCCGTCCCCGGTAGGCGCTCTCGAACGCGTGCGCGGCGTCCTCCACGACCGGCAGCCCGAGCGCGAGCAGCGGGTCGAGGTCGGCCGGCTGGCCGGCCAGGTGCACCGGCAGGATCGCCTTCGTCCGCTCGGTGACGAGCCCCGGCGCCAGCGCCGCGTCGATGTTGAGGTCGCTCTCGCGGACGTCGCAGAAGACGGGCCGCGCGCCGCAGTGCTCGACGACGTTGGCGGTGGCGGGCCAGGTGACCGGCGTCGTGATCACCTCGTCGCCGGGGCCGACGCCGAGCGCGGCGAGCGCCAGGTGCAGCGCGGCCGTGCCCGAGGAGACCGCGAGCACGTGCCGAGCGCCGAGGTAGGCGGCCGCCCGCTCCTCGAGTGCCGCCGCGCGGGGGCCGGTGGTGAGCCAGCCGGAGCGCAGCGTCTCCGCGACGGCGGCGACCTCGTCCTCGCCCACCGCCGGCGGCTGGAAGCCGAGCAGCTCGCGCCGACGCGTCTGGGGGCTACGCCGGGTCGACATCGACTCGGAAGCGTACGGCCTGCGCCGCGCGCGCGGCCCGCTCGAGCGCCTCCTCGCGCGTGGCGCCGACGGCAAGGATCGCGCCCGCGCGATCGGCGCCGCGGCGCAGCGGGCCGAAGCGGTGGCCGGGGCGCCGGTAGAGGCGCACCCAGCGAACGCCCTCGACGGCGGCGGCCTCCTCGACGCCCTCGACGGCGCGCAGGACGCCCGCGGGCCCGACCAGGAAGCGGACGCAGGCTCCGCCGGGGGCCCCGCTCTGTCCATAACGGCCGTGTCCGAGGGTCAGACCCTCGGCCGTGTCCGATGCGGACGGGCCCATTCCGCCCAAGCGCGCTTCCGAAGCAGGCTCGCGGCGCCGCGCGCGACGCCTCGGGACGTGCCCGAGGGTCAGACCCTCGGACACGTCCGGAACGGACACGCCGCGGCCGAGCGCGAAGTCGATCGCGAGCCCGTTCAGGTCGACCCCGAGCGCCGCCTCGCACAGCTCTGCGTCGTGGCCGCCGCCCAGCCGCGCCGCGACCTCCATCACCCGTGGCCCATCGGCGCCGAGGCGCACCTGCACGTAGGCCGGCCCCGACCGGATGCCGACCGCGCGCGCTGCGGCGAGCGCCGCGTCGACGGCCGCCGGCGTCGCCGCTCGACTCGGCCAGACGTGGGCGAGCGCGACGCCGAACGCGGGCGGGTCGGCGAGCTCCCGATCCGTGACGGTCAGCACGGTCTGCTCTCCGTCCACGAAGACGGCGTTGACCGTCACCTCCGGCCCCTCGACGAGCTCCTCCAGGAGGACGCCGCCCGAGCGCGACTCGGCCGACGCCTCGGCCAGCGCGGCCTCGAGCTCGCCTGCCTGCCGGACGAGCGAGAGCCCGCGCTGGCCCTGCCGGTCCGGCGCCTTGACGACGCAGGGGAAGCGGAGCCCGAGCTCCTGAGGCGCGAAGGACCTGGCGTGTGGCACGCCGTGCGCAGCGAAGAGCTCTCGCTGGCGCGCCTTGGAGGTCGCGGCGGCAGCCGTCGCTGCGTCGACGGGGTGCGCCAGCGCGAGCCGCTCGGCGACGCGAGCGGCGACTCCGACCGGCCAGTCCGCCCCCGGCGAGACCAGCCCGTCGACCTCGCGCGCCCGTGCCAGGCGCTCGACGCCGGGCTCGTCCTCCGTCGAGAGCAGCGCCCGCTCGTCGGCGAGGGTGAAGCCCGGCGCGGCCGGATCGCGGTCGACGGCAATCAGCTCGAGCTCGCGGCGGCCGGCCGCGGTCTCCAGCAGGCCGAGCTGCGCCGGCCCGGCGCCTAGGACGAGGAGACGCGCTCGACGCGACCCAGGACGCCCCGCCACCACGCCTCGTTGTCGCGGTACCACGCGACCGTCCGCTCGAGCCCGTCCGCGAAGCGCGTGCCGGCGCGCCAGCCGGTGAGGCGCTCGAGCTTCGCGGTCGAGCCGACGTGCCGGTCCACCTGCCCGGGCCGCTCCTCGACGTGCGTGATCGACGCCTCGGGATTGCCGACGGCATCGAGCACCAGCCGCGCCACCTCGGCGACAGAGACGTCGACGCCGGTGGCGACGTTGACGACCTCGCCGGCGACCAGGTCGAGCGGCGCCTCGAGCAGCGCCTCGATCGCCTCGGCGTCGTCGTCGACGAACAGCCAGTCGCGGCTCGCGTGCCCGTCGCCGTGCACGGTCAGCGCCTCACCGGCGAGCGCCTGCGTGACGAACCGCGGCACGACCTTCTCCGGATGCTGGCGCGGCCCGTAGTTGTTGAACGGCCGCACGATCACGATCGGGAGGCCGTAGGTGACGTGGTAGCTGTACGCCAGCCGGTCGCCGCCCGCCTTGGTCGCCGCGTACGGGCTGCGCGGGTCGAGCGGATGCTCCTCGTCCATCGGGTCGGCCCGCGCGGTGCCGTAGACCTCGCTCGACGAGACGAGCAGGAAGCGCTCCACCGGCGTCTCGCGGATCGCGTCGAGCAGGATCCGCGTCCCCTCCACGTTCGTGGCCACGAACTCGGCGGCGCCCTCGGCGATCGACTTCTCCACGTGCGACTCGGCGGCGGCGTTCACGATCACGTCGACCTCGGCGACGACCTGCCGGACGAGCGTCTCGTCGCGGACGTCGCCCTGGACGAATGCGAGCCGCTCGTGGCTGAGCACGTCGGCGAGGTTCTCGATCGAGCCCGCGTAGGTGAGCGCGTCGAGCGAGACGACCTCGTGGGGCGTGTGCGCGAGCAGGTGCCGGATCAGAGTCGAGGAGATGAACCCGGCGCCGCCGGTGACGAGCACGCGCTTGCGTCTCATAGCTCGCGGTCGATCGTATAGAGCGGCCTTCCCTCGACGTCTCGCTGGATGCGGCCGAGGTACTCCCCGACGAGGGCCAGAATGAGTCCCTGCACGCCGAGCACGAAGACGACGAGCGCGCCCAGCAGCAGCGGGCCGGGGAAGTCGCCCTCGGCGGCCCAGTAGACGGCGCCGTAGACGCCGAGCGCAACCGCGGCGAGCGAGCAGACGGCGCCGAGCAGCACCCCGGCCCACTGGATCGGCTGCGGCCAGAAGCCGGCGAGCACGTGCAGCGACAGACGGGTCAGCCGCAGCGGCGAGTAGCGCGACGACCCCTGCCGCGCCGCATGGCCGACGTCCACCTCGACCACCGAGGCGCCGGTCGAGAGCACGAGCGCCTTCGTGAACTTCTGCCGTCCGATCGATCCGAGCACGGGCTCGAGCGCCGCGCGCCGGTAGGCGTTGAAGGCGCAGCCGAAGTCGGAGATGGCGACGCCGGTGAAGCGGCGCAGCATCCCGTTGATCACCCGCGAGGGCAGCGTCCGCCCCCACGCGTCGTGCCGCGCGGCACGCCGCCCGCTGGCGACGTCGTAGCCGGCCTCGATCGCCTCCACGAGCCGCGGCAGGTCCTCGGGCGGGTTCTGCAGGTCGCCGTCCATCGTCACGACCACCGAGCCCCGCGCTCGCGCGAGCCCAGCGTGCATGGCCGGGTGCTGGCCCGCGTTCCGCTTCAGCCGCACCGCCCGCACGCGCGGGTCGCCTGCGTGCACCCGCTCGAGCGCCGCGAACGTACCGTCGGTCGAGCCGTCGTCGACGAAGATCAGCTCGAACGGGCGCCCCAGCGGCTCGAGCGCCGCGACTGTGCGGCCGTAGAGCTCGTCCAGCGTCGCGGCTTCGTTCAGCAGGGTGACGACGACCGACAACTCGGGCGGCCGCTCGGCCCCCGCGCCCACGGCTGCCGAGCTCCGGACGTCCGTCTCCGCCATCGGTGGTGCCCAAGGCTATACCCCACCCTGCCGGCCGGTGGCGGGCGCGTAGACTCGCCCTCAGGTGGCGTGGGAGCGAGGGCAGACCATCGTCCGCCGAGAGGTCTGGCGGGGCCGTCCCTGGATGGGGACGGTCGTGCTCGTCGTCGAGGACACGCCCGGCCTGCTCGTGACGTATCTGCCTCCCGGCGCGCCGTTCGCCTTTCCGGCCGGAGACTGGCCGGGCGGCCGCCACCCGTGGGACGGTCGCGGCGGCTGGGAGGGCCACGGCGTGCTGATGCTCCACCGGCCGGGTGACCGACATGCGGTCTGGCACTTCTGGGAGGAGCCCGCACGCTGTTTCGCAGGCTGGTACCTGAACCTGCAGGAGCCGTTCCGGCGCACGCGCGTCGGCATGGACACGCAGGATCTCGAGCTCGACGTCTGGATCCCCGCGGGCGGCCGGCCCCGGCGCAAGGACTGGGAGCTGCTCGACCGGCGCGTCGCGGAGGGGCGCTTCACGGCTGCGGAGGCCGAGACGATCCGCGCCGACGGCGACGCCCTCGCTGCGGCGGCCGAGGCGGGCGAGCGCTGGTGGGACGAGTCGTGGGCCGCCTGGGAGCCGGACGCCACGTGGGCGGCTGGCCCGCTTCCAGCCGGCTGGGACGAGCTCGAGCCGGAGGCGCTCGACACCGGGCGCCTCGTCCTGCGCCCTGTGGTCGAGCGCGACCGCGATTGGCTGGTCGCCCTGTACGTCGAGGCGGGCGAGACTCCCGAGCAGGCGGCGCGCGAATTCGACGGCGCGCTCGCGGACGCGCGGCATGAAGGCTTCGGCCACTACGGCGTCTGGCTCGGCGACCAGCCGACAGGGATCGTCGAGCTGCACCGCGCCGGCCCGGGCGTCGTGGGCATCGACGCCGACGAGGTCGAGATCGGCTGGGTCGTGGCGCCGGCGCACCGGGGCGACGGGATCGCCACGGAGGCCGCGGCCGCGATTGCCGAGCACGCGCTGGGCGCGCGCGGCCTCGACCACGTCGTCGCCTACATCCGACCCGGAAACGCGGCCTCGATCCGCGTGGCCGAGAAAATCGGGCTGACCCGGCGGGGCCCCGGCCGGGCTCGCAGCGGCGACCCGGTGGAGATCTGGGAGCTCCGCCGCTGACGACGGCGGACGGGGCGGGCGCCGGGCGCCCGCCCCGTCACGTCCGTTAGGCGGCGTCCGCCAGGGCAGGCTCGGCGGCGGTCGCCGGCACCTCGTCCGTCCGCCGCCGTCGCGGGATCGCGAAGGCGGCGACGGCGCCGAGCGCGACGACGGCCGCGCCGATCAGGATCGCCGGGTTCATCCCGTCGACGAACGCCTCGCCGGACTCGTACCCGCCGGCGTGCGCGAACACCGACGCGAGCACGGCGACGCCGAACACGCCGCCCAGCTCGCGGATCGCGTTGTTGGCGCCCGACGCCTGCCCCTCCTCCTCGGGCCGCACGGCCGAGAGGACGACGTACGCCATCGGGGCGAAGAAGAGCGCCATGCCGACTCCCGCGACGATGAACGGGACGACGAGCTCGGCGTAGGGCGTGGTGGGCTCCGACACGAGCCCGATCCATGCGAGCGCCACCGACTGCATGGCGAGGCCCGTGCCGATCAGCGCCTTGGGCGGGATCCGGTCGGCCAGCGCGCCGGCGAGCGGCGCGATGAACATCGGCGCGAGCGTCCACGGCAGGATCCGCAGCCCCGAGCCGAGCGGCGAGTAGCCCTGCACGGTCTGGAAGAACTGCGAGAGCAGGAAGATCGAGCCGAACATGCCGAAGAACATGAACAGCGACGCCGTGTTGGCCAGGGTGAACGTCGCGTTCTTGAAGAAGCGCATCGGCAGCATCGGGTGGTCGGTGCGGAGCTCCCAGGCAACGAACGCCGCCACGAGCGTCGCACCGGCCGTCAGCGAGAGCACGATCTCCGGGCTCGTCCAGCCCTGGGCGTTGCCGCGCACGAGGCCCCAGACGATGCCGAACAGGCCCGCGCTCGCGAGGCCCAGGCCGGGCAGGTCGAGCCGCTGGGCGGGCCCGTAGGACTCGGACAGCTGGCGGAGGCCGAGCGGGATCAGGACGAGGCCGATCGGCACGTTCAACCAGAAGATCCACTGCCAGGACATGCCCTGGACGACCGCGCCGCCGACGAGCGGCCCGAAGGCGACGGCGAGGCCGGAGATGCCGCCCCACGCGCCCAGCGCCAGGCCGCGCTTCTCGGCCGGCACGGCTGCGGCGAGGATCGTCAGCGTCAACGGCATCACGATCGCGCCGCCGAGGCCCTGCACGGCCCGCGCGACGTTCAGCGCCTCGACTGACGGCGCCAGCGCGGCGCCGATCGAGCCGAGCGTGAAGATGCCGACGCCGATCGCGAACACGCGCCGGCGCCCGAACCGGTCGCCGAGAGCGGCCCCGGTCAGGAGCAGCACGGCGAACGTGAGCGTGTACGCGTTGACCGTCCACTCGAGGCTCTCGAGGGACGCGTTCAGGTCGTCGCGGATGACCGGGATCGCGGTCGTCACGACGAGGTTGTCGAGGGTGACCATGAACAGCGCGGTCGACGTGATCGCGAACGTCCAGAGGGTGTGCGCCCGGGTCATCTCAACTCCTCTCCTCTCGTGAGTGAGTGCTTACTTCCTAGTGTGCGCAAAAAAAGGCCGCCGTCGGAGTGCGGCTACCCGCACTCTTCGATCGCCTTCCAGCTCGCCTCGAGCAGACGCCGCGACCACGGCTCCGGGTCGTCGACGAGGTCGAGCGCCATCAGGACGGTGAGCAGCATCCCGTGCGCGAAGAACCGTGTGACGACCTCCGGCGGCTCGCCGGAGGTGCGCTCCACGAGGTCGACGAGCTCGCGCCAGGCGCCCCGGCTGATGCGGCGGATCTCGGGCTCGTCGGTAGTCGTCCAGCATTTGAGCATGAGCATCAGACGCGTCCGATCCTGCATGATCTCGGCGTACGCGGCGCCCATCGCCTCCAGCGCTTCCTCGCCGGACCTGCCCTCGGCGGCGGCGGCGAAGACCCGGTAGAGCTCATCGATCGACCGCTGCGCCGCGGCGACGTGGAGGTCCTTCTTGGAGCCGAACAGACGAAACAGGTACGCCTGCGAGATGCCCGCCGCGCGCGCGATCTCCTCGGTCGACGCGGCGTGGTAACCCTTGAGCGCGAACTCGCTGGTCGCAGCGTCGAGCACCGCCTGCCGGCGTTCCCCGGCCGTCTGCCTTGGCACGGTGTGCGGGGTCATTTGGTGAGTGAGTATTCACTCACAAGACACAGATGTCAAGTCGCCCGCGCCACGACCCGACCGGACAGGGCCGCGACGGCCCCGCCTGCCGCGGCCGTGTCAGAGGGTCAGACCCTCCCACATGGCCGCAAGGGTCACGGGTTCTGTGGAGCGATCGGCAGACTTCCGACACAGCTCGGACGCGTCCCGAAGGGACGTGCCCGGGGTCAGACCCCGCCGCGTCCACAGCGGCGATCGTGGCAAGGGCCGTCCACCGGCCACTCGCGAACTCCGTCTGAGCAGGGAAATTCGCGCCGGGTACCGGCTGGCTGCCATTCCAGGCCGAATGGTAAGTGGTGTCTTACCGGACGTACGACAGACGGGAAGCGACTCGCACGGGCC
>DASTPC010000032.1:0-14212 GCA_035720085.1 Gaiellaceae bacterium
GAGCTGGGCGTGTTCAACATCGGCGGCCGCGTGCACGCGATCCCGAACCTCTGCCCGCATCAGCGTGGGCCGCTCTGCGCGGGCTCCGTCTCGGGCACGATCGACTACGGGCCGCACACCGGCTGGGAGCTCGCCTGGATCTGGGAGGGCGAGGTGGTGACGTGCCCGTGGCACTCGCTCGAGTTCCACGTGCCGACCGGGCGCTGCGTCGCCTTCGACGACATCGCGCTGCGAACCTACGAAGTGCGCGTCACCGAGGACGGCGAGCTCAGGGTGGTGATCTGAGTCCCGGTCGCCCTGGTCACCGGAGCGGCACGCGACCGCGGCATCGGCCGGGGCATCGTCCTCGCGCTGGCGGAGCGCGGCTACGACATCGCCGTCAGCGACGTCGGCCACGAGGAGGAGGCGCGGCGCCGGGTCGAGGAGGTGGGGTCCCTCGGCCGGCGGGCGGTCTTCGTCGCGGCGGACGTCCGCACACGCGAGGCGAACGACCTCCTCGTCGCCGAGACCGTCCGCCGGCTCGGGGGCCTCGACGTCTTCTGCGCGAACGCGGGCGTGGCGCGCTGGCAGGAGCTGACCGAGGTGACCCGCGAGGACTGGCAGTCCGTCGTCGGCGTCAACCTGCACGGGGTGGTGCACGGCTGCTGCGCGGCCGCGGCGCAGATGCGCCGCCAGGGATCGGGCGGACGGATCGTGATCACGTCCTCCGTCAACGCCGTGATGCCGTTCAGCCCGCTCGGGGTCTACGGCGCGACGAAGCACGCGGTCGCCCTGCTCGCGGGCGTGATGGCCCGGGAGTGGGCCGAGGACGGGATCGCGGTCAACCACGTCGGGCCGGGCTGGGTGGACTCGAACATCAACGACCACTCGCCCGACTTCGCGACCCCCGAGCGCCGCGAGGCCGCCCGCGCCTCGATCCCGTTCGGCCGCCGTCCCGCTGAGCCGCGCGAGATCGGGGAGGCCGTCGCATGTCTCGTCGAGTCGACCTACACGACCGGGGCGTTTCTCCGCGTCGACGGCGGCTTGGTGATCGGGAAGTACTGATGCGGGTGCTCGTGGTCGCGCCGGCGGAGGATCCGGTCGCCGAGGCGCTCTCGGGGCTCGGCCTCGAAGTGACCCGCGACGGGCTCGACGCGGAGGGTCTCGTCACCGTGACGCCGGAACCCGAGCTCGCCGGGCTCGCCGACCTCGACCCGGCGGCCTGGGAGGCGGCGATCCGGCGCGGCGCCGAGGAGCCCTTCTTCGCCGCGCAGCCGTGGCTCCGGGCGGCGCGGGCGCGCGGCTCCGGCTCCTGGGTCGCCGTCACGTCGGCCCTCGGGACGCAGCCCTACCCGCTGGGTGGGGCCGCGGGCGCGGCGGCGCTGATGCTGCAGACGCTCGTGCGCGTCGCGGCGCTCGAAGGAGGGCCGCACGGCGTGCGCGCCAACGCGGTCGCGCCGGGGTGGCGGCAGGACGGCGTCCCGGGCGGCCTCGACCCCGCGCTGGCCCTCGCGGACACGCCGCTCCGGCAACTCGCCACGGCCGGGGACGTCGCCGCGACCGTCGCCTGGCTGCTCTCCCCGGCGGCGGCGCACGTGACCGGCGAGGTCGTCCGCGTCGACGGTGGCTACACGATCACCAAGGGCTCGAGGCCCGACCCGAGGAAGGAGTGACGATGGAGATCGCGCCCGGCATCCACCGCATCGAGTCGAGCCTCGGCGTCCGGTTCATGGCGCAGTACCTGCTCGTCGGCGAGGCGCGCCGGCTGCTCGTGGACACGGGCCTGGAGGACACTCCGGCCGCCGCGCTGCGCCCGTACCTCGCGTCGATCGGGCTCGAGCTCGAGGCGGTGGACGACGTGGTGATCAGCCACGCCGACCTCGACCACTCGGGCGGGAACCGGGCGTTGCGCGCGCTCCACCCCCGGGCGCGCTTCGCGTGCCACGAGCTCGACCGCCGCTGGATCGAGTCGAATCACGCGCTCGTGGCGGAGAACTACCTCTGGCACGTGGCGCACGGCTTCGCCGACCCGGGCGAGGCCGGCCGAGAGGAGCTGATCGCGCTGTGCGGCGGCGACGCCCCGATCGACGAGGGGCTCCGCGGCGGCGAGACGATCCGGCTCGCCGACGACTGGCGGGTCGAGATCCTGCACCTGCCCGGACACACGCTCGGCCACCTCGGCGTCTGGGACCCGCGCAGCCGAGCCGCGATAGCCGTCGACGCCGTGCTCGAGCGCGGCATCTACGCAAACGACGGCAGGCTACTGATCCCGCCGCGCATCTACGACCTCGCCGCCTATCGCGAGACGATCGCGAAGCTGCGCGCCCTCGAGCCGGAGCTGCTGCTGACGGCGCACTACCCCGTGATGGAAGGCGCCGAGGCGCGCGCGTTCCTCGACCGCAGCCTCGAGTTCACGTTCGAGGTCGAGGAGGCAGTGCGGGCCGAGCGCGCCGCCGGCACGGAGGGGCTGCTGGAGCTGACGCGGAAGATGGACGCCCGGTTCGGCCCGTACCCCGAGTTCGCAGACGAGCTGGCGGCGATGGTCCACGCGGTCGCGGCCGGCTGAGCTACGCGGACTTCGGCAGCCGGTATTCGGCGGCGACGATCGCGGTCAGCTCCTCGACCGACGTCTCGTCGGTGCGCTTGTCGAGCGAGATGACGCCGTTCCGGAGCAGGTTGACCCGGTCGCAGAGCTCGAGCACGTGCAGGTAGTTGTGCGCGATCACGATCATCGAGACGTCGGCGCGCTGCTTCAGCTCCTGGATCAGCTCGATGATCAGCGCGCCCTCCCGCGCGCCCATCGCCGCGAGCGGCTCGTCGAGGAGGATGATCTTGGCGTCCGAGTGCGTCGAGCGGGCGATCGCGATCGCCTGTCGCTGCCCGCCCGAGAGCTGGGCCACCTCGGAGTCCATCGACCCGATCCGGACGCCGATGTCGTCGAGGTACTCGCGCGAGCGACGCTTCATGACACGGTTGTTGAGGAACCGGATCGGCCCGATCCCGTGGGTGACCTCGCGGTTCAGGAACATGTTGTGGAAGACGGAGAGGCCCGGGACCAGCGCGAGGTCCTGGAAGACGGTGTCGATGCCCAGCTCCCGGGCGTGCGTCACTGACTTGAGCTGGACCTCCTCGCCGAAGACGTGAATCGTGCCCGAGTCCGGCTTGTGGTAGCCGGTGAGGATCTTCACGAGGGTGGACTTCCCGGCCCCGTTGTCGCCGATCAGCCCCAGCACCTCGCCCTGGCCGAGGCGCAGGGTGACGTCCTCGAGCGCCGTGACGGCGCCGAACCGCTTCGCGATGTGCTCGACGCGAATCGCGTCGGGCGCACCGCTCGTCGCGACCGCCTCGGCGCCGCGATCCTCGCCGGCCTCGCTCACCCCATCCTCGCTAACCAGCCGGACTGTCTGAATCGTTCGAGCGTCACGTTGAGCGCCATCGCGATGATGATCGCCGACCCGAGGACGAGGTCGAACGTGAACGCGCTGACACCCTTGAGGATGAAGCCGAGATTGAGGATCGCGAGCACGACGACGCCGATCGCCGCGCCGATGATCGTGCCGGAGCCGCCGAAGAGGGACGTCCCGCCGATCACCGCAGCCGCGACCGCGTAGAACATCACCTGCGTGCCGCCCTGGAGCGGCTGGATCGACGTGATCCGCGTGGCCTCCAGCATCCCCGCCAGCGCGCCCAGCGTGCTGCAGATGACGAAGTTGCCGACCTTGACCGACCGTACGTTGACGCCGCTCTCGCTCGCCCCGATGAGGTTGCCGCCGGTGGCAACCGTGTGCAGTCCCCAGCGCGTGCGGCCCAGCAGGATCGCCATCAGGACGATCACCCCGAGCGCCCAGTAGAACGTCGAGTAGGCGGAGCCGCCGAACCACTTGAAGAACGTCTCGCCGCCGGGCGTCTCCACGGGGAAGCCGTCCGAGATGTTCAGCGTGATCCCGTTGAGCACGAAGATCATGCCGAGCGTCGTGATGAAGGAGGGCACGCCGACGAGCACCGTGATCAGGCCGTTGGCGAGCCCGACGATCGCCCCCGAGATCAGACCGGCGATCACCGCCACCCAGATCGGCAGGCCCCAGTCCGTGTTTGCGAAGTAGAAGATCCACGCCGAGAACGCGAACACGTTCCCGACCGAGAGGTCGATCTCACCGCAGATCAGGAGCATCACCTGGCCGACGGCGATGATCATCAACGGCGCCGAGAACTCGGCGATCACGCGCGCGTTCTCCTTCCCGAAGAACGCGTCCGTCGTCAACGAGAAGTAGAGGACGAGGCCGATGCCGACCAGGAAGATGCTCGCCTCGCGGCGGCGGGCGAGCGCGCCCGCAACGCGCCAGCCGAAGCCGGCGCGTTGGGGCGGACTGGGCGGCCGGGCCTCTCGAGCGGCCTCTGCCACTTATGCCTGGGTAGCCGGGTACTTCTGCGCGCTCGAGCTGCCGTGATAGCGCGTCTTGGTCGTCAGATACGGCTTCACGTTCGACCTCGTGACGAAGAGGATGCCCGTGTTCGTGTCCGACGGCGCGACGAGCCCTGACGAGTAGCGGTACCAGAAGAGCTGCATCACCGGATAGAAGCCCTGCAGGTACGGCTGCTGGTCGATGGTGAAGTCCATGTGGTTCAGCGAGATCAGCCGCAGGATCGTCGGGAGCAGGTCGTAGCCGCCTGCCCTGACGCCCTTCCGGTGGAGGCCGTACTTCTGCATCGTCTGGGCGACGCCCTGCGTCGAGCCGGCATCGACGGCGAACATCCCCTTCAGGCTCTTGTGCCCGAGGTAGTAGGCGTCGATCTTCGCCAGCTCGCCGTTCAGGTCGGCGCCGGTGGCGATCGCGGTTGCCTTGATGTTGCCCTTGCTCAGCTCCTTGATCGCCGCCTGAGCGCCGTCGATCCGGGGCTGGATGTTGAGCTGCCCCGGGGTGGCGATGAACAGGGCCACCTCGCCCGACTTGACGAGGTCGACGATGCGCCGGCCCATCTCGTAACCGGAGAGGTAGAGCTCCTGGCCGATGTACGCGAGCCGGTTGTTCTGCGCGTCGGCGTTGTAGGAGAGCACCGGGATGCCCGCCTTCAGCGCCCGGTCAGTGGGCCCGTTGAACGCCTTCAGGTCGACGAGGCAGACCGCGATCCCCGCCGCCTTCGCTGTGATACCCGAGTTGAAGGCGTTGACCATCTCGCTGATGCTCGACGACGTCGAGCCGGTCCACTGGTACTGGCAGCCGAGCAGGTTGCACGCATCCGCAGCCCCGTACTGCGTCGGCACGAAGAACGGGTTCGTCGTCACGTGGTTGACGAACACGAACTTCCATTTCGGGTGCGACTTGATGAAGGACCCCGACTGGAGCAGCTCCTCGCCGGCGCCGAACGCCGGGCTTGCGAGCACAGCCGACGGGATGCCCACCGCCGCCGCGCCGAGACCCGCCCGCTTGAGCAGCCGACGCCGGTCGAGGACGAGCTCCTGCGTGTCCTTGTCACTGAGGTCCGGACCTCCGACCCTGAGGTCGTCGCTCTCCATGAAGCTCCTCCCTTTCGCTGCGAACGACGGAACCGCGCGACCGTACCACGGTCGTACCGGAAGTGGCAAGGTATATCGTTATCGTATGATGAAAGACCGGACGTACCCACGCCGTGGGCTTCACGGCGAGCTCGTGCACGACATCGGGCTCAGGATCGTCCGCGGCGAGCTTCCCCCCGGTTCCTCCATCGCGGCCGAGATCGACACGACGGCGGACGTCAGCCGGACCGTCGTCCGCGAGGCGATCAAGGTGCTCGCGGCGAAGGGCCTCGTCGTCGCCCGGCCCAAGACCGGCACGCAGGTGCGGGAGCGCAGGTACTGGAACCTGATCGACCCGGACGTGCTCGCGTGGCGGCTCGAGGCGGAACCGGGCGACGAGCTGTTCGTGCACGTGTTCGAGCTGAGGCGACTGCTCGAGCCGGCCGCGGCGGCGCTCGCGGCCACGCGCGCGTCGGAGGCCGAGGTGGAGCAGCTCGCCGCCGCCTACGCGCAGATGCAGGCGACCGTGAGCGACGACCCGGACGCGTACATCGCGGCGGACCTCCACTTCCACACGATCGTCCTCGAGGCGTGCCACAACGAGCTGCTGGCACATCTCGCCTCGACGTTGCGCGCCGTCTTCCGCGCCAGCTTCGCGCGGACGCACGGCGGCGCCGTCAAGACCCTTCCCATGCACGGGGCGGTGCTGGACGCGATCCAGTCGGGGGACAGCGCGAAGGCGGAAGCCGCGATGCGCGCGCTGATCGACCTGTCCGCGACCCTCCTGGACGAGGCGGCGCAGGCGACCGCGGTGTGACCTACGCGGGCTGGGGGTGCTCGAGGAGCACCTTCGCCACCACTCCCTCGCGCTCGTCCAGCAGCCGGAACGCGTCCTCGAAGCGGGCCGCGGGGAAGCGATGCGTGACCAGCGGCGCGAAGTCGACGAGGCCTTCCTCGAGCAGGCGGACGACCCGAGCCCAGACGGCGGTCGTGTAGGAGCAGCTGCCGATCACGTCCATGTCGCCGAACATGATCCGGTCGGCCGGGAGCCGGAGCATGTGGCCCTCGCCCGCAATGCCGAGCAGGACGACACGTCCCCCGGGCCGCACGAGCCGCGTCGCCAGCTCGACGGCGTCGACCGCGCCGGCGGTCTCGATCACGAGGTCGAGCCCGCCGCCGGTGTGCTCGTGCGTCACCGCGACGGGGTCCTGCTCGGCGACGTGGATCGCCCGGCCGGCGCCGAGCCGCTCTGCGAAGCGAAGCTCCTCTTCGCGGATCCCGTAGGCGAGGAGCGCCCCGGGGGCGAACAGGCGCGCGAGCGTGACCGCGAGGGAGCCGAGGGTCCCGATGCCGATCACGCCGACGGTCTCGCCCGGGCTCGGCCGTCCGCGCTCGAGCCCGCGCAGCACGCAGGACGCGGGCTCGACGAGTACGCCGGACTCGAACGAGACGCCGTCCGGGAGACGGTGGACGACGTGTTGCGGGACGACGACGTACTCGCCGTAGCCGCCGCCGCGCGTGAAGCCGAGCTGGTCGTAGTTCTCGCAGATCTGCGTCTCGCCGGCCTTGCAGCGCCGGCAGCGGTTGCACGGGATCATCCCTTCGCACACGACCCGGTCGCCCGGTCGGACCGCGGCGACGTCGTCCCCGACGGCCGTCACCGTTCCGCTCCACTCGTGCCCCGGCACGACGGGGAAGCGCACCCAGCGCGGGTCGGTCAGCTGCCCGGCGGCGATCTCGAGGTCGGTCCGGCACACCCCGGCGACGCGGCTCCGGACGAGGACGTCCTCGCGACCGGGCTCGGGCGTCTGGACGTCCACGTAACGCACGTCGAGCGGCTGCTCGATCACGACGGCCTTCACCGTCCGACTTTAGCTCAGCGCGGCGAGCGCCGGGTACAGCTCGCGGAAGCGCGAGTAGGCCTCGTCGTAGGCCGCCGTCCAGGCTGGCTCGGGCTCGACGACGGCGCGGACGCGCACGCACCGCTCGACGGCCTCCTCGCACGAGCCGAAGGCGCCGGCCGCGACCCCGGCGAGCAGAGCGGCGCCGTAGGCCGAGCCCTCCTCGGAGTTCGTCAGCTCGAGCGGCAGTCCGAGGACGGAGGCGACGATCTCGAGCCAGAGCCGGCCCCGGGCACCACCGCCCGACACGCGCCCCGCGATGGGGTCGGGCCCGAGGGCACGGAGGAGCGCGAGCGAGTCGCGGAGCCCGAAGGCGACGCCCTCGAGCACCGCGCGGACGAGCGCGCCGCGGTCGTGCCGCAGCGAGAGGCCGACGAAGGCGCCGCGCACGTCGGGGTCGGCGTGCGGCGTCCGCTCCCCGGCGAGGTACGGCGCGAAGAGCAGCCCCTCGGCCCCCGGCGGCCAGCGCCCGGCCTCTCCGAGCAGTGCGTCGAAGGCCGCGCCGGGCGCGGCGGCGTCGCGCACCCAGGCGAGCGATCCGGCGGCACTCAGCATCACGCCCATCGCCTGCCAGGTGCCCGGGCGCGCGTGGCAGAAGGCGTGGACACGCGCCTCGGCGTCGTGCGCGTACGCCGGGAGCGCCGCCAGCACGACGCCGGACGTGCCGAGGACGACGGACACCGGCCCCGGCCGGTCGGCGCCAACCCCGAGCGCCGCGGCCGCCTGGTCGCCCGCGCCGGCGGCGACCGGGACAGCGGCTTGTGTTGATTCAACACAAGCGTTGCCCGAGACCGCTGGGGACTCCAACGCGGGCGGCAGCCACTCCCGGGGCAGCTCGAGCGCGGCCAGCACCTCGTCGCTCCAGCGGCGCCGCGCGACGTCGAACAGGAGCGTGCCGGAGGCGTCGGCCACGTCGATCGCGCGCTCGCCGGTGAGCCGCAGGCGGACGTAGTCCTTCGGCAGCAGCACGCGCGCGATTCGCGCGTAGGCGTCCGGCTCGTGGCGGCGGAGCCACAGGAGCTTCGGCGCCGTGAACCCCGTCAGCGCCCGGTTCCCGGTCAGGGCGATCAGCCGCTCGAGCCCGACGCGCTCCTCGAGCTCGGCGCACTCCGCCGCCGTGCGCTGGTCGTTCCAGAGGATCGCCGGGCGGATCACGCGCTCGCGCCGGTCGAGGCAGACGAGCCCGTGCATCTGGCCGGAGAGGCCGATCCCGGCCACCTCGCGGCCGACCGATACCTCCACGAGCGCCGACTCGGCCGCCCGCCACCAGTTCTCCGGGTCCTGCTCCGCCCAGCCCGGCCGCGGCGTCGCGAGCGGGTACTCCCGCTCCGCCCGCGCAAGCACGCGGCCCGTCTCGTCGACCGCGAGCGCCTTCGCCCCCGTCGTGCCCACGTCGAGCCCGACGAGGGTACGCTCAGCCGGCATGGAGCTGCGCGAGCTGCAACCCGGGCTCTGGCGCTGGCGGGCGTTCCACCCCGAGTGGCAGGAGCAAGTCGGCTCGGTCGCCTACGAGGGCGCCGGCGAGCTCGTGCTGTTCGACCCGCTGCTGCCGTCCGAGGACGCCCTCGACGACCACGTCGTCCGCGTGGGGAAGCCGGTGGCGATTCTGGTGACGGTCTTCTGGCACACGCGGAGCGCCGACGTGCTGGCGCGCCGGCACGGCGCGCGCGTGCTCGCGCCGTCGCGTGGCCGCGCCGCCGTCGCCCGGCGGGCGCCGACGACGGAGGCGTTCCGGCCCGGCGAGCCGCTGCCGGGCGGCGTGCAGGCGTTCGCGACGGCGCGCGGCACCGAGGTCGTCTACTGGATCCCCGACCGGCGTGCGCTCGTGACCGGAGACGTGCTGCTCGGCAGCGACGACGGCGGCATCCGCCTCTGCCCCCAGAGCTGGCTGCCCGAGAGCACGAGGCTGCCGGCGCTCGCCGAGTCGCTGCGGCCGCTGCTGGAGCTGCCCATCGCCCGCGTGCTCCTCTCCCACGGCGAGCCGGTGCTGCGGAACGGCCGCGCCGCCCTCGAGCGGGCGCTGGCGTAAGCAAGGGCGAGGGCGAGGCAAGCCTCGCCCCTACGACGACGGCGGCGCGCCGAGCGCGGCGTAGACCAGCTCGTACGCCCGCACCGCGTCCTTGCGGGCCTGCGCCTCGCGGAGCGCCGCCTCGTCGATCCGGCCGGCGACGTCCCAGATGAAGCGCCACTGCAGCACGCTGCGGCGGACGGCGGCGACCGCGTCCTCCGTGTAGGGGTAGAGGTCGAACCCGAGCCGCTCGCCTCGCTCGCCGTAGCCCGCGCGGCGCAGCTCGAGCGCCAGCTCGAGCGTCTCCATGAACGCCGTCGCGCCGACCATGTTGTCGTCGTCGAAGGTGCCCCAGCCGGAGTTCGCGTGCTGGTGCCCGAGCAGGCCCTCCGCCGCGAGCAGCGCCGCGTACTCGCCGAGCGACTCGCCGTTCATCAGCAGGTGCTGCCAGTCCATGTTCACCAGCACGTTGTCGAGCCCGCGCGTCCGCAGCGAGTGGATCACGTGCAGCGTCATGCCGACGTTGCGCATCAGGATCTTCATCGCCGGCTCGGAGTTCTTGTGCTCGAGGAAGAGGCGGATGCCGTGCGCCCGGCACCGCGTGGCGACCTCGCCGACGCCGTCGACGAAGCGCGCCCAGGCCTCGCGGTACGGGGTCTGGAACGGGTAGTTGTAGCCCTCGACGCCAGGCCAGAGGATCAGCTGCGCGCCGACCGAGGCGGCGAAGTCGGCGGCCGCGAGGGCCTCGGCGAGCGCCTCGCCCCGGACGGCGTCGTCGGGCGAGGAGAGGCCGCCCTTGCCGAAGCGCGGATTCAGGTGCGTCCCGGTCGCGATCGCGTAGATCCCGTGCCCGGCGAGCGCCTCGCGCACCTCGTCCAGGTTCTGCTCCGACAGCTCCTGCGGGTAGTGGAACTCGTAGTCGTCCATCAGCCCGTCGAGCCCTTCGACGGCTCTCCGGACGCGGTCGGCCGTGGTCTCACCGAGATGCTCGGGCTGGTAGCCGCCCGGCACGAAGCGGGTGATCATCGGGCCGAGGGCCCAGATGCCGAGCGACGTCTTCATGCGCTTCCTCCCCCTCCGGCGCTCATGCAGGCGGGCGGCGTGTGTTCGAGGGCGCCCAACCTAAACCGCGCGCCCGCGGGCTGTCAACGCGGGCGGCTACCGGCAGTAGCGGGCGTACACCCCGCCGCAGATCTCGCTCCGCGTGTAGACGCCCTCGGCGAGGAGGGCGGCGTAGTTCACCCGCGTGATCCAGACCGGTCGCAGCAGGACCGAGGGAACCCGGCGCGCGCCGTCTGACGTCCAGCCGTTCGTCCGCACCGGCCGGCCGGCGACGAGGGCGGTGACCACCCGCGCCGCGGCGTTCGCCTGCAGCTTCGGCGAGGCGTAGACGGTTCCCGTCTGCCGGCCCGAGACGACGTTCCGCAGCCCCTGCACCGTCGCGCCCCGGCCGGCGAGGGGAATCGGCACGCGCCCGCGCTCCTCGAGCGCCGCGACGACCGCGCCTGCGAGCGCGTCGTCCGTCGCTATCACGGCGTCCACCCGCGGCTTCGAGCCGCCGAGCAGCCGCCGTGCGACGAGGAGGGCCTCGCCGCTGCTGCGGCCCGCGACCGAGAGCGTCGGGCCCTCGACGAGCCGTCGCGACCGCGCTGCACGCGCAAGCACGGCGCCGGCGCCGCCGGCGACGAGCGCCGACTCCGGCTCGCTCGCAGGGCCGTCGAGGCGCGCGACCACAGGCCGCCGCGGCCCTCCCGTCCGTGCCGCCAGCGCCGACACGACCCCCTCCGCCATCAGCCGGCCGGCGAGGACCGAGTCCGACGAGACGTAATACGAGGCCGTCCCGCCGGGCGTCAGCCGCTCGTACTCGACGACGGTCGCGCCCGCGGCGGCCGCCAGGCGGCCCACGGCGCGCCCGACCGCCTCGTCGACGGGGACGACGAGCAGGACGTCGGCGCCGCCTGCGAGGCACGTGCGCGCCTGCGCACGCTGGCGCCGGCCGCTGCCGACGGCGTTGACGATCCTGTGCGAGACGCCGGCCGCCGCGAACGCGGCCGCGAGGTAGCGGCGGTCGAGCCGCTCCCACCGGGCCACCGTGGTGCTCGGAAGCAGGGCGCACACCTGCGCGGGCTGGGTCGCACGTCCCTCGGCCGAGGCGCCGATCGCTCCTCCCGCCGCGAGCACGGCTGCCAGCAACCAGACCACCCTCGTCACACGGCCGCTCCTCTCCGGGGCCCTGCGGAGACCGCGCGTGACGCTACCTGCCGCGGCGGCCGGACGTCCACGCCCGGCGTCGTGGGATGATCGGCGCGCTGCTCGTCGCCGACGCCCACCTCGACCTCCTGCTCGAGCTCGCCCACCGCCGCCACCGGCTGGGGGAGCGCGACGTCTTCGCCCGGACCTGGCTGCCGCTGCTCGAGGCCGGCGGCGTCCGGCTGCAGGCCTGCCCCGTCTACGTCGACCTCGACCGCCACCCCGAGGGGACGCTCAGGGAGGCGCTGGCGCAGGTCGCCTGCCTCCACGAGGCGGTGCGCGAGAACGCGGAGCGCGTGTGCCTCGTCCGGGCGGGCAGCGACCTCGACGCCGTCGAACGGGAGGAGCGGCTCGGCCTCGTGCTCGCGCTCGAGGGCGTCGAGCCGTTCGGCTACGACCTCTGGAGCGCGGAGGTCTTCGTCGAGCTCGGGCTCAGGCTGGCGTCGCTCACCTGGAACCGCCGCAACCCGTTCGCGGACGGAGCGGCCGACGAGGGCGGCCTCAGCCGCCTGGGCCGCGCGCTGGTCGACCGGCTGGTCGAGCTCGGCGTCGTGCTCGATCTCGCGCATGCGTCGCGCCGGACGTTCGACGACGTGCTCGCGCGGGCGGCGGGAGCACCCGTGCTCGTCTCGCACGCCGGCTGCCGTGCCGTCCACGACCATCCGCGGAACCTCGACGACACGCAGCTTCGCGCGCTCGCCGACGCCGGCGGGCTGCTCTGCGCGATGCTCATCCCGATCGCAGTCGATCCCGCGCGGCCGACGATCGAGCGTGCCTGCGAGCACCTCGAGCACGCGGTCGAGACGATGGGTGCCGACCGCGTCGGCGTCGGCGGCGACTTCACGCGGCGGCTCGCTCACGTCCTGCCGCCCACACCGTTGCCGCCGGACGGGCTGATGCCCCCGGGCATGGGCCTGGACGCGGCGCTCGACGGCCTCGCCGGGCCGGAGGACTACCCGGCGCTCGAGGAGGCGCTGCTCGCGCGAGGCTGGGGCGCCGAGGCCGTCGCGGCCGTCCTGGGCGGGAACCTGCTCCGCTTCCTCCGCCGCGCGCTCCCGGACGGGGGAGCGGCGTGAGACGTCCTGCGCCAGCCCCCGGGCGCGACTGCGGCCGGCTTCAGGGGTGTTCGCGGCCTTGCGCAGAGAAGCAGGCGTGAGCACGGACGCGCCGGTGGCCGCAGCCGAGCTCGCCGGGCCCGAGACGCCCGCCGAGGAGGAGCGGCGGACGAGCTACCTCGAGCTCTTCTTCGACCTCGTCTTCGTCTTCGCGATCACCCAGGTCACGGCGCTGATCCTCGGCGATCCGAGCGCCGGCGGCTTCCTCCGGGCGGCCCTCGTGCTGGGGCTCGTCTACTGGGCCTGGTCGGGCTACGCCTGGATGACGAACGCGATCGACATCGGCAGCGCGGGCGTGCGCCTGGCGGTGGTCGCCGCGACGGCCGGCAGCCTGTTCGTCGCGCTCGCCGTGCCGCACGCCTACGAGGACCAGGCGCTCTGGTTCGCCGTCCCGTACCTGGTCGTGCGCGTCGTGCACGTCCTCCTCTACGGCTACGGGCTCCGCGCCGACCCGGCGCACCAGGCGGCGCTCCGCAAGCTCGCGCCCTGGTTCCTCGTCGCGCCGGCGATCGTGCTGCTGGGCGCGTTTCTCGACGGCGATGCGCGCACGGCCGTGTGGGGGCTCTCGCTCGCGATCGACGTCGGCGGCGCCCTCGCCGTCGGCACCGCCGGCTTCCGTGTCTCGCCGTCGCACTTCGCCGAGCGCTACGGGCTGTTCGTGATCATCGCGCTCGGCGAGTCGATCGTCGCAGTCGGCGTCGGCGCCGCCGAGAGCGAGCGCGACGTGCTCTTCGCGACGGCGGTGGCCGTCGGCTTCGCCGGTGTCGCGGGGCTCTGGTGGTCGTACTTCGACATCCCGGCGCGCGGCGCCGAGCGGACGCTGACGGCGACGCCGGCGGAGCGGCGGGGCCCGTTCGCACGCGACGTCTTCACGATCTGCCACTACCCGTTCGTGCTCGGCGTGATCCTCTACGCGGTCGCGGGCGAGAAGATGCTCGAGCATCCCGACGAGCCGCTCTCGACCGCCGGGCGCTGGGCGCTCGGGCTCGGCATCGCCGCCACGCTCGCCGCGATGGTGCTGGCTCGCTTCCGCGCCGTGCGCGCCGTCGCCTGGGAGCGCGTCGCGGGCATCGCGCTCGCCCTCGTCGCCGTCGTCGCGCTGCGGGATCTCGACGCCGTCTGGCTCGTGCTGGCGGTGATCGGGTGCCTGCTGGCGGTGCTCGCGGTGGAGGACGTCCGCCTCCGCGAGTTCCGCTCGCGCCTCCGCGCCGTCTAGCGCATCAACAGGCCCCCGTTGACGTCGAACGTGGCCCCGGTGACGAAGCCCGCCTGCTCGGAGAGGAGAAACGCGATCGTGCCGGCCACCTCCTCGGGGCGCCCCAGCCGGCCAAGGGGGATCGCTGCGACCATCGCCTGCAGCCGCTCCATCGGCACCGTCGCCACCATCGGGCCGTCGATCGCCGCCGGCGCGACCGCGTTGACCGTGACCCCCGCCGGCGCGAGCTCCGTGGCCGCGTGCCGCGTG
>DASTPC010000033.1:0-13126 GCA_035720085.1 Gaiellaceae bacterium
CGTCGGCCCCGGCTTCTCGATCACGCTCGCCGATTCGGCCGGGAAGGTGGCGCACCTGGCGCCGGGCCCGTACGAGCTCGTGGTCGACGACCTCTCCGAGGAGCACAACTTCCACCTGACCGGCCCCGGCGTGGACGAGACGACGCTCGTCACGGACGTGGGCGCGAAGTCGTTCCAGCTGATGCTCCAGGACGGCACGTACAACTTCATCTGCGACGTGCACCCGCTGCAGATGCGCGGCCTGTTCACGGTCGGGTCCGCCCAGCCTCCTCCTCCCCCGGCGCCGCCCCCGCCGTCGCCGCCCCCGCCGGCCACGCTGCCCCGGGTGGTCGTCACCGTCGCCGGTGGGAAGCTGACCCTGCGCGTCGCCGGCAAGGCGGTCAAGCAGGTGAAGGCCGGCCGCTACGTGCTCGAGGCCCGTGACCGCTCCGCCGCCCACAACGTCCATCTGCTCGGTGCGGGCGTCAACCGCAAGACGACCGTGCCGTTCACGGGGGTCAAGCGCTGGACGGTGACGCTGCGGAAGGGGACGCTGGTCTTCCGCAGCGACCCGCAGGCCAAGACGATGCGCGGCGCCGTCACGGTCAAGTAGTCGCGGGCAAACCGACCCGCGGCCGCCTCCGTAGGAGTCAGCGTGAGGCGGATCGTGCTTGCTGTCACGATCGCAGCGTTCGCCGCGTTTCTCGTCTTTGCGGTCGCGGGTGGCGCGGCCACGCTCAACGGCTCGATCACCGGCGGTGGGAGCATCTCGGGCCCGAGCTCCGTGGAGCCGGGCACGCACGACTTCGTGATCAACGACTCGGCGACGACCCACAACTGGCATCTCGTCGGGACGAGCGTGAGCACGCCCGTGAGCGGGACCGGCACCTTCACCTTCAACGGGGTCACGCTCGCCGCGGGCATCTACACCTTCCAGTGCGACATCCACCCGAACATCAACGGGACGCTGGCCGTCGGAAGCCCGCCTCCTCCGCCGCCGCCTCCTCCGCCGCCGCCTCCTCCGCCGCCGCCTCCACCTCCACCTCCACCTCCACCTCCGCCTCCGCCCGGCCCGCCCGTGCCGCCGCCGCCGCCTTCGCCGCCGCCGCCGGTCCCGCCGCCCCCGCCCGCGCCACCGCCGCCGCCGGGCGCACCTCCGCCGCCGCCGGCTCCGCCGCCGCCCGCCAGCCCGCCCCCGCCGGGCAGCCCGCCGCCTGCCGGTGCTCCGGCGCCGCGGCTGGCGGTGGTCGTCACGCCGGCTGGCGCGCTCGCGCTACGGTCGGCGTCCGGCAGGAAGGTGCGCGCGCTCGAGCCGGACGCCTACGTGCTCCGCGTCCGCGACCGCTCGCGCCGCTGCGGGCTGCGGCTGACGAACGGCGCGCTCACGCGGCGCACGGGCGTGGCCTTCCGCGGCCGCGTCGTCTGGCGGCTCGCGCTGACCGAGGGCACGCTCGCGCTCCGGTGCGGGAAGAAGGGGGTCTCCGTCCCGGTCGCCTGAGCCCCGGCTCGGGCGGCCGGGGGGCGGACGGGCTAGACGGCGCCGCCGGGCGGCTGCACGCGCCGCTCGAGCTCCTCGAGCCCGTCCGCGTCGACCGTCAGCCTGACCGTGCCCCTCGTGATCTCGCCGACCACCTCGGCGGGGACGTAGCGGCGCCGGCCGAGCGGGCCGCCGGAGACGGCGAGGCCGTCGAAGATGTCGGCCTCGGGCTCGCCGATCACGTCGGCGACCCGCCCGACGACGTCGCCGCCCGCGCCGACGACGGCCCAGCCCCGCTCGACCACCAGCCAGGAGACCGGGTCGCCCGTCAGAGCACCTTCCCGCCGACGTACCAGACCGGGCCCTGCGTGGCGACCGGCCGCGTGTCGGACAGCGAGCGGAGCACGCGCACGCTGCCGGTGATCCGCTCCGCGTCCAGCCGCTCGAAGCAGCGCCGCGCCATCCCGGGCGAGACGCCGTAGCCGCCGCGGCGGGCGCAGCGGAAGACGAATCCGAGTGTGTCGCGGCTCCGGGTCGGGTTGATCGGCGCGCACAGCAGCGCCGCGCGCGGCAGCCAGTCGCTCGACTCCAGCTCCAGCTCGCAGAGGAGGTCGCTCCAGTCCGCCGGCAGTCCGGCCAGGACGGCGTCAAACGACTCCGCTACCGGCGGCAACGTCTCCGGCGCGCGCGGCGCAGGCGCCGGCAGCGTCGCCGCCGTCGTCACCTCCTGCTGCTCGAGCCGGCACCAGACCCGGTCGGCGTCGAGGCGGGCGAACAGGCGGCGGACCGCCTCCGGCCCCGCCGCGCCGCCGGCGCGGCGCACGTGGAGGACGAGCGCCTCGCCCGACCGGCCCGGGTTCAGCGGGCCGAGCACCGCTGCGGCGCGGTCGAGCTGCGCGGGCTGCTCGGCCGTCAGCGAGAGGCGGACGTCGACCCAGTCGGGCGGGAGGTTCGTCGCGATCAGCTCCCACTGGTGCGCCAGCCTCATGGACTGTCAGCATAATGACGCCCATGGCGAGGGTCGAAGGCAGCCCCCACGTGGGCGCGAGCGGCCTCTCTGACGAGCGGCTCCGCGACCTCTTCCGGGAGATGCTGCTGATCCGGCGGTTCGAGGAGAAGGTCGAGGAGCGCTTCAGGGCGGGCGAGCTGCCCGGGTTCCTGCACGTCGCGATCGGCGAGGAAGCCGTCGCGTCGGGGGTCTGCGCCGCGCTCGAGACGGACGACGTGATCGCCTCCACGCACCGCGCGCACCACCACACGATCGCCAAGGGCACGCACGTCAACGCCGTCATGGCCGAGCTCTACGGGAAGGTCGAGGGCTGCTCGGGCGGCTTCGGCGGCTCCATGCATCTCTACGACGTCGAGCGCGGCAACCTCGGCGCGAACGCGGTCGTCGCGGGCGGGCTGGGCGGCATCGTCGGCGCGGCGCTCGCCTTCAAGCTAAAGGGGGAACCGCGCGTCGCGGTTGCGTTCTTCGGCGACGGCGCCACCAACAGCGGCGCTTTCCACGAGTCGCTCAACCTCGCTCAGCTCTGGAAGGTGCCGGCGATCTTCGCGCTCGAGAACAACGGCTGGGCCGAGTCGACCCCCGCGTCCCAGCAGTTGCCGCTGCCGGTCGAAGAGCTGGGCAAGCGCGCGCTCGCCTACGGGATGACGATGATCGAGGCCGACGGCCAGGACGTCGAGGCCGTCTACCACGCGACGCGCGAGGCGCGCGAGCACGCCGCCTCCGGCAGGGGCCCGGTGCTGCTGCACGTCCGCACCTACCGCCTGACCGGCCACTACGTCGGCGACCCGCAGGTCTACCGCGACAAGGACGAGCTGCGGCGGCTCTGGGAGACGCAGGACCCGATCGAGCACCTGCGGGCGCGGCTCGAGCTCTCCGACGAGCAGTTCGAGACCGTCGACACCGAGGTGACCGCCGAGGTCGAGGCATCGGTCGAGTTCGCCAAGAACGGCACAGACCCGAAGCCGGAGGACTCGCTCAAGTGGGTCTACGCAAAAGGGTCGCTCGCCCCGGATGCCTGAGCTGACCTACCGCGAAGCCGTCCGCGACGCGCTCTCGCAGGCGATGCGCGGCGACGAGCGGATCTTCGTGATGGGCGAGGACATCGCCGAGATGGGCGGCTCGATGGGCGTCACGCAGGGGATGCTCGACGAGTTCGGCCCCGACCGGGTGCGCAACACGCCGATCTCGGAGATGGCGATCGTCGGAGCCGGGATCGGCGCGGCGATCCAGGGCCTCCTGCCCGTGGTCGAGATCATGTACGAGGACTTCCTGACGCTCTCGATGGAGCAGCTCGTCAACCAGGCGGCCAAGCACCGGACGATGTCCGGCGGGCAGCTGAAGGTGCCGCTGACGATTCGCACCCAGGGCGGCGCCGGCTGGTCGCCCGGCGCGCAGCACGCCCAGCAGCTGGAGGCGTGGCTCGTGCACGTTCCCGGGTTGAAGGTCGTGTTCGCCTCGACGCCGGAGGACGTCGGCGGCCTGCTCTGGTCGTCGATCTACGAGCCGAACCCGGTCGTCTTCTTCGAGCACCGCACGCTCTACCCGATCAAGGGCGAGGTGCCCGAGCGGCTCGAGCCGATCGCGCTCGGGAAGGCGCGCGTGCACCGCGAGGGCTCCGACGTGACCGTGATCGCCACCGGCCGACTCGTCCACGAGGCCCTCGAGGCCGCCGAGCAGGCCGAGCAGGAGGGCATCTCGGTCGAGGTCGTCGACCCGCGCACGCTCTCGCCGCTCGACACGGAGACGATCGTCGGCTCGGTCCGCAAGACCACGCGCTGCGTGACCGCGCACGAGGCCGTCGTCCAGGGCGGCTTCGGCGCCGAGCTCGCCGCCGTCGTCCAGCACGGCGCCTTCGACTACCTCGACGCGCCGGTCGAGCGCGTGGGCGCCAAGTTCGCGCCGCTGCCGTTCGCGCCCGTGATGGAGGAGTGGTGCGTCCCGCACGCGGCCGACGTCCTCGACGCGGTGAAGCGGACGGTCGCGCGCGCCTGATGGCCACGGAGGTCAAGCTCCCGCGCCTCGGCCAGGGCATGGAGTCCGGCACGATCGTGCGCTGGCTGAAGGACGAGGGCGAGGCGGTCTCCAAGCGCGAGCCGCTCTACGAGCTCGACACGGACAAGGTCACCCAGGAGGTCGAGGCCGAGGCCGACGGCGTGCTGCTGAAGATCCTCGTCCGCGAGGGCGAGGTCGAGGTGGGCAAGACGATCGCCGTGATCGGCAAGGAGGGCGAGGAGGTCTCGCTCGAGGCCGTCACCGCCCCCGCGACGCGCGGGAACGGCGGCTCCGCAGCTCCCGCGCAGCGACGCGAGGCGCCGGCGGCGCCGCCCGAGGCCGAAGCGACCGCGCCCGCCCCCGCACCGCGCGCGGACGGTCGCGTCAAGGCGTCTCCGCTCGCGCGGCGGATCGCGCGCGAGCGCGGGATCGACCTGACGAGTGTCGCCGGTACGGGCCCCGACGGCCGGATCATCGCCGAGGACGTGGAGAAGGCGCAGGCGGCGCCCGCGCGCGCGCTCGCACCCGCCCCGTCCGCCGAGGTCGAGGTCGTCGAGCTGACCCAGACGCGAAAGACGATCGCACGGCGGCTCACCGAGGCCTGGCAGGCGCCCGTCTTCCAGCTCGGCGTCTCCGCCGACGCGACCGAGCTCCTGGCCCTCCGAGAACGGCTCGTCGAGCTCCTGCGCGAAGGGGAGGCGAAGCCGACGGTCAACGACGTGCTCACGAAGCTGGTCGCGGTGGCCCTCGTCCGCCATCCCGCGGTCAACTCGACATTCACGGGCGACGCGATCCAGCGGCATCCCGCCGCCCACGTCGGGATCGCGGTCGCGGCTCCCAACGGGCTCGTCGTCCCGGTGATCCGAGACGCCGACCGCTCGACGGTGCAGCAGATCGCGACGGCCCGCGCGGAGGTCGTCGGCCGCGCCCGCGAGGGCAAGCTGCGCCGCGAGGACCTGGACGGCGGCACGTTCACCATCTCGAACCTCGGCATGTACGGGATCGAGCAGTTCGTCGCCGTCTTGAACCCGCCCCAGACGGCGATCCTCGCGGTCGGGGCGGTCAAGGAGACGCCCGTCGTCGTCGACGGCGAGCTCGACGTGGCGCCGCTCGTCCACCTGATGCTCACGTGCGACCACCGCGCGATCGACGGCGCCGACGGCGCCGAGTTCCTGCAGACGCTCGTCGCCCTGATCGAGCAGCCGGCGCTCGCGCTCTGATGCCTGACCGGATGATGACGCGCCTGCCGGGGGCGTCCACGACCAAGCCGGGCGCCGCACGTACGAGCCGCGCAGGCCGGCTGCCTGGGCGGCTCGCGCGGGTGGCGAGCCGGCGTCGTGTCGTGGTCGTCAGCCGGCCCGCCGGGATCTTCCGGTCGGGCATCTAGGAGGCTCGGCGTGGTCCTCCGTCGCGGCGGCCCCCAGGACGTCCGCTTCCTCCGCGACATGCTCCACCACGCCTACTACTGGAAGGAGCGGCAGCCGGACGCAGGCCCGGGGCCGGTTGCGCTGTACGTGAAGGCCTGGGGGCGGCGCGGCGACACGGCGGTGATCGCGCTCGACAACGGCTTCCCGGTCGGCGCCGCCTGGTACAGGCTCTTCACGGCGCGGCTGCCGGGCTTCGGCTTCGTCGACGAGAAGACGCCCGAGCTCGCGATCGCCGTCGTTCCGAACGCGCGGGGGCGCGGGGTGGGGGCGGCGCTCCTCGACACGCTGCTCGAGCGGGCGCGCGGCGAGGGCCATGCCGCCGTCTCGCTCGCCGTCGACCGGGAGAACGCCGGCGCGATCGCGCTCTACGAGCGCCACGGCTTCGAGCGCACCGCCGAGGCAGGAGATACCTACACGATGGTCGCGCGCCTCGCGTGAGCCTGGATCCACCGATCTGCGCGGGCGGTGCGTCCGTCTGGGCTCGCCAGGCCGCTTCCCGTCCGGGCTATGGCCCCATGCGGGCCTCCACCCGGCCGGTGCGCTCCGCGTCGCGGCGTCGCCGGCCGGGCCTCGGCCCGCCCGCCGCCACCGCGCCGCGTCCTGACGGCCCAGCCGAACGCCCCGCGATCGCGCATCTCGGTGGATCCAGGCTGAGGCGGGGTCGCGGCGCGGTGCGGTGCCGCTAGCATCGCCGGCGGGAACCGACTGAAAGGTTGAGACGAGATGGAGTGTGACGTCGCCGTCCTCGGGGGCGGCCCGGGCGGGTACCCCGCCGCGATCCGCGCAGCGCAGCTCGGCGCCAAGGTCGTCTGCGTCGAGAAGGAGCCGGCGCTCGGCGGCACGTGCCTGCGGGTGGGCTGCATCCCGACCAAGGTCTGGGTGCAGACCGCGCACGCGCTGCACGGCGCGCAGGAGATCGCGCCCAAGCTCGGCGTCGAGTCCGAGCCGCGGCTGAACTTCGCGCAGGCGGTCGAGTGGAAGAACGCGGTCGTCGACCAGATGACGGGTGGCGTGGCGCAGCTCTTCAAGGCCCACGGGATCGAGTGGGTGCAGGGCGTCGGTTCGTTCCGGGACGCGAGCACGCTGGCAGTCGAGGGCGGGGAGGACGTCTCCTTCCGCAGCGCCGTCGTCGCGACCGGCTCCTCACCGATCCGGCCGCCGATCCCCGGGCTGGACTCGCCGCGCGTCGTCGACTCCACCGGCCTGCTCGCGCAGACGGAGGTGCCGCGCCGGCTCGTCACGCTCGGCGGCGGGATCATCGGCTGCGAGTTCGCCTCGATCTTCCAGCGTTTCGGCACCGAGGTGACGATCGTCGAGATGCTGCCGTCGCTGATCCCGATGGAGGACGCCGACGCCGCGAAGGAGCTGCAGAAGGCGTTCAAGCGGCGCGGCATCGCCCTCCACCTGGAGAAGCAGTGCACGGGCGTCGAGGACACCGGCTCCGGGCTGGTCGTCCACTTCGGCGAGGGCGAGACCGTCGAGTGCGACCTGATGCTCGTCTCCGTCGGCCGCGCGCCGAACGTCGAGGGCATCGGCCTCGAGGCCGCCGGCGTCCAGTTCGACCCGCGCAAGGGGGTGGCGACGGACGAGCACCGCCGCACCACCGTCCCGAACATCTACGCCGTCGGCGACTGCGCCGGCTACTGGCAGCTCGCCCACACCGCCTTCCGCGAGGGTGAGGTGGCGGCCGAGAACGCGCTCGGCCACGAGGCGACGATCGTCGACCCGGCTGTGCCGCGCCCGATCTACACGGACCCGGAGATCGCCGGCGTCGGCCTGACGGAGGCGCAGGCGCGCGAGCGCTACGGCGACGACAACGTCGCCGTCGGGCAGTTCCCGCTCGTCGCGAACGCCCGGGCGGTGATGTCGGGCGACGCCACCGGCTGGGTGAAGTCGATCCACGAGACGACCTACGGCGAGTTGCTCGGGATCGTGATGGTCGGCCCGCACGCGACCGACCTGATCGAGGTGGGCGTCGTGGCGCTGGACGCGGAGGCGACCGTCGAGACCGTCGCCGACGGGATGGCGCCGCACCCGACGCTCTCCGAGGCGATCAAGGAGGCCGGCCTGGTCGCGCTCGGGCGGCCGATCCACGTCGTCGGCAAGCGGCGGGCGACCGCAAAGGCGTAGGCTGCACCCCGTGAAGTCCGAGCGCCGCTACGCCCTCCTCGGGCTCGTCGCCTGGAAGCTGCTCAAGTGGCAGGCCGCGAGCCGCGTGCGCCGGGCCGGCACCGCAGAGGGCGGCCGTGGCCGCGGCTTCGGCCGCGTCGTCGTGGCGCTCTTCGGCCTCGTGGCCGCCGCCGGCGTCGCCTTCTGGTGGCTCGGCCGCGGCCGCCGTGCCGCACCGCCGCTGCCTCCGCCGCCGCCCCCACCACCCCCGCCGGCCGCGCCGCCGCGATGAGCGGGCTCCGGGACGTCGTTCCCGGCACGCTGCGCCCGGCGCTCGAGGGGATCGTCCCGTACGAGCCCGGCAAGCCGGTCGAGGAAGTCCAGCGCGAGCTCGGGCTCGAGCGGGTGGTCAAGCTGGCGTCCAACGAGGGGCCGTTCGGCCCGTTCCCGGCCGCCCTGGAGGCGCTCGAGCGCGCGACGCGCGAGTTCAACCGCTACCCGGACGGCGGGGCATTCAGGCTCCGGGCCGCGCTCGCCGAGCGTCACGGCGTCGCGTTCGAGGAGGTCGCGGTGTGCGCCGGCGCCGACGCCGTGATCGGCTACGTCGCCTACGCGACGCTCGACCCGGGAGACGAGGTCGTGACCGGCTGGCCGTCCTTTCCGAGCTACGTGCTCGATGCGCTCAAGCTCGGCGCCGTGCCGGTGCGCGTGCCGCTCAGGGAGCACCGCTTCGACCTCGAGGCGCTGCTCGATGCGATCACGCCGCGGACGAAGCTGGTCTTCGTCGCGGCCCCGAACAACCCGACCGGGACGACGAGCACGCGCGGGGAGCTCGACGCCTACTTCGAGCGCGTGCCGGAGCACGTCCTCACCGTCCTCGACCAGGCGTACCTGGAGTACGTCGAGGACCCCGACTACCCGGACGCGATCGAGGAGTACGCCAGGCGGGGGCACCGCGTGCTGGTGCTGCGCACCTTCTCCAAGATCTACGGGCTCGCCGGGCTGCGCGTGGGCTACGGAGTCGGCCCGGAAAGCGTGATCACGGCGATCGGCAAGGTCCGTCGCGCGTTCGACGTCACGAGCGCGGGCCAGGAGGCAGCGCTCGCCAGCCTCGACGACGCGGACGAGCTCGCGCGCAGGCGCAGCGTCAACCGCGAGGCGATCGCCGCGCTCGAGCAGGTGCTGCGCGAGCAGGGACACGACCCGGTCGGCCCGGCGGTAGCCAACTTCCTCTTCGTCGAGGTGGGTGAGGACGCCGCGCCCGTGAACGACGCGCTGCTCCGCCGCGGCGTGATCGTGCGGCCGATGGGGCCGTTCGGCGCGCCGGGGGCGCTCCGGATCACGGCCGGGACGCTGGACGAGATCGCGTTCCTCGGCTCCGCGCTCGCCGATCTCGCCGCCGCGCAGGTCTGACAGCCTCCTCGGCGAAGGTGTGAACCGGAGCCTCGGCTATCCTCGACCGACGGGCGCGACGCGCCCGCCTTCCGTATGCGGACGACGCTGAAGAGAGGGATCGGGCGCGGCGCCGCCGCGAACGGCAACGGCAACGGGCACGGAACGCTCCCGCCCGGGGCGCTCTCGCCGGTCACCCTCTACCGGCAGCCGCCGCCGGCGAAGCGGAGCGGCCGCTCGCTCGCCCTCAAGGCGCTCGGCTGGCTCGCGCTCGTCCTGCTCGTCTGCGTCGGCGGCGTGGCGGGCGGCGTCTACCTGTACGTGCACGAGTCGGTGGCCGCGGTCGCACCGCGCTCGGCCGAGGTGAAGCGCGCGATCAAGCAGCTGAAGACGCCGCTCCCGGGCGAGCCCGCGACGGCACTCGTGATCGGCTACGACCGCCGGGCCGGCGAGGCGAAGGGGACCCCGTCCCGGTCGGACACGCTGATGCTGATGCGGGCCGACCCCGACGCCGAGACGATCTCGCTGCTGCCGTTCCCGCGGGACATGCTCGTCGAGGTCCACTGCCCGGGTCGCGGCACCTACGTCGACCGCATCAACGCCGCGTACGCCGAGTGCGGCCCCGAGGGCTCGCTCGAGACGGTGAAGGCGCTGACAGGGCTCCCGATCAACTACCTGGTGACGGTCAACTTCCGCGGCTTCCGGCAGATCGTCGACCGCCTCGGCGGGGTCTGGATGGACGTCGACCGCCGCTACTTCAACGACCACGGGGGCCCGACGGGCTACGCGACGATCAACCTGCAGCCCGGCTACCAGCAGCTGACCGGCTGGAAGGCGCTCGACTTCGTGCGCTTCCGGCACACCGACTCCGACATCCACCGCAACGCCCGCCAGCAGCTGTTCGTGCGGGCGCTGAAGGAGCAGATCGACTCTGCCTTCTCCGTGACGACGCTGCCCAAGCTCGTCAACGCGATCACCAAGAACGTCGAGGTGGGGCAGGGCGGCGGCAAGGACGTCTCGGCCAACACCGTGCTCCAGTACGCGCTGCTCGCGTACAGCCTCCCGGCGGGTCACGTCTTCCAGAACAAGATCGAGGGGCTCGAGGGGTACGCGGAGCTGACGACGGCCCGGGAGAACGTGGACCGCGCGGTGCAGCAGTTCACGCACCCGGACGTCGAGTCGCCGCAAAAGGCGACGGCGGTCGCCCTCGGCGAGAAGCCGAAGCTGAAGGCGCCGCCGGCGAAGGACACGTCGGTGACGGTGCTGAACGGCAACGGCGTCACCGGGTCGGCCACGAACGCGAGC
The DNA here is from genome assembly GCA_035720085.1 of Gaiellaceae bacterium. Lineage (GTDB taxonomy): Bacteria > Actinomycetota > Thermoleophilia > Gaiellales > Gaiellaceae > Gaiella. The sequence goes on from DASTPC010000033.1 coordinate 10,691, forward strand.
TACCTGCTCGGCCAGCGGGGCTACCAGACGGTGCTCCCCGAGGACGCGAACGCGCCCGACGCGGCCGGCGACTACTACACGTACTTCCGGACGCAGGTGTACTTCGACCCGCGCCTCGCCGGCGCCAAGCTGGCGGCGCAGAAAGTGGCCAACCTGTTCGGCTCCGCCGACGTCGCCACGGTCCCGCGCTACATCAAGCCGCTCGCGAACGGCGCCATGCTCGTCGCCGTCGTGGGACAGACGTTCCACGGCACGCTCGCCGCCGCGCCCGTCGACCAGACGCCGAAGAAGCAGGAGGCGGAGGTCGCCCCCGGGACGTCCGCCGCGCTCGACCTGCTGCGCGAGAAGAAGGACCGCGTGCCGTTCCCGCTGCTCGTGCCGACCGTGATCGAGCGCTCCTCCTGGATCGACCGCGAGAAGCCGATCCGGCTCTACTGGCTCGACGACGACCGCGAGCACAAGACGGTTCGGCTGACCTACCGGCTCGGCTCGAATGAGTACTGGGGCGTGCAGATGACCGACTGGGAGGACGCGCCGGCGCTCTCGGGCGCCAACCTGGTGCGGAACATCGGCGGCCGCCGCTTCGAGCTCCACTTCAACGGCCCGCACCTGCACATGGTCGTCCTGCGCACCGACTCGGCCACGTACTGGGTCGTCAACACGCTGCTCGACCGGCTCTCGAACGAGACCATGCTCGCGATCGCGAAGGGTCTCAGGCCGATCGGAAAGATCAAGCAGTAGCCTTCCCGCCCGTGGCCAGGATCGGAGTCTTCGGCGCCGGTTACGTCGGCCTGGTCACGGGGGCCTGCTTCGCCGACCTCGGGCACACCGTCGTCGTGCGCGACGTGCTGCCGGAGCGGATCGAGGCGCTGCGCCGGGGCGAGCTGCCGATCTACGAGCCGGGTCTCGAGGAGCTGATCGCGCGGAACCGCGAGCGGCTCTCGTTCACGCTCGACGTGGCGGAGGCGATCGAGGACGCGGACTTCCTCTACGTCGCGGTCGGGACGCCGCCGACCTACTCCGGCGATGCCGACCTCTCCGCCGTGTGGACCGTGGTCGACGAGCTGCCGCCGGTCGAGCGCCGCGCGATCGTGGTGATGAAGTCGACCGTGCCCGTCGGCACCGGCGAGCGAGTGCGCCACCGCCTCGACGAGCGCGGCCTCGGGCACGTCGGGTACGTCTCCAACCCGGAGTTCACGGCAGAGGGCACGGCCGTCCGCGACTTCATGCAGCCCGACCGGATCGTGATCGGCGCCTTCGCCGAGACCGACGGCGACGCGGTCGCGGCGCTGCACGACGGGATCGACGCGCCCGTCGTCCGCTCGGACGTCGCATCGGCCGAGATGATCAAGCTCGCCGCGAACGCCGCGCTGATGACCCGCATCTCGTTCATCAACGAGATCGCCAACGTCTGCGAGGCGACCGGCGCCGACGTCGTCAAGGTCGCCGAGGGCGTCGGGCTCGACCGCCGGATCGGCTCCAGCTTCCTCCGCGCCGGCGTCGGCTTCGGCGGCTCGTGCTTCCCCAAGGACTCGCTCGCGCTGAAGCAGCTCGCCGCCAGCTCGGGCTACCACTTCCAGGTGCTGAACGCGGTGATCGAGGTCAACGAGCTCCAGAAGCGCCGGGTGGTCGGCAAGCTGAAGCGGCACCTCGGCCCGCTGCGCGGCAAGACGGTCGCCCTGCTCGGGCTCGCCTTCAAGCCGAACACGGACGACATGCGGGAGGCTCCGTCGCTCGTGCTCGCGGGCCGGCTGCTCGCCGAGGGGGCCGAGGTGCGCGCCTGGGATCCCGTCGCGAGCGCCGACGGCCTGCACGGGGTCGTGCAGGTGGAGACCCTCGAAGACGCATTCGCCGGCGCCGACGCGGCCGTGCTCGTCACCGAATGGCCGCAGCTCGCCGACGCCGACTGGGCCGCGCTCGGCCGGTCGATGGCCCGGGCCCTGCTCGTCGACGGGCGCAACATGCTCGACCCGGACGAGCTGCGAGCAGCCGGCTTCGCGTACGAGGGCATCGGCCGCCCGGCTGCATGAGACGTCCTGTGTCAACCCCCGGCCGCGACAGCGGCCGGCTTCAGGGCTGTTGGCGCGGGCACGGATCCGCTCCTGCGGATTCTTGCCCTTGCGCAGAGGAGCGCTACATGAGACGTCCTGTGACGCCTACCGGCCGCGACAGCGGCCGGCTTCAGGGATGTTGGCGCGGGCACGGATCCGCTCCTGCGGATTCTTGCCCTTGCGCAGAGGAAACAGCATGACGCTCCCGGCGGTGATCCTCGTGGGCGGGCAGGGCACCCGCCTGCGGCCGCTGACCGAGCGGACGCGCAAGGACATGCTGCCCTTGGTCGACCGGCCGCTGCTCGCCTACACGTTCGAGCATCTGAGCCTGCACGGCGTCGAGCGCGGGCTCGTCTCGTGCGGCTACCTGCCGACCCAGATCCAG
>DASTPC010000034.1:0-10306 GCA_035720085.1 Gaiellaceae bacterium
TCCGGCGCCAACCCCGCCTACCTGCCCGGCTACCAGCCGGTCGACGACCCCGAGGTGCGGCGGAAGTTCTCGGAGGCCTGGGGTACCGAGGTGCCAGAGACGCCCGGGTACCGGCTCGACCAGATGATCTCCGGCCTCCACGACGGCCGCGTGCGCGCGCTCTACCTGATCGGCGAGAACCCGATGCAGACCGAGCCGAACGCCCACCACGTCGAGGAGGGCATGGCGCACCTCGAGCTCCTCGTCTGCCAGGACCTGTTCCTGAACGACATGTCGCGGAAGTACGCGCACGTCGTCCTCCCCGCCTCCTCGTTCGCGGAGAAGGACGGGACCTTCACCAACACCGAGCGCCGCGTCAACCTCGTCCGCGCAGCCGTCCCGTGCCCGGGCAACGCGCGTGTCGACCTCCAGATCGTGATCGACGTCGCGCGCGCGCTCGGCGCGCGCTGGCCCGACTACGCAGACGCGGCCGCGGTCTGGGACGAGCTCGCCGACCTGTCGCCGAACTGGTACGGCATCCGGCACGACCGGCTCCAGGAGGAGGGCATCCAGTGGCCCTGCCCCGAGCTCGACCACCCGGGCACGCAGTTCCTGCACGCGCCGCGTCCCGCGCGCCCCGGCGGCCGGGCGAAGTTCTTCCCCGTCGAGTTCCAGCGCCCGATCGAGGAGCCGGACTCCGAGTACCCGCTCGTGCTCTCCACCGGCCGGACGCTCTACCACTACAACTCGGCGTCGATGACGATGCGCGAGGAGGGGATCACCGACAAGCAGGAGGATCCGTTCTTCGAGATCTCCGCCGAAGACGCGAGCGCGCTCGGGCTCGCCGACGGCGACTGGGCACGGCTGGTGTCCCGCCGCGGCACGCTGGAGGCCCGCGCCCACGTCACCGACCGCGTCTTCCCCGGCCTCGTCTGGATGGCGCTCCACTTCGCCGAGGCGAAGGTCAACTGGCTCACCCACGACGTCGGCGACCCCCTGATCGGCACGCCGGAGTACAAGGTCAGCGCCGTGCGCGTCGAGCGTGCCGGCGGCACGCTCCGGCCGGCCGCGCGGTGAGCGTCGCGCTCGACACGCTCGCGCCGGAGGCGGTCGACCGGCACCTCCGGGGCCGTTTCGGCAAGCCGTACCTCTACGAGCCCGAGTGCGAGTCGACGCAGCGCCTGCTCGTCGGCTCCGGCCTCGCCGAGGGCGCCGTGGCCGCGACCGACCACCAGACCGCCGGGCGCGGCCGGCTGGGGCGCCGCTGGGAGACGCCGCCGGGGACGGCGGTGCTCGCGTCGGTGCTCCTCCACCCCCCGCGCGAGCGGCACCTGCCGGAGCTGACGATGGTGGCGGCGCTCGCGACGGCGGAGGCCGTGGAGGCGGCGACGGGCCTCAGCGCCCAGATCAAGTGGCCGAACGACGTGATGCTGAACCGCCGCAAGGTGGCGGGCATCCTGGCCGAGCTGGAGGACGCGACGGTCGTCGTCGGCATCGGCCTGAACGTCAACCAGACGCGCGAGCAGCTGCCGGCGCAGGTGACCACGGAGCCGTCCTCGCTGCGGGTGCTGACCGGGAGCACGTACGACCGCGCGGCGCTGCTCGGCTCGCTGCTCTTCCGCCTCGAGCGGCTCTACGACGGCTGGCGGCACGGCGGCCTCGCCGATCTCTACGGGGAGCTCGGCGCGCGCGACTTCCTGCGCGGCCGCCGCGTCACGGTCGACGGCGAGGCGGCGACGGCGCGGCAGATCCTCCGCGACGGCCGGCTGGAGGTCGAGCTCGAAGCCGGCGGCGTGAAGACGGTCTCCAGCGGCGAAGTCCTCTTCGCACGGTGAGAGGCCGCCCGGGCGGCGCCGGGCGGCCTCTCGGGGAACCGGTCGAACCGGTGCTACAGCTGCTCGACGCCGAAGAGGCGGTCGAGCTTGTCGAACGCCGCCGCGTCGAGGCCGGCGCCGCCGAAGAGGCGGTCGCGGCCGCCGCCGCGGGCGAGGAGCTCGTCGCTGCCGACGCCGCCGCGGAGGACGTCCCGGCCGGCGCCGCCTGCGAGCACGTCGTCGCCGGCGCCGCCGCGGAGCACGTCGCGGCCTGCGAGCCCGCGCAGAACGTCGTCGCCGCCGAGGCCGCAGACCACGTCGCGGCCGGCGGTGCCCACGAGGACGTCGTCGCCGGCGGTGCCGACCACGGTGCAGTCGCCCGCAGCTCCTGGCCCGGCCTGCGGCTGGGGCAGCGACTGGGGCAGCGGCTGCGGGAGCGGCTGGGGCTCGGCTGCCGGCGCGACGATGCGCTGCCAGTCGGGCTGGGCGTCGTCGGCGAGGCTCCGGGTGAGGTTCGTCACCCCGGTGCCGTCGGCCGCCATCACGTAGACCTCGTTGTTGCCGTCGCGGTTCGTCTTGAACGCGATCTGCGTGCCGTCCGGCGACCACGCCATGTCGGTGTCGGTGGCCGGGTTGTTCGTCAGCCGCGTCACGTTCGAGCCGTCCGCGTTCATCGTGTAGATCTCGTAGTTGCCGTCGCGCGTGCTGTTGAAGGCGATGCGCGAGCCGTCCGGCGACCACGACGCGCCGATGTCGACGGCCGGGCCGTTCGTCAGCCGCGTCACGTTCGAGCCGTCGGCGTCCATCGTGTAGACCTCGTAGTTGCCGTCGCGGAGCGACGTGAACGCGATCCGCGAGCCGTCGGGCGACCAGTCGGCGAAGCCGTCCGTGGCCGGGTTGTTCGTCAGCCGGGTGAGGGACGTTCCGTCCGGCTTCATCGTGTAGAGCTCGACGTTGCCGTCGCGCTTGGTCTCCCAGAGGATGCGTGAGCCGTCCGGCGACCAGCGTGGGCGGAAGTCGATCTCGGGGTGGTTCGTCAGCCGGTCGACGCCCGTGCCGTCGGCGTTCATCGCGTAGATCTCCGAGTTGCCGTCCCGGTTGGCCTCGAACGCGACCCGGGTGCCGTCGGGCGAGAACCGCGGCACGAAGTCGCCGGCGGCGGCGTTCGTCAACCGCGTCGCCCCCGAGCCGTCGGCCGACATCGAGTAGATCTCGAAGTTGCCGCCGTCGCGGTTCGTGGCGAACACGAGCTTGCCGTTCAGGCCGGGAACGGCGGCGTCGGCCCTGACGGCACCCGCGACGAGCGCGAGCGCGGCGACGAGAACCGAGGCGAGTGCGGTGAGTGCGGTGCGAAGGCCCATCGTGTGTCCTCTCTCTTGGCGATCCGACCCCTGTGCGGATCCGGTGCACGCACGGTCGGCGAGCCCGGTCAAGCCCGGCTCAAGGCGCGCTCAAGGCGCCGTGGTACGGTCGCGCGGAAGGAGGCGCCGGTGGAGTTCCGGATCCTCGGGCCGCTCGAGGCCCGAGAGGGAGACGACGTCGTCCGTCTGGGCGGTGCCCGGCAGCGCGCGCTGCTGGCGATCCTGCTCCTGCACGCGAACGAAGTGATCTCCGTCGACCGGCTCGTGGACGAGCTGTGGGCCGAGGCGCCCCCGGCCACGGCGGCGCACACGGTGCAGGTGCACGTCTCGAACGTGCGCAAGGCGCTCGAGACCGCCGCTCCGGGCGCCGCCGCCAGGCTGGAGACGAGGCCGCCGGGCTACGTGCTGCGCACCGAGCCGGGCGAGCTCGACCTCGAGCGGTTCGAGCGCCTCTGCAAGCAGGCCCGCACCGCAGACCCGCAGCAGGCCGCGGGGCTGCTGCGCGAGGCGCTCGCACTCTGGCGCGGGGCGCCGCTCGCGGACGTCGCCTACGAGTCGTTCGCCCAGCCCGCCGTCGGCCGGCTCGAGGAGCTCCGCCTGACCGCGCTCGAGGAGCTGGTCGACGCCGACCTCGCCTGCGGCCGCCACGCCGCCCTGGTCGGCGAGCTGCAGCCGCTGGTGGCGGCACACCCGCTGCGCGAGCGGCTCCGGGGGCAGCTGATGCTCGCCCTCTACCGCTCCGGGCGCCAGGCCGAGGCGCTCGAGGCGTTCCAGGAGGGCAGGCGGGCGCTCGTCGAGGAGCTCGGGATCGAGCCCGGGCCCGCGCTGCAGCGGCTCGAGCGTGCCATCCTCCGCCAGGAGCGCGAGCTCGAGCTGCAGCAGGCGCCGCCCCCGGCGGCGCCCCCGGCCGCCACCGCGCGGGCCGTCCTGCTCGCGCTCGGCGAGGCCGGGGGCGTGGACGCCCTCCTCGCCGTGGTCGAGCCGCTCGCAGCCCCCGGCCAGGGCAGTGACCTGATCCTGGCGCGCCTCGTCGCGCGCGGCGAGGAGCTCGCGCCGTGGACGGCGCTGCTCAACGAGAGGCGTTCCGCCTTGGCCGAGCGCGGCGTCTCCGCGCGGACGGCCGCGTTCACCTCCCCCGACGCAGGCCGCGACCTCGTCCGGCTCGCGACCGAGCAGGCGGCGGACGTGCTCGTGCTCGACGCGGCAGCCGCCGTGCGCGCAGACGGGTCGCTGACCGCGGACGCCGCCACCGTTCTCGGCGAGGCGGCCTGCGACGTCGGCCTCCTGTACGCACGCGACGCGGCGCCGGGGCCGGTGCTGGTGCCGTTCGGCGGCTCCGACCACGACTGGGCGGCGCTCGAGCTGGGGGCCTGGCTGGCCGGTGCCCGCGGGTCGGCGCTCCGCCTGCTCGGCACCGAGGCGGGCGGAGAAGGGCGGCGCGACGCCAGCCGGCTGCTGGCGCACGCCGCGCTCGCGGTGCAGCAGCTCGCGGGGGTGCCGACGGAGCCGGTGCTCGGAGAGCGAGGTCCGGCCGGGATCGTCGACGGGGCAGCGGCCGCGGGCGTGCTCGTCTGCGGGCTCGCCGACTCGTGGCGCCAGGACGGGTTGGGCGGCGCGCGCGCGGAGGCGGTCCGGCTGGCTGCTCCACCCGCGCTGCTCGTGCGCCGCGGCCCGCGGCCGGGCGGGCTCGCGCCGCGGGAGCACCTCACCCGCTACACGTGGTCGCTCTCGCTGGCCGGGAGGGCCGGGGAAGACGCCGCTCGCCAGACCGCGAGCGCGTAGCCGCGCGCCGTGCGAGGCCGCGCCGCGGGCTCCTTCGCGAGCGCCTCGAGCACGACCGGCCCGAGGCCGGGGGGTGCGTCGTCCCTGTCCGCGCACGGATCCGGCGGCTCCTCGCCGAGATGCCCGGCGACGACCTGGAACGGGCTCACGCCCGTGAACGGCGGCCGGCCGGCGAGGCACGCGAAGACGACGCAGCCGAGGGAGTAGACGTCGCTGGCCGGCGTCGCCGGGGTGCCCTCGATCAGCTCGGGGGCGAGGTAGTCGACGGTGCCGAGTAGCTGCCCCGGGCGCGTCAGCACCGTGTACGCCCGCCCCTTGGCGAGGCCCAGGTCGGTCAACACGGCCGCGCCCTCCTCGTCGAGGACGACGTTCTGCGGCTTCACGTCGCGGTGGACGAGGCCGAACGCATGCAGCGCGTCGAGCGCGGCTCCGAGCTCGCCGACGAGGCGCAGGACGTCCGGCAGCGGCAGCGTCCCTGCCGAGGCCAGCCGCTCCGCGAGCGTCTGCCCCGGGACGTAGCGGATCGCGAGCACGTGCCGGCCCGACAGCTCGCCCGCCTCGAGGATCGGCGCGAGGTTCCGGTGCTCGACCTCTCCGGCCACGCGCGCCTCGCGCAGGAACCTGTGCCGGTACTCCTCGCTGGCGGCGAGCTCGGGCCGCAGCACCTTGAGCGCGACCGTGACGCCGTCGTCCTCGTGCACGGCGCGGTAGACGACCCCCATCGCACCCTCGCCGAGCACGGCGTCGATCCGGTACGGGCCCACTAGCTCGCCGGGGCCAGGCTCCCGCCCGCCCAGGGGAAGGCTCGACTCCACCAGGTTCTGTCTAGCAGACGGGCGCGGCCGGGCGCGGCTCGGGCAGGTGCTCGCTCGCCCACCAGGCCGGGGGGGCGAGCTCGGCACGCCAGGTCGGGCACGAGCCCTCGGCGCGAAACGTCTCGACTGCGTCCAGGTAACGGGCAATCTCGGTCTCGAGCTCGAGCAGGTCCGAGCTGGGGGTGCTGCGCGTCATGATCCTCCTCCGTTTCCGCGTGTGGCGATGTCGAAACGGTGGCGGGGGGCGGTCACGGGCCGCTCAAGGGCCGCTCAAGCCTTGTCGTGACCGGGAGCCAGGCCGCATGATGACGCGGTGAGCTCGACCACCCGCATCGGCACGAGCATCGCCGGCTACCGGATCGAGGCGCTGCTGGGACGCGGCGGCATGAGCGTCGTCTACCTGGCCGAGCACGAGCGGCTCGGCCGAAAGGTCGCGCTCAAGCTGCTGACGGCGACGCTCGGCACCGATGCGGACTTCCGCGAGCGCTTCGAGCGCGAGTCGCGACGGGCGGCCGAGATCGACCACCCGAACATCGTCCCGATCTACGACGCGGGCGAGGCCGAGGGCCTGCTCTACATCGCCATGCGGTACGTCAACGGGGGCGATCTGAAGGGTGTGATCGCCCGGGACGGGCCGCTCGGGCTCGGGCGGACGCTCTTCATCCTCGAGCAGGCGGCCTCCGGGCTCGACACCGCGCACGACCACGACCTCGTCCACCGGGACGTGAAGCCGGCCAACATCCTGATCGAGGATCCCTCGGAACGGGTGTTCGTCACCGACTTCGGCGTCGCCAAGCACACCTCCACGCCCGGGCTCACGCGCACCGGACTCTTCATCGGCACCGTCGACTACGCGGCCCCGGAGCAGATCGAGGGGATGACGGTCGACGCGCGCACCGACGTCTACGCGCTCGCCTGCGTCGCCTTCGAGGCGCTCACAGGGCGCCCGCCGTTCGTCCGCGAGGGCGAGGTTGCCGTCATGCACGCGCACATCGCCGAGCCGCCGCCGTCGCTCTGCGAGGTGCGGCCGGACCTGCCGAAGGCGCTCGACCGGGTTCTCGGCACGGCGATGGCCAAGGCCCGCGAGGACCGCTACGACACGTGCAGCGAGTTCGTCCACGCCGCCCGCGCCGCCGCGCTGCAGCTCCCGACGTCCGCACCGCCGGAGCTCGCCCGCACCCAGCCGCCCATCCGGCTCCCGGCGCCGGACGCGGAGGGGGCCCCGAGCGCCGAGCGGCCCGCGGTCGAGCCGGTCTCCCTCGCCGGGCAGGCGGGATCGGCGCCGGCGGACACCGGCGCCTCGGCCGGTGCGCTGCGGGCCGACGCCGGCCCACCCACCGGGGAGACACCGGCCGACACCGGCGGCCCCACCGTAGCGGCAGTCGGGACCGTCGTGCACGACGCCGCGGCTCCGGAGGGGACGCCCAAGCCGGCGGGCGGGAAGCGCTCGACCTGGGTGCTCGCAGCGGGTCTCGCGATCCTCGCCGCCGCCGTCTCGGGCGGCCTCGTCTACCTGCTCTCCGGCGACGACGGCTCGTCGACCTCCGGCTCTCCACCGCCCCCGCCCGGGTCGCCGACGGCCGTGGCGGAGCCGGCCGACCTGCAGTCGGTCGTCCCCCCACAGCTGTACCGCGACTGCGCCACCGCCTCGACGCCGCAGCCGGGCGCGATTTCGACGCTCGTCTGCCTCCCCTCCGACACCTCGGTGCGCAACCGCCCTGACCGCTGGGAGCTCTCCTCCTACCCGAGCGGCGCTGCGGCCGAGCAGGCCTACGACGCGTACGTGACCGAGAACGCGGTCACGCGCGACTCCGGGACCTGCAGCGGCACGAGCTGGGGCGGCGAGGGCGACTGGACGCACGGCTCGGGCGACCGCGGCGGCAGCAGGGTCTGCTACTTCGACGACGCCGACAACGCCGTGATCGTCTGGACGCACGAGAAGCTGGGCCAGCCGACGCACGCCGACGTCGTCGGCGTCGCCGAGATGTCGGGCGCGAACCACGCGTCGCTGTTCAGCTGGTGGCGCTTCTGGGTGCACCGGATCGGGAAGACGCAGTAGCCCCGGCCGCCGCCCGGTCTCGGTGCTACGCCCGCTCGTCGGGCGCCTGGAGGCCTGCACGGGCGCGCACGCCTTGAACCAGGCGACGCCGCCGGCGATCGGCACGCGCGCGACCGTCGCCCACGGGCGCTCGTGCACGGCCTCGACCGCGCCGACCGGTTCCACGTGCGCGCGAATCCAGCGCTCGACGGCGAGAGCATCCGCTCCGTCTCGGCCATGGTGCCGCGGTCCGCGGCCATCGTCCCGCGCGGCGTCTCTTCAGGACACGGGACCCGTGGATCGCGAGGAGCTCGCTCGGAGGCGTTCCAGGTCGCTGGCCGTGTCGACGTCGGCGACCAGCGCGGCGTCCACCTGGAGCACGACCGGGTTGACGCCGCGAAGCGAGAGCTCACCGCGCGCGATGCGCTCCTCCAGGACGGGCAGCAGCGACCGGGCGTACGCGCCGGGGAGCGGGCCCGTCTGAGGCACGGCGCCGGCCGCGCCGAGCCCGGCGAGCACGGACGGCGTCACGAGCGGGCAGTCGACCGGGAGGACGACGCAGACGTCATGCGCGGCGGCGCGCAGGCCCGCGACGACCCCGAACACCGGCGCCCTCCCCGCGCCACCGTCGTCGAGCACCGGAAAGGGCAGCGGCAGGGCGTCCGCAGCCTTGCCGACGGCCAGCACCTCGCGGCACGCCTCCGCCAGGACGCGGTAGCCGCGCTCGGCGAGCGTCTCGCCCCCGAGCAGCGCGAGCGCCTTCGGCGAGCCGAACCGCTCCGACGCCCCGCCGACGAGCAGGACGCCGGTCAGGGGACGATGCGCCACTGCTCCGTATAGACGTTGAGCCTGCCGCCGCGTGCGAAGCCGCAGAGCGTCACGCCGCGGTCCGCCGCCAGCTCGACCGCGAGCGAGGACGGCGCCCCGACCGCGACGAGGATCGGACAGCCGGCCACGGCCGCCTTCTGGACCAGCTCGAAGGAGAGCCGTCCGCTGACGCAGAGCAGCGCCTCGGCGAGCGGCGTGCACCCGTCCGCGAACGCGCGGCCGAGCACCTTGTCCATCGCGTTGTGGCGGCCGACGTCCTCGCGCAGATAGCGGAGCTCGCCCGCGGGGTCGAACCAGCCGGTCGCGTGGAGCCCGCCGGTCGCGGCGAACGCAGCCTGGGCGGCCTGCAGCCGCTCGGGGAGGGCCGCCGCGAGCGCGGCCGGCACGCGCAGCGGGCTCTCGACGCGAGGCGCGTCGACCGCCACCGCCTCGAGCGCCCCCTTGCCGCAGACGCCGCAGGAGGAGGAGGTGAAGAAGCTGCGGCGGAGACGCGCCGGGTCGAACCCGGGCGCGTCGACGTCGACGGTGTTCGCGCTCAGGTCGCCCGGCAACCGTGCACCGGCCGGTCGCAGGCCCTCCGTGAAGCAGAAACCGAGTGCCAGCTCCTCGTCGTGCCCGGGCGTCCGCATCGTCACGGCCACGGGCTGGCCGTTGACGCGGATCTCGAGCGGCTCCTCGACCGCCACGAGGTCGCTCTCGACGACGTCCCCGGGCAGGTGCGTCACCTGCACGCGCAGCGTGGTGTACGGCGGCGCCTTCACGACACGAGCGTAGTGCCCGTCGGAGGCGCGCGCCTAGACTCGCCGGAATGCGCTGGGCGCCGCTGCTCGTCCTCTTCGCGCTCGCCGGCTGCGGCGGCGAGGACCGGCCGTCGCCGGCGCGGGGCGAGCTCTCGCGCGCCGCAGGCGCCGGCGACCTCGCCCGCGTCCGGGACCTGCTCGAACGCGGCGCCGACCCGGACGATCGCGACGTGAACTCACGCACGGCGGTCACCGGGGCGGTCTATGCCGGCAACGCCGACGTCGTCCGCGAGCTCGTAGAGGCGGGCGCAGACGTCGACCTCCAGGATGAGACGCGCGCGAACGCGCTGCTGGCGTGCGGCGAGACCGGCAACGTCGAGGTCCTACGGGAGGTGCTCCGGGCAGGCCCCGACCTGTCGCGCACGAACCGCTTCGGCGGCACGGCGCTGATCCCGGCCGCCGACCGCGGCCACGTCGCCGTCGTCCGCGAGCTGCTCGCCACCTCGATCGACGTCGACCACGTGAACGACCTGGGCTGGACGGCGCTCCTGGAGGCGGTCCTCCTCGGCGACGGCGGCCCCGCCCACCGCGAGATCGTCCGCCTGCTGATCGCCGCCGGCGCCGACCTCGACCTCCCGGACCGCGAGGGCGTGACGGCGCTCGAACACGCCCGGCGCAACGGGTACGACGAGCTCGCGCGCCTGCTCGAGACGGCGGGCGCGCGCTGAGACGGACGCCTACGCCGGCACCGCCGCCCGGTCGAGCGCCTCCAGGAACGCCCGTGACCACTCGGCGAGGTCGCCCCACCCGCCGCAGGAGACCATGTTCCCGTCCACGACGTCCGGCCCGTCGACGTACGTGCCTCCCGCCGCCTCGACGTCGGGCGCGAGCGGCGGGAAGCCGGAGCTGCGGCGGCCGCGGAGCAGGCCGAGGGCCGCGGGCACCTGGG